>VGIF01000014.1 GCA_016868015.1 Betaproteobacteria bacterium
CGCAAATCTGGATCGCGGTCTCGGTCTACGTGCTGGTGGCGATCGTCAAAAAGCGGCTTAACCTGTCGGCGAGCCTGTATGAGATGCTACAAATCTTGAGCCTCACGATGTTCGAGAAAATGCCATTGGATCAACTACTTAACAAAATCGTCGCCGACGAAATTCCGGACATGTCCGCTAACCAATTGAATTTATTCGATTAACGTCCGGACACTACTGACGTTTTATATTTTTCGGCGAGTGTGCCGCGCCGGCTGCGGCGCGCGCGTCGCTGTCGTTTGCATTGAAATGTCCGCTGTGGTTTTGTTAAACTCCGCGCGTTTTGAGCTTCGACAAGGCAGTTTATGAAATGGCCGATAAAAAGCACGTCAAATTCAACGGCAACCTCGTTTTTGTTGGCTTCGGTTCTGTCGCGCAGGGCACGCTGCCGCTCGTATTGCGCCACATCGACATGCCTAAAGCGCGCATTCGCATTATCACCGGTGATGAGCGCGGGCGCGATGAGGCAGCCAGCTACGGCATAAGTTACGAAGTCAAGCCGCTTACGCGCGAGAACTTCCACGCGATACTCGACCCCTTGCTGGGCAAGGGCGATTTCCTGATCAATCTGTCCGTCGATGTCGCGAGTTCGGCACTGATCGAGTTTTGCTGCGAAAAAGGCGTGATGTATCTCGATACCTGTATCGAGCCGTGGCTGGGCGGTTATACCGATCAAGCGGTGTCGCCCTCGCGCCGCTCCAACTACGGTCAGCGCGAGGAGGTACTGGCGCTGCGCCAAAAATTCCCCAAAGGTCCGACGGTGATCCCGACGCACGGTGCCAACCCCGGCTTGATTTCGCACTGGGTGAAGCAGGCGATGGTTGATTTGGGGCGTGATATTTTAGGCCACAAGGATATTCCCAAAACCAAGGCCGAGTGGGCCGAGCTTGCGATGCGGTTAAACGTAAAATCGATCCACTGCTCGGAGCGCGACACGCAGGTGGCGCATCCGCGCAAGCGCCGCGGCGAATTCGTCAACACCTGGTCGGTCGACGGTTTCATCGGCGAGGGCTCGCAGCCGTGCGAACTGGGTTGGGGCTCGCACGAAAAACATTTTCCGCCCGATGGCAAGGAACACGACTTCGGCTGCAAGGCGGCGATTTATTTGACGCGCCCCGGCGCCTCGGTGCGCGTGCGCACGTGGACGCCGGAGGAAGGTCACTTTCACGGCTTTTTGATCACGCACGGGGAATCGATTTCGATTTCGGATTATTTCACCGTCAAAAACGGCAAGGGTGAGGTGATCTACCGCCCGACTTGCCACTATGCTTATCATCCGAGCGATGACACCGTGGTGTCGATCCACGAACTCGCGGGCCGCAACTGGATCGGCCAGGAAAAGCGCCGCGTGTTGACCCAAGAAATCACCGATGGCGTGGATGAACTCGGCGCGCTGCTGATGGGCCACGCCAAGGGCGCGTACTGGTACGGCTCGCGCATTTCGATCGGCGAAGCAAGAAGCCTTGCGCCGTATAACAACGCCACCAGCATTCAGGTCGCCGCCGGGGTGTTGGGCGCGGTGGTGTGGGCGATGGAAAATCCGCATGCGGGCATTGTCGATCCGGACGATCTTGATTTTCAGCGCGTGCTGGAAATCGCCAATCCGTACCTGGGCAAGGTGCATGGCGCGTATTCCGATTGGACGCCGCTTCAAGGCCGCCACCATCCGTTCGCGGAAGATGTCGATAGCGCTAATCCGTGGCAGTTCAAGAACTTCCGCTTGAACTAAGCGCGCGCCAGAGAATTAACGTAAGTATATGATTTAATTAAATATTTTTTTGACGGCGATCAAGTGTCTCGTGGCTTATCATGGGCGCGTGTATCGGCTCGGTGAGTCTTTCATGATCGTGTCGCGGATGCCGGCTTGCCGGTTGTGGCTGCGCGTGTTGCTGGTGATCGTTATTGCCGTGGCTGCAAGCGACGCGCGCGCGGCCGTGCTACAGGCCAACCCCGATAACTATCGCGCGCTGCTCACGCAACTCAAACCCGGCGATGAGTTGCTGCTCGCGCCGGGCATTTATCGCAGCGGCATGCCGCTGCACGGCGTGCGCGGCACGGCGCGCCAACCGATCATTATTCGCGGGCCGGCCAACGGTGCGCCGGCGGTATTTTTCGCGCGGGCGGGGCATAACACCATCAGCTTGTCCAACACCGCGCATGTGCACATCCGCCATCTCATACTCGATGGCCGCAACCTTGACACCGACGCGGTCAAAGCCGAGGGGCGCCGCGATTGCGTGTCGGTGCATCACATGGTGCTGGAGGATTTGCTGATCATCGGCCACGGCGCGCACCAGCAGTTGATCGGCATTTCGAGCAAGTGCCTGGCGTGGAATTGGGTGATCCTCCGCAACGTCATCATCGGCGCCGGCACCGGCATGTACCTGGGCGACTCGGACGGCAACAAGCAATTTTTCGCGGGCTTGATCGAGCAGAACGTGGTGCTCGACACGCTGGGCTATAACGTGCAGATCAAGCACCAGAACGAACGCCCGCAAGCGCCCGGCATGCCGATGGAGCACACCCGCACTGTGATACGCCATAACCTGTTCAGCAAGGCGCATCTGGCGGCGCCCGGCATCAACGCGCGGCCGAATTTGCTGCTGGGGCATTTTCCCAGGCAAGGCGCGGGCGCTGACGATGGCTATGAAGTCGCGCACAACGTGTTTTTTTGCAATCCGGTGGAGGCGCTGCTGCAAGCCGAAGGCCATCTCGCGATTAGCGGCAACGTGTTGCTCAATCCCGCGGGCGACGCGGTGGCGGTGATGGCGCACAACGACGTGCCCAAAACCGTCATGGTGCAGGGCAATTTCGTGGCGGCATCCGCGCGCGGCGTCGGCGTTTTTAAGGGCTCACCCGCGCACACGCAGAGCGTGGTCGACAACTGGATCCATGCCAATGAGCCCATCAACGGCGGCAGTGCGCGCAACAATCAAATCGCGGCTTACGCCTCTTTTGCGGCGGCAGAATCGCAGTTGCAGCGCTGGCTCAAGGGGCATGCGGGTGCGAACGCGCGCGCCAACGCCTTTGCGCCGCTGGTGGCGGCCGCGCAGCGCGTGTGCGCGGGCATGCCGCAAGATTGGCCGGCCGAGTTGACGCCCGCACTCGAGAGCATCGGCCAGCATCCGGCGTGCCGCTTGATCGAGGTGTTAGCCGGCGTGCGGCCGGCGGCCGAACGTGTGGCGGGCGTGTGTCTGCCGTAACCGCGATGGCGCCTTCGGCGTGGGTCACGCGCTGGGGCGAACTGGCGCCCGCGCGCGGCCGCGTGCTCGATGTCGCGTGCGGCCACGGCCGGCACGCGCGTTGGTTTGCCGCGCGCGGACACGCGGTGGACGCGCTGGATCGTAACGCCGAGGCGTTGGCGAGCCTGTCGGGCGTCATCAATATCACGCCACTGCATGCCGACATCGAAGGCGGGCCGTGGCCGTACGCGCCGCGCGTTTACGCCGGCGTGGTGGTGACGAATTATTTGCATCGCGCCTTGTTCACGCATTTGCTCGATGCGGTGGCGCCGGGGGGGGTGTTGATTTACGAAACCTTCGCATTGGGCAATGAGCGTTACGGCCGCCCGTCCAACCCCGACTTTCTGTTGCAACCCGGAGAATTACTCGAGGTTGTGCGCGGCCGGCTCGCGGTGCGTGCTTACGAAGATGTGTTGCTCGCCGCGCCCTCACCCGCGCGCGTGCAACGCATTTGCGCGCTGCATGCAACTGACAGCGCTTGCGCTGGTCTCACCGCTAACCCGCCGCGAGGTTCTTCGGGTACAATACGGGGTTAGCTTAAGGCTATTAAAAAAACCCTTTAAAATCAAATAGTTACATTAAGCACAACGACCAGAACGCGACCAACGCGACCAAAGCGAAGCGAAGGTTACAACCAAGGCGGGCATCGATGAAAACGTTAAAGGGTAGTGTGGTGGCAATCGTCACGCCGATGCGTGAAGACGGCGTGCTCGATCTCGAGGGTTTTCGCAAATTGCTCGATTGGCATATCGCCGAGGGCACCGACGGCGTGGTGGTGGTGGGGACCACCGGTGAGTCGCCCACGGTGGATAACGACGAACACTGGCAGCTCATCAAAACCGCGGTGGAGCACGTCAAAAAACGCATCCCGGTGATCGCCGGTACCGGGGCGAATTCCACGCGCGAGGCGATCGAGCACACGCAGTATGCGCAAAAGGTCGGCGCCGATTACAGCCTGTCGGTGGTGCCCTACTACAACAAGCCCACGCAGGAGGGCTTGTATCAACATTTCAAGGCGGTGGCCGAGTCGGCGGACATCCCACAGATCCTTTATAACGTGCCCGGCCGTACCGTCGCCGATATGCAGAACGAAACCGTGCTGCGCCTGGCGCAAGTGCCCAGCATCGTCGGTATCAAGGATGCCACCGCAAATCTGGAGCGCGGTTCCGATTTGATTCGCCGCAAGCCCAATGGCTTCATGGTGTTTAGCGGCGACGACGCCACGGCACTGCCGTTGATGTTGATGGGCGGCGATGGCGTCATTTCGGTGACGGCCAACGTCGCGGCCAAGGACATGCATCAGATGTGCGCGGCGGCGCTCGAAGGCAATCTTGCCAGGGCGCGCGAGATCAACGACCGGCTGCTGGGGCTGCATCGGCATTTGTTCTGCGAGGCCAATCCGATCCCGGTGAAATGGGCGGCGCAGCAAATGGGGCTGATCAAAAGCGGCATTCGTTTGCCGTTAACGCCGTTGTCGGCGCAATTTCATGATCTGGTGCGCGGTGCAATGCGCCAGGCGGGCATCGCGGGCTGACGGCCCGGGCATTGCCGCCATGGGTTCGCCAGGGTTCAGTGTGAGCAATTGAGGTAAAGCATGGTACTTATTCGGACGCTTAACGCGTTGTGCTGCGTCGCCGCGGGCGTGATGGTGGCGGCGTGCGGATCGTTTCAGATGCCGACCAAAAAGATCGACTACAAGTCGGCCGGCAAGATTCCATCGCTGGAAGTGCCGCCCGATCTTGCGCGGCCGAGCGCCGATGATCGCTACGTGGTGCCCGATGCGCGCAAGGGCACCGCGACGTTTTCCAACTACAACACTGAACGCGATGCGCGGCCGCAGGTGAGCTCGGGCGCCGTTTTGCCGGAGCAAAACGATGCACGCATCGAACGCGCGGGCACACAGCGCTGGCTGGTGGTGAAAGGCGATCCGGCGCAAGTGTGGCCGGTGGTCAAGGATTTCTGGCAAGAGATCGGTTTTATCATCAACATCGAAATCCCCGACGCCGGTGTCATGGAAACCGACTGGGCGGAAAACCGCGCCAAGTTGCCGGACGGCATTATTCGCGGCGCCTTGGGCAAACTGTTTGATTCGATCTATTCGACCTCGGAGCGCGATAAATTCCGCACGCGGCTGGAGCGCGGCATGCAATCCGGCACCACGGAGGTGTACGTCAGCCACCGCGGCATGCAAGAGGTGTATATCACCGAAGGCAAGGATCAGACACGCTGGCACCCGCGCCCTGTCGACCCCGATCTGGAAGCCGAAATGCTGCGCCGGATGATGACGCGTTTCGGTGTGCAGGAAGCGCAGGCCAAACAGCGTATCGCCGCGGCTGCGCAAGCGCCGCGTGCCGCGTTGGCAAGCCAAAGCGGTGGGGTGCTGACGGTGAACGAGCAGTTCGACCGCGCGTGGCGGCGCGTGGGTTTGGCGCTGGATCGCGTGGGCTTTACGGTCGAAGACCGCGACCGCTCGAAGGGCATCTATTTCGTGCGTTATATCGACCCCGAGTCCGATGTCGAGAGCAAGAAAGACGGCAAGGGCCTCATCGGCCGCACTCTGGGCTCGCTCAAATTCTGGGGCGGCAGCCCGGCCAAAAAGAACGAGCAATTCCAAATCGCCGTGCGCGACATGAACACCAGCGCGCAGGTGAGCGTGCTCAACAAAGACGGCAAGCAGGAGCAATCCGCCACGGCCAACCGCATTTTGACGCTGCTGCATGATCAGCTAAAGTGAGTGAGGCGAGAGGCGTGAGGTGTAACCACCGAAGCGAGCTTTATGCCCGATGCTTTGCGCCTCACGCTTCACGTCTCACCCCTCACCATTAGCATGCGCTTCGCCTCCCTTGGCAGCGGCAGTGAAGGCAATGGACTGATCGTCCACCATCAAGGCACTCATCTCTTACTCGATTGCGGTTTCGGGCTCGCCGATACCGTGCGGCGGCTGGCGCGGCTTCTTCTTACGCCCGCCGACATCGACGTCATCGTGGTGACGCACGAGCACGACGACCACGTCGGCGGCGTGCCGCGCCTGGCGCGCAAGTATGATATCCCCGTTTATTTGACGCACGGCACGCTGATGGCCACCGGCGTTTCGCGTTTCGAGGGCGTGGTGGTCAACATCATCGATAGCCACGTTGCGCTGCCGCTGGGTGACATAGAATTAAAGCCCTTTCCAGTGCCGCACGATGCGCGCGAGCCCACGCAGTTTGTGTTCGGCGACGGCGACAAGGCGTTGGGGGTGTTGACCGATGTGGGCATTGCCACCGCGCATATCGAGGCCACGCTGTCCGAGGCCGATGCGCTGGTGCTGGAGTGCAACCACGATCGCGAAATGTTGATGAACGGTAATTATCCTTACACGCTCAAGCAACGCATCGGCGGGCGTCTGGGGCATTTGGCGAACGATGCCGCGGCGCAGTTGTTGGGGGCTGTTTCGAGCCGCTCGACCAGCAGCCTGCAACACGTGATCGCCGCGCATTTGTCCAAGCAAAACAATACGCCGGCGTTGGCGCGCGAAGCGCTGGCGGGTGCGTTAGGGTGTGACCCGGCGTGGATCGGCGTCGCCACGCAAGACCATGGGTTTGCGTGGCGCGAGATCATGTGATTTTTCCAGACGTTTTAGCGTACGGCGCGTAGCGCACGCACGAAAAACGTACAAAAAAAAAACCGGCACCGATGATCGGTGCCGGTTTTTGATTGGGCGCTATTGCCCCAATTGGACTTGTGCGCCCGGGCTTTTAGTGCGCCGGGCTGCGCGGTAATTACTTCTTCATCGCGTCCATGGCGCCAGTCTTGGCGCCGGCAGCGGCGCCCGCAACGCCACCACCGTCTTTCGCGCCAGCGGCTTTGTCCTTGGCGGCGTCAACCGCGCCCTTGGCGGCATCAGTAGCGGCGCCAGCGGCGTCTTTGGCGGCATCGGTGGCGGTACCGGCGGCATCTTTCACCGCATCCTTGGCGGCATCGACCACCGACGGCGCGGGAGCGGGGGCCGGAGCCGCCGCAGGCGCCGGAGCAGGTGCGGCAGCTTTTGGGGCGGGCTTATCGCCGCAACCAGCAATACCAACCGCCATTAAGGCGGCAACAATCAGAGTAGGTTTCATCATCATATTCCCTTCGAAGGTGAGTTTTTTTCAGGCGCTACTTGACCAGCCGGAACCGATCCGCGGAACTGAATCGGTTCAACCATCCAGGCTAATGACCCATAGCTAACTGGCCGATGGATTTTAGCGAGGCAGATTCTAACCTGCATGCAAAGCGATTGTCCACTTTTTGGGGGGGGCAATTTGCGCTGAAATCCCCCTGATTCAAAAAGGATTTCTGACGTTTTTGCATCAAAGTCCACTGGGGCTGGCCAAGCTTAGGGCGCTCGAGACCTCCCAAAGTTCCAGATGACGGTCAATCAGTTGTCGGGCGTTTTCCACATCGTGCTTACCAATTGCGGCGCGCATGTGCGCGTGGTGAAAACGATGCAGGTAGTGGCTCGCGTCAAAGACGATAAACGGGTCGTAAACATGATGCGCCATGCGCGGTGTTTGGCGGATCTTGAAGGCGTGGCCAAAATCGCGGTTAAGTTCGGCCACGCGTGGCAGCTCGCGCGCGATGTTGCTTGCATCGTGCACAATCACCTGTAGGCGGTTGACGCGGTTTTCGCGCAGAAATTGCTTCAACAGATGGCAGCGCGCGGCGCTGTTCCACGCCGCGGACAGCGTGCGGTCGAACACACGAATCACCGCTTGCGTTTGCGGAATCAAGCCGTCGAAAAGCTCTTCGAATTCCTTGAAACTTTCGAAGCGTCGGTACTGCGCGTTGGGCAGTGACGGATGGTTGGCCATGACGATTTAAATTTCCACGTAACCCGCGCGATACCAGGCGTGCGCGGCACGTGCGAGCGACGCGGCCAGTGGGCATGCCGGCAACCGCCGCCAATCAGCGAGTTGCTGCAATGGCGTGAGGTCGGCTGCGCTAATGCGTTGATGCTCGCCGTTGACAAAAAAATCGCCGCCGCTAAACAGCATGCGCGACGCTGGCGCGAGGCGCAGCCCGTGCGCGGCCACCCGTTTTGCGAACGCCGCGAGCGGCAGCGCCCGGCGCGGCGGCGTGAACACGGTGTGCGGCTTGGGCTCGGTCAGGTAACGTCCGCAAAAAATACGAATATCGTTGGCGCTCCAACGCACGCCCCGCAGCAGGCGCGTGTAGCGCTTTAACAGCTCGCCCGACAGCGCCGCGGGATGCCGCCGCGGTTGGAGATCGCGGTCCTGGTAGATGCCGTCGAGTTGAATGTCGTCTTGCAGGAACTCCAAAAAACGCGTGGCGAGTTCCTGCGCGCGCGGCGCGCGAAAGCCCACCGAAAGCGTCACGCACGGTTTAAGGGCGACACCTTCGTGGGCGTAGCGCGGCGGCAGATACAGCAAGTCGCCTTGCTCGAGGCGCCACTCGCGTTCGGGGCGAAAGCGCTTGAGGATACGTAGCGGCGCGTTGTCGACCAGGGTCACGTCGCGCTGCGCGCCGATGCGCCAGCGGCGCGTACCCGCGCCCTGCAGCAAAAAAACGTCGTAGCTGTCAAAATGCGGGCCGACGCCGCCGCCCGGCGGCGCGTAGCTCACCATCAAATCGTCGAGCCGCGCGTGCGGGATGAACGAAAAGCATTGCAGCAGCGCGGCGGCTTGCGGGTGTAGCACTTCAACGCCCTGCACCAGCAGCGTCCAGCCGCGCGCGGGCAGCCGCTTGAAATCGGCCTTGCGAAACGGGCCGTGGCGCACCGACCAGCGGTTGCGCGTGCACATCACCAGCCGCGATTCGACATCGTCGCGCGCCGCCCACTCGAATAAGGCGTTGCGATCGAGCCAATCACCGCAGCCGGGCAGCGCGCCGCGCGCGAGCAACGGGCGCTTTTGCCAATGACGGCGCAGGAAGGCGCCCGCGTCAAGCCCGCCAAGCATACGTCGTGTTGTGTTCACCATTGCAGTCATTATAACGGCCGCGTTTTGCCGGCGTTTAAGCCGGGAATTCGGCTACAATGGCCGCCCCATACAATCGCGCGCTAAGCCGAGACACTATGAACGTCGCTCCCAAAACGGTGGTCACGCTGTCGTACACGCTCTACGAAGCCAACGGCGCCTTGATCGAAAAATCCGATGTGCCGCTGGTGTATTTACACGGCGGTTTTTCGGGCATCTTTCCGGCGGTGGAAAAAGCGCTCGACGGCAAGGTGGTAGGCGAGACCTGCCGCGTGCGGCTGGAACCATCGGACGCGTTCGGCGAATACGACGCGCAACTGGTGCGCATGGAGCCGCGCGACAAGTTTCCGGCCAAGCTCGACGTGGGCATGCAGTTCGAGGGAGAATCCTCGCGCAAGGGCGAGACCCTGGTCTACACCGTGACCGACATCGCCGAAGGCAAGGTGGTGGTGGACGGCAATCATCCGCTCGCCGGCAAGGCGCTTAACTTCGAATTCACCATCGCTGCGGTGCGCGCCGCCACTGAAGAAGAGCTGTCCCACGGCCACGTGCATGGGGCGCACGGGCATCATCATTGATGGCTTAGGGCCTGTTAACAATTAACTCGCGTCTCACGAATCAATTGTTAACAAGCCCTAGTTGGGCCTGAAACCGGGCGCGGCGCTAAAGACGATTCTGCCGTCGCGTTGCGACACCCGCACGCGCACCCAGTTCATGAACGGGTAGCCGAACACATCCAGCCGCGTGAAGTTGCCGACGCGGCGCCTGCTTTGCGGCTCCACCAGCGGCTGATCGAAGCGGTAGCGGTGCGTATCACCGTGGATCAACAGCACTTCGCCCGCAAAATCTAGCGACGCCCGCGTCATGGCGGCAAGCAACTCGGCGTAGCCGTTACGCGTGCCGATACTGCTCACGAACGGGTTGGCTTGCATCACCAGCACCACCGCGCGATGGTGGTGCGTTTGTGCGTAAGCAAAGGTCTCGCGGATCCATGCATCGAGTGCCTTGCCGCGTGCCGCGAATTCCTTGGGCATGTGCAAATTATTGTTGCCGCCGGGCACGTTCAAGGTCGCGAACACCACGCCTTGGTGCACCCAGCGCGCGTTTTCAGGGTAGCCGCCGCTTTGGCGCGTCAATGTGATTTTGTTCTGGCCCAGCGAATAAGCGTCGGCGAAAAAAAGGCTGCGCAACTTTTGCAGCCGCTCCAGCGGATCATGGCGGCCCGCGCGCAGGCGGCGGCAGTCCGACCACTCGTTATCCCCCAGCGTGTAAATCAGCGCGTGGTGGAATAACGCGAACCATTCCGCGCGCTGTTCGAAAACGGCATCGCTGCACGGGGACGAGCCGCGCTTAAAATCGCCAACGTGAATCGCGAACGCGAGTTTTTCGCGATTCATCTCACCGATCATGTCGACGAAAAGAGGCTCCTCATCCTCGGTGTAGGGGGTGTCGCCGAACGCGGCAAAGGTGAAATCCGCCGCGCTAGCTAGCGGCGCTACACTGAACGCGCTGATCGCGAGTATCAGCCACCATCGGAAAAATCGTCGCATCTTCAAGTTAAAACGTAATCCATTGATTTTATTGATATTTTTATCTATCGATTTGATTGCGTAACTGATACAGCAGTTTCAGCGCGGCGCGCGGCGTAAGCGCATCCGGGTCGGTCGCACGCAATGCGTTAATGATGGGATGCTCCAGCGCGGCCTCAGGTTCCCGCGCGGCACGCGCCTGCGTAAACAAATCACCTTGCCCGCCGGCGCTGAGCGCTTTTTCTTCCAGCGCCTGCAAATTACGCCGCGCCGCGCGTATCACATTCGCCGGCACGCCGGCGAGTTGCGCCACTTGTAAACCGTAGCTTTGATTGGCGGGGCCTTCCTCGACGCTGTGCAAAAAAACGATGTGGTCCTTGTGCTCCACCGCGCCGAAGTGCACGTTGGCTACTTCCTTGAATTTGAGCGCGAGCTCGGTCAGCTCGAAATAGTGGGTGGCAAACAGCGTATAGCAGCGGCATTTTTCAACCAGGTGCCGTGCGATCGCACCGGCCAGCGCCAGCCCATCGTAAGTCGAGGTGCCGCGGCCGATTTCATCCATAAGCACCAGGCTCTTGGGTGTGGCGTGATGCAAAATGTACGCCGCCTCGGTCATCTCCACCATGAATGTCGAGCGCCCGCCCGCGAGATCGTCGGCGGCGCCAATGCGCGTGAAAATTTGATCCACCGGGCCGATGCGCGCGCGCGTCGCCGGCACAAACGAACCGCAGTGGGCGAGCAGCACGATGATCGCCACTTGTCGCATGTAAGTCGATTTGCCGCCCATGTTGGGGCCGGTGATCAGCAACATTTGCCGGGTGGGCGAGAGCTGCGCGTCGTTGGGGACGAAGCGATCGACCTGCGCCTGCACCACCGGGTGACGGCCGCCTTCGATAGCAATGGCGGCGTCGTCGCAAAACTGCGGCGCGCACCAGTCGAGCGCGGCGGCGCGCTCGGCAAAAGTGGCGAGCAAATCGAGCTCGGCGAGCGCCGCCGCCGCTTGCTGCAATGCCGGGATGTGCGGCGCAAGGCTGTCGAGTAGCGCGTCATAGAGCAATTTTTCACGGGCGAGTGCGCGATCTTGCGCGGACAGCGCCTTGTCTTCGAAGGTTTTGAGTTCAGGCGTGATGTAACGCTCGGCGTTTTTGAGCGTTTGCCGGCGGCGGTAATCGTCTGGCACCTTGTCGCTTTGCGCGCGCGTGACCTCAATGTAAAAGCCGTGCACGCGGTTGTATTCCACCTTGAGATTGGCAATGCCGCTGCGCGCTTTTTCGCGTGCTTCCAGCGCCAGCAAAAATTCGCCGCAGTTGTTTTGAATGCCGCGCAACTCGTCAAGTTCGGCATCGTAGCCGCCGGCGATGACGCCGCCTTCGCGGATCAGCGCGGCGGGTTCGGCTTGAATCGCGGCGGTGAGTCGGGCCGCCACGGCCCCTGGCACGCCCAGCCGATGCGAGAGAAACTTAAGGTGTGCGCTGGCGCCGCCGCCGAGCAAGCCTTGCGCCGCCGGCAGTTGTTTCAAGGTGTCGCGCAAGCCCGACAGATCGCGCGGGCGCGCGGTTTTTAAGGCGAGCCGTGCGGTAATGCGTTCGACGTCCACGAAGGTGCGCAGCAACGCCTGCACGCGTTCGTGGCCGCTGGTTTCGATCAACTCACCGATGGCGTCGTGCCGCGCGACCAGGGTTTCGCGATGCGTCAACGGATGATGCAGCGCGTGGCGCAGCCGGCGGCTGCCCATGCTGGTGGCGCAGCGATCGAGCAGCGACAACAAGGTCGGCGCCGCTTCGCCGCGGATGGTTTCCGTGAGCTCCAGGTTGCGCCGCGTGGCCGGGTCCATGCGCACCCACTCGCTTGATTGCTCCACCGAGAGTGCGGTGAGATGCGCGATGGCCGCGCCTTGCGTGGCCTTGACGAAATCGAGCAGCGCGTTGGCCGCGCCCACCGCGATGCTCAATGCCTCGGCGCCAAAACCGGTCAGATCGAGCGTGCCGAAGTGCTTACACAGGTTGCGGCGCGCGGCATCGAATTCGAATGGCCACGGCGGCACGCGCTTCACCGGCATTTTCCAGTGCGCCGGCAGGCTTTGCGCCAAACTGTCGGGCGCCAAAATTTCCGCCGGGCGCAGGCGCTCGATTTCGGCATCGAGATTGCGCCACGCGGTCTCCAGCACCGCGAAGCGCCCGGAGGCGAGCGACAGCCACGCAATGCCCAGCGTGTCGCGCGCGCGGTTTAACGCGAGCACGATGTTGTCGCGCTTGTCGTCGAGCAGCGCCGCGTCGGTCAGCGTCCCCGGCGTGACGATACGCATGACCTTGCGCTCGACCGGGCCTTTGGAGGCCGCCGGGTCGCCGATTTGTTCGCAGATCGCCACCGATTCGCCGAGCTTCACCAGCTTGGCGAGGTATTGCTCAGCGGCGTGAAACGGCACGCCCGCCATTTTGATCGGCACGCCGGCGGAAGCACCGCGGCTGGTCAACGTGATGTCGAGCAACTTCGCCGCGCGCTCGGCATCGTCATAAAACAGCTCGTAAAAATCGCCCATGCGGTAGAACAGCAGCTTGTCCGCGTGCTGCGCTTTGATGCGCAGATACTGCTGCATCATAGGCGTATGGTTGCTGAAACTGGGGTCGTTCAAGCTCTTCTCTTCTTTGGCAAAACTGCGGGTAACTACTTGTACAGATGGCGCTTATTGCAAATTCCGGTCTCTGCTTGATGGCTGGACTCGTCCAGTCTTGTCCAGCCTTGTCAGTCGGTTTGGTGTAGGTGGCGGTATAGGTCTACGCTGCATTCGCAATGAAGAAACCGCCACCCATGCTCACCCCTCGCATTATCGCCGACCTGCGTTCAGGAGACGAGTGCGCCGATCCCGATTACCCGGGATTGAGGGTGCGCCACACGAATGCAGCCCGAGTGTTTTTCTACCGCTACCGGGCCAGTGATGGCGCACTGCGCGAGATCAAGCTCGGCGAGTTTGGTCCCATGACCCTCGCGGAAGCACGCAAGGCGCTGGGACGCTTGAAGCTCGAACGCGAGCGCGGGTTCGACCCGCAGTTGGAGAAGCAGCAGGCACGCGCGGAAGCGAGACGACATCGCGAAGCCGAGAAACTCGCGCGCTATACGGTGGAGAAAATGGTCGAGGACTACATCGCTGAGCGCCTGAGCAAACAGAAGCGCGGTGACGAGGGCGCACGGCTGCTGCGTCGCGAACTGCTCTCCAAGCTCGGCGATAGCCCTGCGGCGGCGGTGACACGACGCGAACTGCAGGACGAAGTGATCCGGCCCATGCTGAATCGCGCCCCACGGTGTGGCACTTACCTGCTTGGCCGCATTCGCTGCGCGTACACGCACGCCGCGGAACAGGGACGTCTCCCCGACGACTTCGTGTTTCCGACGCTGGGCATCAAAGGTGCGCCGCAGGTGCGCAGAAAGCGCGTCTTCAGCGACAGCGAGCTCGCGACGTTCGTGCGTTGGCTGCCGCGCAGTCCCTACAGCCAGACCGTGCGAGATGCGCTGGCGCTGGTGCTCTTCACCGGCTGCCGCTCGGGCGAAGTGGTCGCGGCAATGTGGCGAGACATCGACTTGGAGCGCGCGGTATGGACGATCCGCGAAACGAAAAACGGCGAGCCGCACGACGTCATGCTTTCGCGTCAGGCGATCGACCTGCTGAAAGTGCGCCGGGCGCTGCATGATGTCTTCGTCTTTCCTTCACCGATGGACAGATACCACATCGCGCAGAAAGCGCTCGGCCTTGCGCAATACGAGGCACGCAAGAAGAAGGAGGGGAAGCCGCGCGCCGATCCGATCGAGCTACCGTGGACAGTTCACGACCTGCGTCGCACGGTGGCCACGGGGTTGGCGAAGCTCGGTTACCTTCGTGTCGTGCAGGACCGCATCCTCAATCACGTCGACAGTTCGGTGAGCGCCATCTACGACCGGCATCGCTACGACGCCGAGGCGCGGGTGTGGCTGCAGAAGTGGGCGGATTATCTCGACGCGCTGACCGTGAGCAACGTGGTGCCGCTGCGCGCCGCGTGATCGTTTCGATACGGAGCCGGAACGGTGCCTTGTCAGGACCGGCAACTCCTATCGCGATGAGCCTCGATTTCCCCTGGACGGGGGCCATCGCGTGTCAGTAACGGCGGCTGATTAGATATAGTGTCGTAATTACAATAAGATACGAATATGGCGTGAATAATTAATCAAAAACGTCGTATCTGATTAGAAATTGCGGTAAGATTCATGCACTATGGGAACTTCAAGACATTCGCTAATCAAGCAGCTCCAGACCAGCCTCCCACGCGGAGCGCCATTCGATGTGGGCGCGCTCGCGCGCTTGGGGGTGTCCGCGAAGCTGGCGGCCCACTATGCCGCGACGGGTTGGCTGGTCCGGCTGGCGCAGGGCGTGTACGCCTTTCCCGCCGATGAACTGAACGCACACGCGACGACCAAGTTCCTGCAGACCCGTGTCGCCGGCCTGCACGTCGCAGGCAAGAGCGCGCTTGCCATACACGGCGTGCGCCACAATCTGGCCACGCGCGAGCAGTGGGTGCTCTGGGGCGATGTGCGCTTCGCGCTGCCTGCATGGTTCACCACGCGTTTTCCCGCGCGTTACGTGTCGGCCCAGCTGTTCGATTGGCCGGATGAGGCGCTGGCCGCAAAGAGCCTGACTACGCCACCCGACGTGACTGAAGGCTTGCGCGTGTCGGTACCCGAGCGCGCGCTGCTCGAACTGCTCTACGACGTGGGCACCCATCAGGGGCTGGAAGAAGCGCGCAACCTGTTCGAGAGCCTGAGCAATCCGCGCAAGGAGATACTCGGCCGTCTGCTCGCCTGTTGCACCAGCGTCAAGACGGTGCGCCTCTTCCTGACCTGGGCGCGCGAGACAAAGTTGGTGGACGTCGCCGCCCTCCAGCAGCACTACACCTTGCCGGTCGGCAGCGACAAGCGTTGGATGACCCGCCTGAAAGACGGCACCTTGTTGAGCCTGAAACCGCATGGATAAGGTTTATGCCGATGCCGTGCGCTTGCTGCTGGCCGCCGCGCCTGAGGTGTTCGCCAACGACATCTTCGCGATGAAGGGTGGCACCGCCATCAACCTTTTCGTGCATGACATGCCGCGCCTGTCGGTCGATATCGACGTGGTCTACACCCCCTGGCAAACGCCGCGCGAGCAGGCGCTGGCGGCCATCGCCGGCGAAATCGAAGCTATCGCCGGGCGGCTTGCCAAACGAGGCATGCGCACGCGTAAGGTGGCAAGCAAGGATGTTGGCGAAACGAAACTGCTGATCGAGCGTGACGGCGATCAGGTAAAGGTCGAAGTCAACGCGGTTTTTCGCGGAACAGTCTTGCTGGTGGAGCGGCGCAGCCTGACGTCCAGGACGGCCAATATGTTCGGCGCCGAACTCGAAGTGCCTTTGCTCGCCACGGCCGAACTCTACGGCAGCAAGCTCGTGGCCGCGATGGACCGGCAACATCCCCGCGATTTGTTCGACGTATGGCAGATGTTTATCTCCGACGGTCTGTCCGACGCGACCGTTGAGTGCTTCGTTACCTATTTGGCCGGTCACAACCGGCCCACCCATGAAGTCCTGTTCGGCAACGACAAAGACATCGCCGACGAATACCGGAATACCTTTGTTGGGATGACTGTGGAACCGGTCAGCTTCGATACGCTGCTGGAAACGCGCGCGCGTCTGCGCGCGGAACTGCCGCAACGGCTGACCGGCGCGCAGCGTAATTTCCTGACAGGCCTTTCGCGCGCGCAACCCGACTGGACCTTGCTGCAATGCCCGCATGCCGCCGAATTGCCCGCACTGCGCTGGAAGCTCGCGAACCTCCAGACATTCAGCAAGCGCCGCCCGGCGGATTTTGAACAGCAAGCCAGGGCACTGGAAATCAGACTGAGCTGAGGCTTGCTCGCCCGCAGCGGGATGAGCGTAGATATTGCCTATCCGGCCACGCGCGCGCCTGGGTACAGTCGATCCTTTTACTTGCCATTCGCCGACTTCCTCCTCCTGGTGCCGCGTGTCACGCACCTGCCGTCAATTGACCAAAGAGCTGTTCCATTCCTCGAAGATGGCGAAGTCGATCGGCATACGCAATTGCTTCTTCCCGTCTCCCGTGTGCCGCGAGCTTCGTCAGCAAAGACTTCAACCTATCCTGGAAGTCGAATGTCGGAACGAAGGTGTCAAGAACCTTCCCGAGCACAGCGCTGACATTTTCGGGGCTGATGTCCGCGAGGCGCTCAAGCTCTTCGATGAAATCGTCGGCGTCGTAACCGATGTGGACGTAAGGGGCCACCGCCAGCAGCCATTCCCGCTCGTGCTCACCAATGGTCTTGATGTAGCAGCTTAGGCGGCCGAGTTTGGAAAGCAGCTTTTCTGGTGGCTCTGCGGCGCCCCGACTCCAAGTCACGCATCGTGCCCAGAAAGAAAGGATTCTCTCCACTTGAGATTTCGATAGGTCCTGATTGCTTACGCTCCAGAAAAATGTGGTGGCCTGCTCAAGATCATCGATTCGCCCAACTTCAAAGAGGTAGGAGAATCGGGGGCCGTCAAGTTCCTCGTCTCCCCACAGGAAAGCGAGGGCGATTCGTTCGACAATCTTTTCCCGCGCGTGCCGGCCTTTGGCCTCTTGTCGTAGCCCGAAGTCTAGGATTCCGCCTTCGGCCAGCAGCGCATATACGGGGCGTGTCGCAGGCGCGTAGGCGAGACCCTCGAGGGCGCAGTGAAAGTTGTTCAGAAAATCGAATGGGAAAACGCCCTTGAGGTTACCCTGCAACCAATCGCGATCGATGAAATCAATGTTGGCTATGTAGTTCGCAGCCAATGTGGAAAATTCGTAGTTCGCGTTCTCGCATTTGGCGATTTCTTGGTCAAACAGCGGCTTCATCTGCGCCCACGCGCCGGCATGTCCGCCACAGGGATCCGGCGTCAGCGCGGCCGCACCCGGTTTCATGCTCAATGTGTAAGTCGCGAGCCCGTGCTGATCTTGCAGCTGCGGCACCGCTTGCAGCATCACGTTTTGTGCGCCCGCGTCCGGGAACGTCACGTCGTGCGTGACTTGCCAGGGATTGCGGTTGGGCATGTGGTTTAACGCGGCGATCGCTGCGGCGTCGTGCTGTGCGCCGGTATCGGGGCGCGAACGAATGATCAGACAGGTTAGGCTGCTGTCGTCGGCGGCCGTGAACGGGCCGTACGGTGTGTGCGGCCGCGAAAAATGCACGGTATTGGTCTTGACCTCACGCCGCCCGATTTTGCCCCTGCCGCCGAGCATGATCTGATACTGCGGGACGTCGTGGAAATGCGGCGTGGAGAGCCGGCCGGGTGCGAACGTCACCAGCGCGGCGAGCGGCAGCTGCGGATTGCCGCGTTTGCCCAGCAAGGGCGTGGTGACGTTTCTGGAGCCATCGACGCCGGTCCTGATGGCCTGATTCACTTTCGCATCGTCATACGCAATTACCGTTGCCGTTTCGTTCTCCGGTGTGTGAGATTGCCTTTGGTCGCGCCCATCATGGTGTCAGCCACGGTTCATAAAAAAGCGCAATAGTATAGTCGCAGTTCGTTGTCCAAGCGGTGTACGAATTCGACTCAGCCAAAGCCCCGCCGCACGCAACAACACTCGTGGGAATGAGCCTGTCAATGTCGGCAGCGCCCTGACCCGGCCACGCAAAAAACTTCCGCGTGTGTTGCGCCGGATGCGGCGCATCGGTCAGCCGATCATGCATCGGCGGCGCCGTCCGCGCGCGAAGTGCATGCCGCAATAGGGCTTGGCCACACCCTGCGATAAATCGGCAACCGGCACGCTCCCGAACTCCAAATCATCCTGAGTGTTAGTTTGTAACATATTGATTTTATGGATATTTTTATGTCGCTCATTGATGCTTGCGCATCACCATTGTCGGCTCGCTGCAGGGTGTGCACATGCTTCGCGCCGTTTCGCGCACGGACACGTTTGCGCTCACGCAGCGGTGCGACGCCTTTGCTTAACCTATTTACCGGGGCCTTGCTTATCTTCGAACGCCCCCGTCGGCGGAAACACTTGGCGATAAACCAGCCGCTTGCTTTTGTGCGGGGGCTGGTAATCCGGCGGCGTGCAGGTGGCGACCGATTGCGCGTAACCCTCGCCGTGCAGCACCGATTCGTCCGCCAGTTCGTAGATGTTGAGATATTTGTAGGCGCCGTTTCCCTCGCATAGCTCGAAGCGCCGCGCGCTCAAGAAGCCGGGCACCATCATTCGCTCGGGTATGTGCTGCTCGGTAAACCATGCGCTCGACTTGTCCTGCACCTGCGGATCAGCCTCCGTGAATACGATTAGCAGCGCTTTTCCGATTTCCTGCTTCATGGCCGTACCTCCTTTTGATAGCTGCCGCCCGGCGGATGGGCCAGGCGCCCGCGCGATTACCATAACCTTCAGCAAATCAGCGAATCCGCTCCCGCCCCTTGCGCCTCATTGACGTTCTCGCCGCTTTGGTGCCGTTCACAACGAAGCGCCACACCCGGCGCCACCAGGCTCGTTCAGCGTTGTTGCAACGAATGCAATGGCCTCGGCGCGGCAATACCGGCGCTACTTCAATGCGGCCACGCCAGCCTTGGCGATCTCCTCGTCCTCCTCGGACTTGGCGCCGCTCACGCCGATTGCGCCGAGCACGCCGCCCTCGCGCAACACCGGCACCGCGCCCTGCGCCGGCACCATAGCCCCTTGCGCGGATAACATGAACGCCTGCATCACCGGCGAGTTTGCCCGTGCGGTGAGCTCGGCGCTCGGTACGCCGAAGTTGGCCGAAGCGTAAGCCTTGCCTTTCGAAATGCCCGCCGTGCGCCAGGACGCGCCGTCCAGCCGTACCATCGCCAGCAAGTCTCCCCGCCCATCCACGACGGAGATCGACACTTTGACGCCCATCTGCTGCGCCTTGGCCTGTGCCGTTTGCAACATCTTCTGTGCTTCGTTTGAGGTGAGATACATGCGAGGCTCCTTGATGGAAAGTGCTGCGATTGACGGCGCAACCGCGGATGCTTGATGGGCGGCGGCCCCTGGAGGGCGGCCGTCGAGCGTCAAATGGGTGCGCGACGCTGGCGGCCCGGCTGCCCAGAGATTCTAAGCCCGCAAGGCAATCGGCAAAAACCGCTGCTGAATTTGCATATGCCTTGTCTTGAGGGCGCGGGCCCGCCCTGCGCGATTGTCCGCCGGAAACTCGTGCCCGCCGAAAACGCTACGCCTCCCACCGCCGCGAAGCCGTGCCTCGTGCAAGTCATGCGCGATGGGTGGCTGCGTTCACGCCGCGGTGCGCCCGTTACTCGCCACAAAGCGGGCAATGTCCTCGGCGAACACGCGCTCGGAATCGTCCTGCGGCGCGTAACCGATCACTTGCCGGGCGTTGGCGATGCTCCAGCACGAACGCGTATTATCGGACACGCCATAAAAGCAGTGCCACGGCACGCCGTCGGCGTTGCGGATGTCGGGCGTCTCGATGGATTTCACGTAAAGCTGCTGCAGATCGCGCACGCTGATGTAGCCCGCCAGATCACGCTTGTAGGTGGTCTGATTGTCCGCAAGCTTCGCGCCATCGACCGGGCGCGGCACGACGATGCGGATGTGTATGTTTTCGACCGGCCTGCCGAAACGGCCGGTGGCGAAAATAAACCCGAGATTCTCATAAGCGATCTTGGCCCAGCCGTAGAAGTTGTCCGACAGCGGATAAGTCGTGTGATCGCAAGCCGCCATGCGCCCGTCGTGCATTTTGGTTTCGTACCAGTCGGTGGCGTGGTTGGAGCTTGCCGTGACAACGCGCGTCACGCCTTCTTCCTGAGCGAGCCGAAACACGTGATAGGCCATGTCGAGCGAATCGCGCTCGACGTAGTAACCCTGAAGATCGCCCGGCGGCCGCTCCTTGAGCCACTGCCGCGGTGCGCCGGTATTCACGCCCGGGCGCGTGCTGCGAGTATTGTGAACGATTGCATCGACGCCTTTGAAGTGCTTGCGATAGGCGTCGATGTCGGAATTGACCAAATCGACCTCGATGATGTCGTCGATATCGTGTGGTTTGCGCCGGTCCAGCAAAACCAGGTCATAGCGGCTGCGGAACACGGGCAGGAGCTGGCGCGAAAGGTAACCGGCTGCGCCGGTGATCAGGACGCGTTTGCGTGCCATGGTGGGCCACTCCTCGACTGGGTTACCCGCGCGCGGCGAGTTTGTCTTGCGTCTTCGTCAGAAAATCGCCGGCGTCGTGACGCTCGTGCAACTGTTGTTCGGGCGGCCCGCTGGTGCGGTTGACCATGCGCCCGCGCCTGACGGCCGGGCGCTCGCCGATTTCCTTCGTCCAGCGCGCGAGGTTTTTGTATTCGTGCGTTTGCAGGAATTTGCGCGCGTCGCCGTAGGAGGCGCCGTTCATCATGCCGTTGCCGTACCACGGCCAGATCGCCATATCGGCGATGGTGTATTCGTCGCCGGCGACGAATTGATTATTCGCAAGTTGCCGGTCGAGCACGTCGAGCAGGCGTTTTGTCTCCATCGCGAAACGGTCGATGGCGTATTTGATCTTCACCGGCGCATAGTCATAAAAATGGCCGAAGCCGCCGCCGACATAGGGCGTCGAGCCCATTTGCCAGAACAGCCAATTCAGCACTTCGGTGCGCTTGGTGGCTTCCGTGGGCAGGAAAGCGCCGAATTTTTCCGCCAGGTAGAGCAAGATCGCACCGGATTCGAACACGCGGCGCGGCGGCTCTACGCTATAGTCCATCAACGCCGGGATTTTGGAATTCGGGTTTACCGCGACAAAGCCGCTGCCGAATTGGTCGCCCGCGCTGATGCGGATGAGCCAGGCGTCATATTCCGCCGCGCGATGACCCGCCGCCAGCAGCTCCTCCAGCAGAATCGTGACCTTGACGCCATTGGGCGTGCCCAACGAATAGAGCTGCAGCGGATGCTTGCCGCGCGGCAACACCTTCTCGTGGGTTGCGCCCGCGACGGGGCGATTCATGTTGCTGTAGCGCCAATTGGGGCTGTCGCCTTTTTCCCAGACCCAGACTTCCGGTGGCGTGTATTGGGATTGTGGTGTGTCGGTCATGTTGGGCTCTCGGGCGTCGCTGGATGGATGGGCGCAATGGATAAAACCGGGAGGGGCAGTGTAAACTTTTCCGCGCTGCGTGTGTTGAAGACGAAAACCCACGGGGCGCTTTGCGCACGATCATTCGGCGTGCTGATGCGCATGCGGTAGACGGCGCAGGGCAACTTCCGGCACAGGGCAGCGGTGGCGGCGCTGAGCGCGGTGCGCGCCAAAGGTGTGGTGTCTCGGTAGCCTGTCGCGCATGAATACGGCGTTGCTTCTGCCGCCCCGCCCCGCGGCTAAACTCGCCGTGCCGTTTTTTCAACCGCCACGGATCGACGGCACCAAATGCACTTCACTGTCCGGGCGGATCGGCGCAAACCACGCGTCCTGAAAAATCTCGCCGTCGATGGCGATGGCGTAGCCTTCCACGAGATGCGGCGCGAGTGCGGGGTAACGTTCGCCGAGCACGCGCAGCAACTGGCGTACGTTTTTCGCGTCGACATCGATTTGCGACACGCCGCCGGTAAACTGCTTTAACGTGCCGGTGAGGTGGACGCGCGCCAAGCCGATCCTTATCCTGCCGCGCGCTCGATCGCTTCCAGCACGCGCGGCGGCGACATCGGCAGTTGCGTCATGCGCAGCCCCAATGCGTTGGCGACGGCATTCGCAATCGCCGCCATCGGCGGCACGATCGGTGTCTCGCCGACGCCGCGCACGCCGTAGGGGTGGCGCGGGTTGGGCACTTCGACGATGACAGTGTCGATCATCGGCACGTCGGAGGCGACCGGCGTGCGGTAGTCGAGAAAGCCCGCGTTTTCGAGTTGGCCTTTGGCGTTGTAGATGTACTCTTCGTTCAACGCCCAGCCGATGCCTTGCACCGCGCCGCCGTGCATTTGGCCCTCGACATACGCGGGGTGCACCGCCTTGCCGGCGTCCTGAATTGCGGTGTAGCGCAGGATTTTAACTGCGCCGGTTTCGCGATCCACTTCAACGTCAACCACATGCGTGGCAAATCCCGGCCCCGCGCCTTGCGCGTTGATCGCGGCGTTGGCGACGATAGGGCCGCCGGTCTTGCCGGCGGCCGCGGCGAGTTCGGCGAGGGTCATTTTTTTCTCGCCACCGGCGCTGCCGCTGGCCGAGCGCGCGCAGCCACCTTCCCAGATCACTTGATCGAGCGGCAGTTCCCACAGCTTGGCCGCGCGTTCGCGCAACTGGGCAATCATGTTACGCGCCGCTTCGATCACCGCCATGCCGCTGGAGAACGTCACGCGGCTGCCGCCGGTGAGAAAGGTGAAGCCCAGCGAGCTGGTGTCGCCGATCGACGGGCGCACCTTGTCATACGGAATGCCCAGTGCCTCGGCGCCCATCATGGCGAGGGATGCGCGCGGGCCGCCGATGTCGGGCGTGCCGGCGATTAACGTCACGCTGCCGTCCTCGGCGAGATTCAGCGTGGCGCAGGTTTCGCCGCCGATGTTGAACCAAAAACCGGAAGCGACGCCGCGGCCCTGGTTGGCTTTGAGCGGTGCCTGGTAGTGCGCATGCGCGCGCGCTGCTTCGAGTGTTTGCACCAGGCCGACGGGGCCGAACTTGGGGCCGTAGGCGGCCTTGGTGCCTTCCTTGGCAGCATTTTTTAAACGCAATTCGATGGGGTCGATGTTGAGCTTTTTCGCCAGTTCATCGATTACGCTCTCCACCGCGTATTCGGAAATCGGCGCACCGGGCGCGCGATAGGCGGCGACCTTGGGGCGGTTGCTCACCACGTCAAAGCCGATCACGCGCACGTTTTCCAGATCGTACGGCGCGAACGCGCACATCGCGCCGGGGCCCACCGGAGAGCCCTGAAACGCGCCGGCCTGATATTTGAGCAGCGCGTCGGCCGCGGTGATTTTGCCCTCGCGCGTGGCGCCGATTTTCACCCATACTTTCGCGCCGGAGGTGGGGCCGGTGGCTTCGAACACTTCGGCGCGCGTCATGGTCATTTTCACCGGCTGCTTGCATTTGCGCGAGAGGGCCAGCGCCAGTGGCTCCAGGTACACCACCGTCTTGCCGCCGAAACCGCCGCCGATTTCTGTGGCGGTGACGCGCAGCTTGGCGTGCTCCATGCCGAGCAGCTTGGCGCAGAAGCTACGCACGATGAACTGCCCTTGAGTGGTGCACCACAGCTCGGCTTGGCCATCTTCCGACACGCTGGCCAGACACGCGTGCGGCTCGATGTAACCCTGGTGCACGGGCGCGGTGTTGAATTCGCGCTCGATCACCACATCGGCCTTGGCAAAGCCGGCGGCGATGTCGCCGAGCGCGAACTCGACGCGCTTGGCAACATTGGAAGGTTGCGCGGGCTTGGGCTCGACGCCGATGGTGTACATATTCTCGTGCAAGAGCGGTGCGCCGGGCGCCATCGCGGCTTCGACGTCGATCACGTGCGGCAGCACTTCATAGTCGACTTTGATGAGTGCGAGCGCTTGAGCGGCAATCGCATCCGTAGTTGCAGCCACCGCGGCTACCGCGTGCCCGACGTAAAGCGCTTTTTCGCGCGCCATAATGTTGCGCGTCATATCGCGATAGTTGACCATCATCTCGCCCGCGGGGATAAACTCGGAAGGCAGATCGCCGAAATCGGCGCACGTCACAATCGCTTTCACGCCGGGCAGCGCCAACGCCTTCGACGCGTCAATCGATTTGATGCGCGCGTGTGCGTGTGGACTGCGCAACACCTTGCCCACCAGCATGTTCGGCAAAAAAAGATCGGCGCCAAAGCGCGCGCGGCCAGTGACTTTATCCACGCCGTCGGGGCGCGGCGGGCGCGTGCCGACGATTTTGAATTCGCGTTCGCGTAGGTTCATTGCGGCCGTGGTGGTGAGGTCGTTCATCGCCTGTCTCCCAGGTAACGGTAGCTGGATTGAGTTGCACATTATGCCCGGCACTGCCCGCTGTCAATTTTGATGTAAGTATTTGATTTAATTCATATTTTTATTTTGCAGTGCATGTAGGCACCTGCGGCGGCGTTTGACGCTACCCAAACGAGTGGCTACATTGCATCGAGCCAGAAAAATTCGAATTTCAATCTCATCGATCGGAGATTCCATGAAAGTCGGCGAAGCCATAGCACACGCGATGAAGGCCGAAGGGATGCAAATCCTCTGCGGCTATCCGGTCAATCACTTAATCGAATTCGCGGCGGCGCAGAACATACGCCCGATCATCGTGCGTCAGGAGCGCATCGGGCTGCACATGGCGGATGCGATCTCACGCGTCACCTCGGGCAAAATGATCGGCGCGTTTTGCATGCAGCACGGCCCCGGCGCGGAGAACGCTTATGGCGGTGTGGCGCAATGCTACAGCGAGAATATTCCGGTGTTGGTGGTGCCGCAGGGCTACCCGCGGCGCATCGCGGGCGTGGACCCGAATTTTTCGTCTGCGCTTCAGATGCGCAGTGTGTCCAAGTCCGCCGAACATCTGATGTTGCCGAAGGAAACGCCGAACGCGTTGCGGCGCGCCTTCTCCAAACTGCGCAACGGCCGCGGCGGGCCGTGCCTGATCGAAGTGCCCACCGATCTGTGGCAAGAAGAAATCGGCGACTTCACTTATACGCCGGTGGTGAAGGCGCGCACCGCGCCCGATCCCGCGGACGTGCGCAAGGCCGCGGCGGCAATCCTCGCGGCCAAACGGCTGGTGATTTATGCCGGGACCGGCGTGCAGTGGGCCGAAGCGTGGTCTGAACTAAAACAATTCGCCGAGCTGCTGGGCGCGCCGGTGACCACCAGCTTGGGCGGCAAGTCGAGCTTTCCGGAAAACCATCCGCTATCGCTGGGCTCCGGCGGCAACTCGGTGCCGTTGCAAGTGCATGAATTCATCAAAAACGCCGATCTCATCATCGGCATCGGCTGCTCGTTCACCGAAACCAACTTCGGTATCAAGTTCCCCGCCGGCAAGAAATTCGTGCATGCCACGCTAGACCCCGATCATCTGAACAAGGATGTGCGCGCGGAAGTAGCGTTGCTGGGCGACGCGCAGTTGGTGCTGCAAGCACTGATCGGCGAACTCGGTCAATCCATCAAATCGCCGCGCGACGCCTCCGCTGTCGTCGCCGAAATCGTCAAACTGCGCGAGCAGTTCATGGCGCAGTGGATGCCGCTACTTACCAGCAACGATGCGCCGTTAAACCCCTATCGCGTGATCTGGGATTTGATGCACACGGTGGATCGCGACAACTGCATCATCACCCACGACGCCGGCAGCCCGCGCGATCAGATTACGCCGTTCTGGGTATCCACCACACCGCTGTCTTACATGGGCTGGGGCAAGACCACGCAGTTGGGCTCGGGCTTGGGCATGGCGATGGGCGCCAAACTCGCCAAGCCCGACAAGCTGTGCATGAACCTGTGGGGCGACGCCGCCATCGGCTTCACCGGCATGGATTTCGAAACGGCGGTGCGCGAGCGCATACCGATACTCTCGATCCTGCTCAATAATTTTTCGATGGCGATCGAGTTAAAGGTGATGCCGGTGTCCACCGAGAGGTACCGCTCCACCGACATCTCCGGCAACTACGCCGACATGGCGAAGGCGTTCGGTGGTTACGGCGAGCGCGTGACACAACCGGGTGATATCAAGGCGGCGATCAAACGCGGCATCGAGGCGACGCAACAGGGAAAGCCGGCGTTGCTGGAGTTTATTACCAGCAAGGAAACGCGGGTGTCGAAGCTGTAGGAGCGTGCCACAAAATGGCCGTTCACCCTTCGACGGGCTCAGGGCGAACGGCCATTTTGTACTCCGTTCGTGCTGAGCTTGTCGAAGCGCGAACACACACTTGTTCATTATGTTTCGCGCTCCAAGTGTAGCGCGCAGAATGAAGCAGATCAGTCCAGGAGAATAGCCATGGATACTGCAACAGCAGCCACTGCAACCACTAAGGTTTCACGACGGTTAGATTTCGACGCCATCATCATCGGCGCCGGCGTGTCGGGCCTATATCAACTCTACAAACTGCGCGAGTTGGGCTTACGCGTGCGCACCTTCGAGGCCGCCAGTGGCGTCGGCGGCACGTGGTTCTGGAATCGCTACCCCGGCGCGCGCTTTGACTCGGAGAGCTGGACCTATGGTTATGCGTTCTCCAAGGCGTTGCTCGACGAATGGGATTGGATCGAACATTTTTCCTCGCAACCGGAGAACGAGCGTTATCTTAACTACGTCGCCGACAAGTTCGACTTGCGCCGCGACATACAATTGAACGCCCGTGTCACCGCCGCGCAATATCGCGAGGACACGCGTAGCTGGGAAATTCTGCTCGAAGACGGCAGCCGCCATACCACGCGGTTTTTGATCACCGCCATCGGCATCCTCTCGGCGGCGACCATGCCGAGCAACATCCCCGGTGTAGCCTCGTTCAAGGGCCAGTCCTGCCACACCCATTACTGGCCGAAAGAGGGCCTCGATTTCGCGGGCAAACGCGTCGGCATCATCGGCACCGGCGCCACCGCGGTGCAGGCGATCCAGGAGATCGCGAAGAGCGCTGGCCACTTGACCGTTTTTCAGCGCACGCCCAACTGGTGCGCGCCGCTGCACAACGCCAAGATCTCCAAGGAAGAGATGCAAGGCATACGCGCGCGCTATGACGAAATCCTCGCGCTGTGCCGCACCACGCCCGGCTGCTACATCCATTCCCCCGACCCGCGTGCGACGCTGGACGCGACCGCCGAGGAACGTGCCGCGTTCTGGGAAAAACGCTATGCCACACCCGGTTTTGCCATGTGGCAGGGGAATTTCCGCGACACGCTGACCGACCGCAAGGCCAATGCGTTGGCGAGTGAATTTGTCGCGAATAAAATTCGCCAACGTGTGCACGATCCGATGGTCGCCGAAAAACTGATCCCCAAGGACCACGGCGTCGGCACCCGCCGCATGCCGTTGGAAAACGGCTATTACGAGGTGTTCAACCAACCCAACGTCGAACTCATCGATGTCAGCGAAACTCCGATCGAGCGTATCACCGAAAGAGGCATTCAAACCAGCCGGCAACATTACGCCTTCGACATCATCATTTATGCCACCGGCTTCGATGCCATTTCCGGCGCCTTCGACCGCATTGATATCCGCGGCGTCAATGGCGTACGCCTGAAGCAGGTGTGGGCCAATGGGCCGCAAACCTATCTGGGCGTGTTCGTCGAAGGCTTTCCGAATTTTTTGATGATCATGGGGCCGCATGCGGGGCTGGGCAACTACACGCGCTGCGCGGAATACAGCGTGGAATGGGTGAGTGGCGTGTTGCAATACGCGAAGGCGCATGGCCGCACCCGTATTGCCGCCACCGCCGCCGGCGTGCGCGAGTGGACCGATCACGTGCTGGCCCTGGGCCAGGGGCAGCTCATGAACGAAGTGGGCTCGTGGATGACGGGTGTGAATCGCAACGTCGAGGGCAAACAAGCGCCGCGCATCATGCGTTACAGCGGCGGGCATCCCGCGTATCGCGAGCATTGCGGCGCGGTGGCGGCGGGGGGGTATCGGTTGCTTGCGATGGAGTAACGAGAATTTCCGTAACTATTCGACCACCTTTGTCCGAAGCCGGGATACATCCCACTCGTCATTCCCGCGCAGGCGGGAATCCATAGCACGACAGCATATGGCACTGGGTTATGGGTTCCCGCCTGCGCGGGAACGACACGTGAGGTAGTTCGTGCCCATTGCCAAACGACGCTAAATAAATACACACTTTCTACCAACCTTCAACCAGGAGAACCTCATGCCCTTCTACGAAAAAGGCAACGTCCGTATCCGCTATGAAGAAGCCGGCAGCGGCTTTCCTTTGCTTGTCACCCCAGGCGGCGGCCTGAACTCGCGCGTGAGCAACTGGCCTACGGCGGTGTTCAACTCGATGGAGATTTTCAAGAACGAGTTTCGCTGCATCACCATGGATCAAAGGAATGCCAACGGCGGACTATCCACCGGCCCCATCCCGTCCGAAAAGCCGTGGGACGCGTTTGCCGACGACCAGTTGGGGCTGATGGACCATCTGGGCATCAAGCAATTTCTGTTCATGGGCTATTGCATCGGCGGCTGCTTCGCGATGAAACTGATGGAGCGCGCGCCCGAGCGCGTGGTGGCCGCGGTGCTGGTGCAAACCGTCGGCCATCATCCGCAGCACCCCGATTACATGTATAACTCGGGGCGCGATGTGTGGGCGCCGGAACTGCTGCCCAAGCGCCCCGATCTCACCATGGCGCAGGTCGAGCGTTACTTGCACGATCTTTACCGCGCGCGCCCGGAGTTCGTTTACAGCGTAACCCGTGACTTCGCGCGATCGTGCCACACGCCGATCCTGGTGCTGCCCGATGAAACGCCTGCTCATCCGCAGGTGGCGTCGATCGAAGTTGCCTCGCTGTGCCCAAACGCCGATATCACCGTGTTCCCGTGGCGCGAGCCGCCGGAACTCAAAGCGCGAACCATCGATAAGGTCAGACGTTTTCTGCGGGCGCATCGGCCCGCAGGCTAGCGCTTGGGGATCAGCGGCAACAGCGCGAAGGACTCGCGTTGCGCGCCAAAATGCAACGATGTCGTGCCCGCAAAAATCGCGGTGGGCCGATCGCGCGGGTCATCGTGCAAAAACGGCCCGCAGCCCAGCAATTCGTTCTTGAAATTCGACAGCCGCGCGCCGGTGGACTTGGCGAACTCGTAGTCGCGCCCGCGCACGGTGAACGCGATGCGGTGGCCGGCGGGCACGACGATGGAGGTCGGCCACAATTCGATATCAAGCCGCACCACTTCGTTGGGCTTTAACGGCTGGTGTTCATCGTGCGTGTGATACGGGCGATGGGGCAGGGTCAGTTGGGGGTCGAGCTTGCGGTGCGAAGCACGCAGCCAGCCTTGCGCGATCGGCGTGTGCGGGTCGATGGCGCCCATGAAAGTGACTTCGCGCAGGTCGGGGGTGTAGACGCGGAAAATCACGAACAGATCCGCGTCGCTGGTCGATGACGACACAAACAAGCGCGCGGCGAGTGGCCCGGTGAATTCGCTTTCGGCGTCAAGGGGTGGCGACAGGAAGGTCACGCCTTCACCCATTGCCGCGAAACTCACGCTGCCATCAACCGCCGGCGGCCCGCGCCGCAGGCTGTGATCCGTTGGGTGCAAATGAAACTTCGTCCACTGCGTGCGCGCGATCGGCCATTCGTGCTCATGGCGCTCGACGAATTTATCGACGTGGCGCACTTGCAGTTGCACCCGGGGTTGTTGATCCCAGCCGTTGGGCTCGCCCTTTAAATAAAAATCGAAAAAACGCTTTTGCAGCAAGCGGCCGTAATCGGTGTAAAAGTGCGTCCAGTGTTCGATGCCGTGGGCTTCCAGCCATTTGTCTTGTGACGCGGCGCGCGTAAACCCCTCGAAATTGCCGCGCGGGTGCAGGCCCTGGCCGCCCCAGTTGGCCGCTGACAACAGCGGTACGCCGATGTTCTCCCAAACGGGGGAGCGCGCACGGTGATAGGCGTCATCCAGCGGATGCGCCAGCACCTCGTCGCCAAATTCACAACGTTGTGCGGCGAGTGCCTTGTCCGACAACGTGACCTCACCGCACACCAGCGTGCCATTTGCACGCGACCGCGGGCCGCGCTCGCCCAGGCCGTATTGCACGGTCTTCACCTGCATGTCGTACCAATTGCCCCAGAAGGTGCTGACCATGCCCCCGTGGTGCGTCATGTCGCGATACCAATCCGCGGCGCCCTCCCACACGCACATCGCGGCAAGGTGCGGCGGCTTGAGCGAGGCGACATGCCATTGATTGATGCCGTAATACGAAATGCCGTTTAACCCCACTTTGCCGTTCGACCACCGCTGCACGCCCGCCCATTCGATGCACTGATAAAAATCGCGGGTCTCGCGCGGCGAAAACGGATCGATAAAACCTGGCGAACGCCCCGCGCCGCGTGAATCCACGCGCACACAGACGTAGCCGTGCGGCACCCATTTTTCCGGGTCGACCACTTCCCAGCTTTGATAAAGATTGCTCGAGCCATGGGCGACGTCGGGATGCTCGGCGACCATGCGGTTCCACGCCGAGGGGTAGCCGTCCTGGAAGGCGAGGCCCTTGGCGTAAGGGCCGTGGCTCAGGATCACCGGGTGCTGACCGTTGCCGATGGGCCGGAAGATATCCGCGCGCAGCACGAGGCCATCATCCATGGTGATGGGCGCATCCCAATCGATGTGCATGTTATCGCGGGTCTCGCTGTAGGGGAGTTGTTTCATCTGGGTTTTACCGGGTGTCGCCGGTCACGCCGCGTGCCGCTTGGCAAACGCCCAATCGATTTCAATTCCAAACCCCGGCTTGTCGTTCATATAAACGTGGCTGTCACGCACCTGCGCGCGCTCGCTGAACAAACCGTGCCAAATCGGATCACGCTCGTGCGAGCCGTGCGATTCCACCGCGAATCCCGTGCGCGGGAACGCGGCGACCAAATGGCAATGCAACTCCGGCGCGTGATGCGGCGTGATCATCACGCCCAGTTGGTCGGCCATGTGCGCAACGCGCAGCGATTCGGTGAAGCCCGCGGCGCGGGTGGCGTCGAACATGACGTAACGTATATTGCCCAGCGTCATGAAATCGCGCGTGGTGAAGCGCGTCAACTCGCGCTCGCCGTGGGCGAGCGGGATCGGCGTCGCCTTGCCGAGCAGCGCGAAATCCGCCGGCTGCAAATGCCAATGCAGCGGCTCTTCCAGCCAGAAAATGTCGAAGGGCGCCACCGCGCGCGCGAATTCGATGCACGCCGGCAGATCGTATGCGGCGTTCAAATCGAGCATCAACGAAACATCCGGGCCTATGGCCGCGCGCGTGGCGGCGACGCGTTTGACCTCGTTGGCGATGGTGTCGGCGCCGGTTTTGAGCTTCACCGCCTGGTAGCCGTTGGCAACAAAGCCGGCGAGTTCATCGGCGCACGCGGTGAGTTTTGCGCCTTCGACGTAATAGCCGCCGGTGCCGTAGGTGAACACGGGCTTGTTTTGGGCGCCGAGCATTTGATACACCGGCATGCCCGCGGCCTTGCCGGCGATGTCCCACAGCGCCATGTCGATGCCGCCGATCGCCGCCATGATTTGCGGCCGTGCATTGCGCGGCAGCCCGCCTTTGCCTGGCTGCGGCGAGGTGAGCGCGAACAATTTTTCCCACACGGCGGTGTAGGCCAACGCGTTCATGCCGATCACCTGCGGCGCAAGTTTGCCGATCCACGCCGCGATGTCGTTCATCGGCGTGCTGCTCACCTGGCCGTAGCCTTTGATGCCGTCGCTGGTGATGACCTCCACCAACAACAGCCGCACCTCGCCGCTGGCTTCGTGCGCGGTGCGGTAGGCGCGTTTGAGCGCGACGCTGACGGGGAATGTGTTGATTGCGGCGATTTTGCTCATGGGTATATCTCGATGGTTTTGACGGGTACTATACCTGCCTTGCTCTTTCGCTTGGCGGCGAAGCCTTGCCCGTGCGAGGGAAAAGCAATTCGCCGTGGTGACTGATCGCTGGCTGCTTGCCACACCGCGCAGGCGCGCTGCGCAGATTTCAAGCGGCGTCGCGTGAAGCAACGTAAGTATTTGATTTTATTATAGAATTTTTTATAGCACCCTTTGTGGCGATGGCCATCAAAACACTGAACATCATCGGCGCCGGCCGCGCCGGGTGCACGCTTGCCGCGTTGTGGCGGCGGCGCGGCGTGTACGCCATCGGCAGTGTGTTGAATCGCTCGCGCGCGAGCGCGCAAGCGGCGGTGGCGCTGATCGGCGCGGGCGAGGCTTGTGATGAAATCCCGGCGATGGGCGCGGCCCACGCGTGGCTGATCGCCACGCCGGATGGGCAGATCGCCGGCAGCGCCGCGCGGCTGGCGGCGAGCGGCGTAACGCGCGCGGGTGATGTGGTGTTTCATTTAAGCGGTGCGCTGGCCTCGGGCATTTTGCGTGAACATCTGCCGCCGCCGGTGGCGGTTGCGAGCGTGCACCCCCTGAAGAGTTTTGCCGATGCGCGGGCCGCGGCCGAAAGTTTTACCGGAACCTGGTGCGCCGCCGAGGGCGACGATGGCGCGCTCGCGCTATTGACGCCAGCGTTTGAAGCCATCGGCGCACGCGTCACGCGCATTGCACCGCAAAACAAAACGCTCTATCACACGGCAAGCGTCATCGTGTGCAACTATCTCACCGCGTTGATGGAAGCGGGGCTGCGGTGCTACGAACAAGCGGGTTTATCGCGTGACACCGCGGCGTCGATGATGGAACCGCTGGTGCGCGAAACGGTGGACAATGTGTTTAAACTCGGCACGGCGAAAGCGCTGACCGGCCCGATTGCGCGCGGGGACCATGCGGTGGTGGCACGCCAACTCGAGGTGCTGCGTACATTCGATCCGCGTATCGCGGAACTTTATCGCGCGCTGGGCGTGATCGCCGCGCAACTTGCGAAAACGCAAGGCGGCGCGGGTGCCGGTGCGCTGGAAACTTTACAAAAACTGCTCGACGGCAACAAACCAGCGGGAGCCTGACGTGTTCGACATTCAGCGGTATCCGTATATGTGCTTTGTGCGCTTCGATTTGGTCAACAAGGAATTCGACCGTCTGTTCAACCAATATTACGACGATCACATTCAGGAGCTCGCCGACAAGCCGGGCTACTCGACCGCCTGGCGCACGCGCGAGCTGCGCGGCGGACCCGTGGTGATGAATGCCGGGCCGCTGGAGCAGGAGTATCAGCAGATTTACGCCATCGCAGACCCCGCGCTGTTTAAATCGTTTCCAAGCCATCCGCCGCCGCCGGTGCCGGAACACGAGCCGTGGCGGCGCGATGTCGGTAATTGGGGGCGCGTGTTTTATCGCGTGCATGATGGGGTGGAAAAAGACCCGCGTGCGGGCCGCTATTGGGCGCGTTGCGAAAGCCGTCGTGTTGCCGCCGCGCATAGCGAATGGCAAACCGCGGGCGCGCGACACCTGCGGCAGGTGTTGGAAAATCTGCCCGGCGTGCACCGCGCGTGGTTGATGCAACACGCGCCGCACCCCGCGCAAATCGGTGCGGATCCGGCGGGCGACGTGTTGATGCTCTACGAACTCGATGCACCGGAGAATCTGTTCGACCCCAGCCTGAATCAAGAGCGCATGCCGTTTAACGCCGGCGCGAACACGTTCGCCGCGCGGCATTTTGCGCATCTGTTGCGTAAGGCCGAGCCGCGGCGTTGAGTCATAAGCCGCCGGCCGCGATCGGCGGCGCGCTACAATAGCGCCCCTTGAATTCGCTTAAACCACAACCACCGTGTCCCTCGAATCACCCATCCGCGCGCAAGTGCTGCGCGGGCTCGCCTTGAATCGCACGCCGGGATATCACTACATCGGCAATTTCCTCGATTTTTCGTTTGACCACGTCGCCGAGCGCGACCTGCGCCTGCGCATGGCGGTCGGGCCGCATTGCGCGCAGCCCGACGGCAGTGCGCACGCCGCGGCGGTGGCGGTGTTCGCCGACATCGCGCTATCGTCCAGCGTGCGCGCCGGGCACACGCCGGCATCCCGGCTCGCCACCGTGCAGATGAATCTGCAGTTTACCGGCACGCCGGCCACCGGGTGCCTGCATGCACATGCCGCGCTGCAAGGATATGTGCGCAACATCACCAGTTGCCAGGCCGCGACCCAGGTCACCGTCACCGCGCGGGAGCATCCCGTGTGTTTCGGTTACGGCACGTTCATGGTGCTCGATCCGCCCAAGGGCGTGGCACTTTACGCGATGGCGCATCGCCAATGGAGCGAAGGCGACATCACGCCGCTGGCGGAAACTGAATTAACGCGCGAGGAGCGCAAGGTGCTCACGTTGGCGGACGCGGCCTTGGTGGAAACGAAGGGCCACGCGTTTTTTCGGCGTTTTCTGGGGTATGAGACGCACGTCATCAAGGGCGGCGCCGCGGGCGTGCTCAACAACGGGCCGCATGTGGCCAATCGCGTCGGGCACTTGCAGGGCGGTATCACCATGGCGCTGGGCATCGCCACGGCCGAGACCGCGTTGCCGCCGACGTGGCTGTTAAGCGCGGTGACCGCGTGGTACATCAGCCCCGGCGAAGGGCGCGTGATCAAAGCGCGCTCGAAGGTGATTCACCACGGGCGTTTGACCGCGGTGGTACGCACCGAAATTTTCGGCAAAAACAAGCGCCGGGTGATGGAAATGATCACCACGCACGCGCATAAGTCGCAGCCGGCTTAAGCTCGCGCGATGGCGTTACGAACCACATCGGGCAAGCACGAGGATTTTCGCAAAGGGCGCGGCGCGGCCCTCAATCCCGAAGGACGCTTTGAGAAAACCGGGCGCGAGGCGTTTGATGACGGTTGGGCGCATGACAAGGCGGAAAACGAGCGCGCGCTAAAAACCCAAATTATCGAGGAAAAAGCCGCCTCGATCATCTCGCGCAACAACTCGCCCGACATTCCGTTTACGCAGTCGATCAACCCCTATCAAGGCTGCGAGCACGGCTGTTCTTATTGCTATGCGCGGCCGACGCACGCGTATCGCAATTTGTCGCCGGGCATCGATTTCGAGACGCGCATTTTTGCCAAGGTTAACGCGGCGTCGTTGTTGCGCAAGGAATTATCCAAGCCTGGTTATAAGTGCGAGGTGATTTCACTCGGCGCCAATACCGACGCGTATCAGCCCGCCGAGCGCAAGTTGGGGATCACGCGCGGCATTCTTGAAGTGTGCGCCGAGTTTAATCAGCCGGTGGGCATCGTCACCAAAAACGCCCTGGTCGAACGTGATCTCGACATCCTGGCGCGGATGTCGCGGCAACGTCTGGCAAACGTGTTTATCTCGGTGAACAACCTCGATCACGACATCGCGCGCCGCCTGGAGCCGCGCTGCTCGGCCCCGGCGCGCCGTTTGCAAGCGGTGCGCGCGTTGGCCGATGCCGGCGTACCGGTGGGGGTGCTGGTGGCGCCGGTGATTCCGTTTATGAACGACGATCAAATCGAAGCGGTGCTGCAAGCCGCGTATGAAGCCGGCGCAACCCAAGCCGGTTATGTGCTGCTGCGCCTGCCGTACGAAGTGAAGACCTTGTTTCGCGATTGGCTCGAACGCCACTATCCGCTCAAAGCCAAACACGTGATGAGCCGCGTGCACGCCATGCGTGGCGGGCGCGATAACGATCCGGCTTTCGTCAGCCGCATGCGCGGCCAAGGCGAGTTCGCCGCGCTGCTCTCAAAACGTTTCGCGATCGCCAAGCGGCGCATCGGCTTTGACGCACGTGATCGCATGCAACGCAACAGCACGCTCGACACCACGCGGTTTCGCGTGCCCGGCGCGGTGAGCGGGCAGCTTGCGTTGTTTTAGGGGTGAATATAAGTTATTGATTTTATTTTATTTTTTTGATATACGGCTTTTTCCGCAACATTTTCGTGTAAAACGGGTGGGTCCGGTCGAGTAACCCGCTGCCAGGGCGGGCAAGCGGCGGTCTGAAGCCAAGATGACTAGCGCGGGCTGCGCAAACGCCTGCGCCCACCTTGGCAGCGCAATGGGCGCCCTTTGGTGGCTTTGGTGGCCTTTGCGTTGTGATCAACGCCAAACGTGGTGTGCACGGCGTCGGCGTGGTCGTCCGCAACCCACGCGACATGCAAGTGCAATCCCAGCGCCTCGTTTAGAACTCTTTCCAGGACGCCTCGCCGCTCTTAGCGGCGGCGGCCAGCGGCAGGGCGGCCGGCGAAGCGACCCCGAGGCGCGATGCAACCCGCTGTAACGAGCCGGGCAACCCGCCGCTACGCTGCTGCGGTTCGGCAGTGGCGGGCGCGGCGCTCTCGTGTTCGACACCATCGAGCCGAAAGCGTGCCACCGCCGTGACCAACAACTCGGCCTGACCAGCCAGATGTTCGGCCGCGGCCGCGGCTTCTTCCACCACTGCCGCGCTTTCCTGGGTGTTGCCGTCGATCTGCATAATGGCCTGGTTGACTTGCCCGATGCCCGCGAGCTGTTCGCGGCTGCCGTGTGCAATTTCGGTGATCAGCGTGCTCACGCTGCCGACGGCCGTGACGATTTCGTTCATGGTCGCGCCGGCGCTCTCGACTTGTTTCACGCCGTCTTCGACGCGCTGGGCCGATTCCAGTATTAATGCGCGAATTTCCTTCGCCGCTTGGGCCGAACGCTGCGCCAGCGCGCGCACCTCACTCGCCACCACCGCGAAGCCGCGGCCTTGCTCGCCGGCGCGCGCAGCCTCCACCGCGGCGTTAAGCGAAAGGATATTGGTTTGAAATGCGAGACTGTCGATCACGCCCACGATATCGCCGATTTTTTTCGATGATTCCGAAATATTGCGCATGGTCGCCACCACCTTCGTGACCGCGCCGCCGCCTCGCGTCGCCACGTCAGCGGCCGCATTGGCCAGGTGATTCGCCTTTTCCGCGCTTTCGCTGTTTTGTTTAACCGTGGTCGAAATCTGCTCCATGCTCGCCGCGGTTTCTTCGATGCTGGAGGCTTGTTCCTCGGTGCGGGTAGATAAGCCGGTATTGCCCTTGGCGATTTCCCGCGAGGCCGAACTCACGTTCTCGGCGGCCATGCGTATCTCCGTCACGGAATGAGCGGGTCCCAGGCGCA
>VGIF01000015.1 GCA_016868015.1 Betaproteobacteria bacterium
TCGTCTCAAGCGGGATTTGTATCGTCCTGTTCATCATGACGATCATCGCGCTCGCCGCGCCGTTCATACTGGCGCGTACCGCCTTGGGCAAGCGTAAGGCCGTCGCAGCGCCCGCGGAATAGCCGCATCGGCCAATGTGGATTCACGGGCATCGGCGGCGCAAAAGCGCAGGCGAGGATGCCGCGCTTCACCCGCGCCGATAAGGAAAGCAGCGCGCCGGATCCAGCGTGAGCCCGTAGTGCCGGCCCAGCGCCTTGATGTCCTCCCCATACTTCGGATAAGGATCGGCATTCGCCGGCCCCACCACGATCGGCCGGAATGAATGCTCGTTTTTGCCGGCGGGCGGCAGCATCGCGGTGGCGAGCCCGTTGCCCTCGCCATCACGCAGGGTGACGAAGATCGGCATCACTTTTTGCACGTGGGCCTTTAACCCGATCTTTTGCTCAAACGCCCAATTCGACGCCGGCGGCACGAAGCTCGTGGCCGCTGCCTCGGCTGCCTGGCGGAAATATTTTTCGACCGCGTGGTTCATGAGCTGCGATTCCTTAATCGCCTCGCCCTCGGTCTGCATCCTGAACCAGGTGCCGTTGGGTGCATCGCAAACGAACTGCATACGCCTACCTCTTGGAAAAGGCACTTGCACATTATCTACCGCTCGCCGGTGCGCAACAACATGACGAAATTTTTAGCTAGCCCCTCACGCGATATTAAAAAGTGTGCCCCCACCCCTCTTCCCTCCCCCGCGCGCGTTGCGCGCAAGGGAGGGGAAATTTTGAGTTACTCGCTATCGCGGGTAGACTAATCAACCGAAGTCGGCCAGACAGTCGCTGCGTGTGGGCGAAACCCGGTGTCGCAAGATGCCGGTGCCACGCGTAGAGGAAAGTCCGGGCTCCACAGGGCAGGGTGGCGGGTAACACCCGTCCGTTATAGCCGCGAGCAATCGCGGTAAAGGCGAGGAATAGGGCCACAGAGACGAGTCCGTTTGTATTACTCGAAAGGGTGACGCAGGCGGGGTGAAACGCGGCAACCTCCACCCGGAGCAACACCAAATAGGCAAGCGATGAAGCGGCCCGCCGAGCTTGCGGGTAGGTGGCTAGAGCCGCGCAGCAATGCACGGCCCAGAGGAATGACTGTCAGGGGCGTCAAGCCTTATACAGAACCCGGCTTATCGGCCGACTTCGGATCGATTATTAGTCGCGCGCAGCGCGACGCGGGAAACTTGCTTTCCCTGCGCAGCGAGGAGGGGGCAAGCCCTTGCGCAATCACGGTCCGGCGGCCGCGGCGTGAGTACTCACTGACCCGGCGTGCAGCCACAACGTATCCCCGGCCAACCCCGCCTGTTGTGGTGCAACCCGATCATTCGCGCAGCGATAGCGGTTACGCCAAGCCGAGCCTTTGGCTGATTGGTGCCGTTTCATGTTGCGGTACAGCAACGTACCGATATTGCCAGCGTTTTCGTACACTCAGCGTACAAAGTTAAAGTATAACTTTTTGATTGTTATTTATCTTCATGTTTTAATTGTATTTTACGCCTATAGCAAAAGCGCCGCTCGCCTGGGGAAAATGACTTAAATCATTGTTTCAAAAACGAAAATCCTGAACTTCCCTTGACCCGAAAATAGTACTCCACTATAGTGGTAAAAAGTGGTAAAAAGTGGGAAACATGAGTACTCGCTATCATCGATGGTTTGGGTGATGCCGCAAACAAGTGCATCGCTCAATGCGTCGGTTCTTGCGCCGGTTAGTGAGTACCCACCACCTTTTCTTGGGGGAATTCGGTGTTCCGCGGCACGTCGCAACTGACGCTCGACAACAAAGGCAGGCTCGTGGTACCGGCGCGGCATCGCGACGTGCTGCTTGAGCGCTGCGGCGGGCACTTGGTGATTACCGCCGACCCCGATCATTGCCTGCTGCTCTACCCGCTGCCCGAGTGGGAAGTCATTCAGCAAAAACTTGAAGGCCTCTCCAATCTTGATAAGCGCGTGCGCGAATTACAGCGCCGGCTGATTGGTTTCGCCGTCGACACCGAAATGGATGGCGCGGGGCGCGTGCTGGTCGCGCCGGAGTTGCGCAAGTATGCGCAGCTCGACAAGGACGTGGTGCTGGTGGGTCAAGGCAGGAAATTCGAGTTGTGGGCACAACCGCATTGGGACAGCGTGGTGGAAGCGCCGGGCGGACTCGCGCCGGAGGGCTTGCCGCCGCAGTTGGAGGGCTTGTCCTTGTGAGCGTGTCGTGAGCACGGGTGGGCACCAGGCGGTATTGCTGGCGCAAGCGGTGGCGGGTTTGGCCGTACGAGCGGATGGCGTTTATGTGGACGGCACGTTTGGGCGCGGTGGGCACAGCCGGCGGATTTTGAGTGCGTTGGGCGGGCGCGGACGATTGATCGCGCTGGATCGCGACCCGCACGCGATCCGCGCGGGGGCGGCGATCAGCGATCCGCGCTTGACCTTGCTGCATGCGCGCTTTGGCGAGTTGGCGAAGGTGTTGGCGGGTGTGGGCGTGACGGCGGTTGACGGCATCTTGCTCGATTTGGGTGTGTCGTCACCGCAGTTGGACGATGCGGCGCGTGGTTTTAGTTTTCGTCTGGACGCGCCGCTCGATATGCGCATGGACGCAAGTGTTGGCAGGACGGCGGGCGAGTGGTTGCAAACGGCGCCGCAATCGGAAATCAGGGAGGTCATTAAAACTTATGGTGAAGAGCGGTTTGCTAAGCAGATTGCAGCAGCGATTGTTGCGGCTCGATCGCAAGGCGTTATTGACGGCACACGACAACTTGCCCAGATCGTGGCGCACGCCGTCCCGGCGCGCGAGCCACGCCAGGACCCTGCGACGCGCACGTTTCAAGCTATACGGATTCACCTCAATCAGGAACTCGAGGAGCTAAGGCACGTGCTGCCGCAGAGCGTGCAATTGTTGACAAGCGGCGGGCGGCTCGCGGTGATCAGTTTTCACTCGCTGGAGGATCGCATCGTCAAGCGCTTTATGCGCGAGGCCGCCACCGGTGCGCCCGGTGTGCGCGTGCCCGAGCGCCTGGCGTTGCGCGCCCACGAAATGCCGCGGCCGCTGCTGCGCTTGATCGGCAAGGCACAACGGCCGGATGCAGCCGAAATCGCACAAAACCCGCGCGCGCGCAGCGCCATTTTGCGCGTGGCGCAACGCACGGATGCGGACCCGGTGACGCCATGACCCGGCTTAACCTCGCCCTGCTCGCGGTATTGATGATCTGCGCCATTGCGCTGGTCACCTCGCAGCATCACGCACGCAAGCTCTACGTGCAATTGGAGCAGGAATTGGAGCGCGAAAAAAAATACGAGCTGGAGTTTAGCCGGCTGCAGCGCGAACAAGGGGAATGGTCCACGCACGCGCGCGTGGCAAAAATCGCCACGCAAAACCTGCGCATGCGCGCACCTTCGGCCGAACGCACGCAGTTGGTGCCCTTCGTAGCCTATGCGCCGCCGCCCGCGGTGGAGGCGGCAAAATGAAGATAAACGCGCGCGACAGCGCGAAACCCGCGCCGCGCCTGCCGCGCTGGCGCTCATGGGCGTTGCTGTCAATCCTGTTGGGATGTTTCACGGTACTGACCGGGCGCGCGGTGTATTTGCAGGGGCTGAATCACGATTTTTATCAAGCCAAGGGCGAGGCGCGTTACCAGCGTTCGATGGAAATCGCCGCCATGCGCGGGGTGATCGTCGATCGCAACAACAGTTTGTTGGCGATTTCCACGCCGGTGGAGTCGGTGGCGGCAAGCCCCGCGGACATCGACATTACCCGCGAACAATCGCGCAGGCTGGCGCGGCTGTTGCAGATCAAGGAAGCGGAACTCGCCCGCAAGCTCGAAGACCGCAATCGCGAGTTCGTTTATCTCAAACGTCAATTGCCGCCGGAGCAAGCGGCGAAGATCGTCGAGCTTAATATTCCAGGGGTGTTCTTGCGGCGCGAGTTCCGCCGTGCCTACCCGGCGGGCGAGGAGCTTGCCCATGTGATCGGTTTGACCAATATCGACGGCAAGGGGCAGGAAGCGCTGGAACTCGCGCTGGAGCAAAAACTGCGCGGCAAGCCCGGCTTTCGCCGCGTGATCCGCGATCGCAAGGGCCGCATTGTCGAGGACGTGGAAAGTATTCGCGCGCCGCAGCACGGCGAACGCATCACGCTGACCATCGACGCCAAGCTGCAGCATCTGGCCAATCGCGAGCTTAAAAAGGCGCTGGCCCTGCACCGCGCGAAGGCGGGTGGTATCGTGGTGCTGGATGCGCAGACCGGTGAAGTGTTGGCGATGGCCAACCTGCCGACCTACGATCCGAACGACCGCGGCCAGATCGATCCCCAACGCAAGCGCAATCGCGCGGTCACCGATTTGTTCGAGCCGGGCTCGACCTTAAAGCCGTTCACCGTGGCCGCCGCGCTGGAGGCCGGCACGGCGGCGCCGGGTACGGTCATCCAAACCGGCGCGGGCCAACTCACCATCGGTAAACACACCATCAGCGACACGCAACCCGCCGGCGCCCTCACCGTGGCGCAGGTGGTGCAAAAGTCCTCCAACGTGGGCACCGCCAAGCTCGCGCTGCAGTTGCCCTCGGCGTCGATGTGGAATCTGTTTAATGCCGTGGGCTTTGGCATCGCGCCCGACATCGGCTTTCCCGGCGCGGTGGCCGGTCGCTTGCGCGCGCATGAAAGCTGGCGCCCGATCGAGCAGGCGACCATGTCCTACGGGCACGGCGTGTCGGTGTCGCTGCTGCAATTGGCGCGCGCCTACACCATTTTCGCTAGCGATGGTGAACTGAAACCGGCGACGCTGATCAGAGATGATGGCGCTGCCGCGCAAGCCGCCCAATCCACCCAATCCCAACGCGTGCTCTCGCCGCGCACCGCGCAAGCGGTGCGCCAGATGCTGGAAATGGCGGTCGCGCCCGGCGGCACCGGCCCCAAGGCGCAGGTCGCGGGCTACCGCGTGGCGGGCAAGACCGGTACCGCGCACAAGGTCGAAGGCCGCGGCTACGCGGCCAAACGTTACATCTCCTCGTTTGTGGGTTTTGCTCCGGTGTCCAATCCGCGATTGATCGTCGCGGTGATGATTGATGAACCGGGCGCGGGTCAGCATTACGGCGGCCTGGTCGCCGCACCGGTGTTTAGCGAAGTGATCGGTGACGCGCTGCGCATGATGGGCGTGGCGCCGGATGCGCCGGTGGAGCGGATAACGTTGCCCACCGCGCCGTTGATTCGGGAAGAAGTGTGAAGGATTTCGCGTGAGGCGTGAGGCGAACAAGCCAGACTGGCGGGCGATCGATGCGTTGGGCATCCAGCGCTTGACCAGCGACAGTCGCGCGCTGCGCGCGGGGGACACCTTCGTCGCCTACCGCGGCGAGACGCGCGACGGGCGCGATTTCATCCCGCAAGCGATCGCCGCCGGCGCGCGCGCGGTGCTGTGGGAGTCGAGCGGCTTTCGCTGGAAAGACGCCTGGCGTGCCGCCAACCTCGGGGTGCGCGGCTTGCGTCACAACATCGGATCGATTGCGAGCCATGTGTATGGCCGTCCGAGTTCGCGGATGTGGATGGTCGGCGTGACCGGCACCAACGGCAAAACCTCGTGCAGCCAGTGGATCGCGCAGGCGTTTGAGCAACTGGGGACGCGTTGCGCGGTGGCGGGCACGCTGGGCAATGGTTTTCCCGGCGCGCTTCAAGCGGGTGTAAACACCACGCCCGACCCGGCGTGGCTGCACGGCCAGCTCAACGATTGGTATCGCGAGGGCGCGCGCGCGGTGGCGATGGAAGTTTCTTCGCACGGCCTGGAACAGGGGCGCGTGGCCGGTGTCGAGTTCGATGTGGCGATGTTTACCAATTTGACGCGCGACCATCTGGACTATCACGGCAGTATGGCCAACTATCGGCGCACCAAGCAGCGCTTGTTCGACTGGGAGACGCTGCAGTGGTCGCTGTTTAATCTGGACGACCGTTATGGCGCGGTGATGGCGGCGAACGCGCGGCGCCCCGCGCTGGGCATGCTCGGTTTCGGTTTTGAGCGCGCGCGCGGTGCGCGGCGCATGGCGCGGGTTGAGGGCCGCAATTTGCGCATGGGGCTTGATGGCGTTGCCTTTGACGCGCTGACCCCGTGGGGCACGCTCAAGGTTAAAAGCGCGGTGCTGGGCCGCTTTAATGCGTCGAACCTGCTGGGTGCGTTGGCAGTGCTGCTGGCGAGCGGCGCGCCACCGCGCGAAGTCGAGCGCGTACTGGCCACGCTCACGCCGGTGGCGGGGCGCGCGCAATCCTACGGCGGCGGCAAGCGCCCGCGGGTGGTGGTGGATTACGCGCACACGCCGGATGCGCTGGAGAAAATGCTGGTGACGTTGCGCGAGCTTCTGCAGGGCTCACGCGGCAAGCGGCGCGGTCGGCTTACCTGTGTATTTGGCTGCGGCGGCGATCGCGATCGCGGCAAGCGCCCGATGATGGGGCGCATCGCCACGCGTCGCGCCGATCACGTGATTGTCACCAGTGACAATCCGCGTGGCGAAAGCCCGCGGGTGATTATCGAGGAAATCCTGCGCGGCGCCACTCGCGAATGCGAGGTGATCGAGGCGCGAGCCAGCGCCGTCAAGACCGCGATCGCCGCCGCGCGCGCGGGCGACATCGTGCTGGTGGCGGGCAAGGGCCACGAGCCGTACCAGGACATTCAAGGCGTGCGCCATCCGTACAGCGATGCGGCGGTGGTACAAGCCGCGCTGAAGGAGCATCACCCATGATGCGCGTAGCCGAAGCGGCGTTGGCGCTCGCCGCCGAACATCGCGGCGGCGATGTCACGTTTATGAGCGTAGGCACGGACAGCCGCGCGCTGCAACCGCAGGCGTTGTTTGTCGCGCTGCGCGGGCCGAATTTCGATGGGCATCAGTACATCGGCGCCGCGCGCGCGGGCGGGGCGGTGGCGGCGATCGCGGATACGGCGGGCGCGGCATTAGCGCCGCCGGACATGCCGTTGATCATCGTCAACGACACGCAGCAGGCGCTCACGCGGCTCGCATCCGCCTGGCGCAGCCGTTACCACGGCCCGCTGCTAGCGCTCACCGGCAGCAGCGGTAAAACCACGGTGAAGGAAATGCTTGCGGCCATCCTGCACGAAGTGGCGGGCGACGCGGTGCTCGCCACGCGCGGCAATCTCAATAACGAAATCGGCGTGCCGTTGACGTTGCTTCAGTTGCGCGCGCACCACCGTTACGCGGTGCTCGAACTGGGCATGAATCACGCGGGTGAAATCAGCCGGCTCACCCAACTCGCGCGCCCCGATGTGGCGTTGATTAACAACGCCGGGCGCGCGCACATCGAGTTTCTCGGCAGCGAAGAAGCCATCGCGCACGCCAAGGGCGAGATCTTCGAAGGGCTTAGCGCCGCGGGCACCGCGCTCATCAACGCGGATGATCGCTACGCGCCACTTTGGATAAAAAACATCAATAAAATCAAATACTTACGATTTGGCCTTAAACGGGCGGCCGACATTAGCGCGAGCTACGCGCTGCACGCGTTGCACAGCGAAATCGAGTTGCGCACCCCCGCCGGCACGGTAAGCACCACCCTCAACGCGCCGGGCTTGCACAACGTGCATAACGCGCTCGCGGCGTGCGCCGGCGCCACGGCGCTAAACGTGCCGCTCACGGCCATCGCGGCGGGGCTGGCGAAATACGCGGGCGTCAGCGGCCGCTTGCAGCGCAAGACGGCGCGCGGCGGCGCCACCGTGATCGACGACACCTACAACGCCAATCCGGAATCGATGCGCGCGGCGATCGAGGTGCTGGCGCGCGTGCCGGGCCGGCGTTTACTGGTGTTGGGCGACATGGGTGAGCTGGGCGAACGCGCCGAGGCATGCCATCGCGAACTGGGCGACTACGCGCGCGCCGCCGGCATCGAGCGCTTGTACGCGCTGGGCGAACAATCCGCGCACGCCGTGGCGGCGTTCGGCGTGGGCGCGCGCCACTTCGCGACCATGGATGCGTTGACGGCGCAATTGACGGCGGAACTCGCGCCGGTGCTCACCGTGTTGGTGAAGGGCTCGCGGTTTATGCAAATGGAGCGCGCGGTGGCGGCGTGCACCAATGACATTTCGGCGCCGCACCCATGAAGCCTGCCATGACATCCGGCGGCAACGGCCCCGCTGCGGTTGCGATGAGAGGAAGCGCATGCTGCTAGAGCTCACACAATGGCTGGCGAAGGACATCCGCGCCTTTAACGTGTTCGGCTATATCACGTTGCGCGCGGTACTGGCGGCGCTCACCGCGCTGGTGATCACCTTCATGATCGGGCCGGCGATGATACGCAAACTGGCGGCCTACAAAATCGGCCAGTCGGTGCGCGACGACGGACCGAAGACGCATCTCACCAAGGCCGGCACGCCCACCATGGGCGGCGCGCTGATTTTGGTGGCGGTGACGGTGACCACACTGCTGTGGGGCGATTTGCAAAACCGCTTTGTGTGGGTGGTGCTGCTGGTGACGCTGGGCTTTGGCGCGATCGGCTGGGTCGACGATTACCGCAAGGTGGTGCATCGCAATCCCAAGGGCTTGTCGGCAAAGGCCAAGTTTTTCTGGCAGTCGGTATTCGGGCTTGCCGCAGCGCTTTATATCGCCACCTCCACCAACCTGCCGCAGCAGACGGAGTTGATCGTACCGTTTTTCAAAACGGTGGCGCTGCCGCTGGGGGTGATCGGCTTTGTCATATTGACCTATTTTGTCATCGTCGGCACCAGTAACGCGGTGAATCTCACCGACGGCCTCGACGGGCTGGCGATCATGCCCACGGTTATGGTGTGCAGCGCGTTGGGCGTGTTCGCCTATGTCGCGGGTAACGTGATCTTCGCGCGTTATCTCGGTTTTCCGTTCATCCCCGGTGCGGGCGAGCTGCTGGTGATTTGTGCGGCGATCGCCGGCGCGGGGCTCGCCTTTCTCTGGTTTAACGCCTATCCGGCGGAAGTGTTCATGGGCGACGTCGGTGCGCTGGCGTTGGGCGCGGCGATCGGCACCATCGCCGTCATTGTGCGTCAGGAAGTCGTGTTGCTGATCATGGGCGGCGTGTTCGTGATCGAGACGCTGTCGGTGATTATCCAGGTGCTGTCCTACAAGATGACCGGCAAGCGCGTGTTCCGCATGGCACCGCTGCATCACCATTACGAGTTAAAGGGCTGGAAGGAGAGTCAGGTGGTGGTGCGTTTTTGGATCATCACCATGATGTTGGTGCTGGTGGGCTTGTCGACGTTGAAGTTGCGCTGATGGCGATCGCGCTTAAAGGAGCGAAGGTGCTGGTGCTTGGCTTGGGCGACACGGGGTTATCGATGACGCGCTGGCTCACGCGGCAGGGGGCGCGCGTCAGCGCCGCCGACACGCGCGCCGCGCCGCCGCAGGCGCAAACGCTGGCGCGCGAGTTGCCGCAGGTTCGACTGCGTTGCGGGCCGTTTGAGCGTGGGCATTTCACGGGTATTGATTGGATCGCGTTAAGCCCCGGCGTCGACCCGCGCGTGGGCGAACTGGCCGCGGCGCTAAAGCGCGGAGTGCCGGCGGCGGGCGACGTGGAACTGTTCGCGCAAACCTTGCAAACAAAAAAATCCGCTGCGCGCGTGTTGGCGATCACCGGGTCCAACGGCAAGAGCACGGTCACCGCGATGTGCAACGCAATGTGCCTAGCGGCGGGGCTCGATACGGTGATGGCCGGCAACATCGGTTTGCCGGTGCTCGAGGTGTTGACGGAAATCGACAACGGCCGCGCGATGCCCGACATGGTTGTGCTGGAGCTGTCGAGTTTTCAGCTGGAAACCACCGCGAGCCTGAGGCCGGCCGCGGCGACGGTGTTAAACCTTTCCGAAGACCACATGGATCGCTACGACAGCTACACCGATTACGGCGCGGCCAAGGCGCGCATCTTCGCCGGCGGCGGCGTGCAAGTGTTAAACCGCGACGACGCGTTAACGCTGGCGATGGCGCGCGAGGGCCGCGACGTGGTTACCTTCGGTTTGTCGGCGCCCGCCAACGACAGCGAATGGGGCTTGCGCGGCAGCGGCGCGGCGCAAACGCTGGTGCAAGGTGACAACGCGGTGATGCCGGTCAATGAACTGCCGCTCGCCGGTTTGCACAACGCCGCCAACGCACTGGCTGCCGGTGCGCTGTGCCGGGTCGTGCAGGCGCCGCACGCGGCGATGGCGAGCGCCTTGCGCGGTTTTAAGGGGCTTCCGCACCGCGTAGAAAAAGTCAATAAAATTAAATGCATAGATTTTTACGACGACTCCAAGGGCACCAACGTCGGCGCCACTGTGGCGGCGCTCGCCGGCATGCAACAGCCGGTGGTGCTGATCGCGGGCGGCGACGGCAAAGGGCAGGATTTTTCGCCGTTGGCCGCGGTGGCGTCGCGCGCGCGCGCGGTGGTGTTGATCGGGCGCGACGCGCCGTTGATCGCTCATGCGTTGCAACCGGCCGGAGTGAAACTGCTGCGCGCGGGCGGCATGACCGAGGCCGTTCAAACCGCGTACCGGGCCGCGCAAGCGGGCGATGCGGTGCTGCTCTCGCCGGCTTGCGCGAGCTACGACATGTTCCGCAACTACGTGCACCGCGCCGAAGTGTTCGTCGAGGCGGTGCGGCAACTATCGCTGCGCGAGGGCTGACATGGTTTACCGCTCGATGAAAATGAACCCCGTGATGCAGGCCCCGCCCAGCGAATTCGACCGCACCATGGTGTGGCTTACCGTGTTGCTGCTGGGACTGGGGCTGGTGATGGTGTATTCGGCTTCCATCGCGGTGGCCGAGGCGGGGCGCGCCACCGGCAACCAGCCGATGTTTTATTTGTTCCGCCACGCGATGTTTTTGGTGGTAAGTGTGACGGCGGCGGTGATTGCGTTTCAAATCCCCACCTCGGTGTGGCAGCGCATGGCTCCGTATTTGTTTGTGTTCGGCCTGCTACTGCTCGCGCTGGTACTGGTCCCCGGCATCGGGCGCGAGGTCAACGGTGCGCGGCGCTGGATACCGCTGGTGGTGTTCAACCTGCAGCCCTCCGAGCTGATGAAGGTGTTTGTCGTGCTCTATGCGGCGGATTACACCGTGCGCAAAGCCGCCTTCATGCACAGTCTGCGCAAGGGCTTTTTGCCGATGTTTGTCGTGATGCTGCTCACCGGCGGCTTGCTGCTGCGCGAGCCCGACTTTGGCGCGTTCGTGGTGATCACCGTCATCGCCATGGGCATTTTGTTTCTCGGCGGCATGAACTGGAAATTGTTCGCCGGCTTGTTCGGTTTGCTGGTGGTGGGTTTTTGCATGCTGATCTGGACCTCGCCCTACCGGCTGCAGCGCGTGGTGGGTTTTATCGACCCGTGGGCGGATCCGTTCGGCAAGGGTTATCAACTCTCGCACGCGCTGATCGCCTTCGGGCGCGGCGAATGGTTCGGCGTGGGCCTGGGGGCGAGCGTGGAAAAACTGTTTTATCTGCCCGAAGCGCACACCGATTTTTTGCTGGCGGTGATCGCCGAAGAGCTGGGCTTCGTCGGCGTGCTGGTGATCACCCTGATGTTCTGCTGGATGGTGGTGCGCGCGTTCGCCATTGGCCGCCGCGCGGCGTTTCAAGAGCGGTATTTCGCCGCGCTGGTGGCGCAAGGCATCGGCCTGTGGATCGGCGTGCAGGCGATTATTAACATGGGGGTCAACATGGGCGTGCTGCCGACCAAGGGCTTGACGCTGCCATTGCTGTCGTTCGGCGGCAGCGCGATCACCGCGACTTGTGTGGCGATTGCGATTTTGCTGCGCATCGACTGGGAAGGACGGCAAGTGGCGCGAGGGTTTAAGGTATGACGCGCACGATCATGATCATGGCCGGTGGCACCGGCGGACACATCTACCCCGCGATGTCGGTGGCGGACGATTTGCGCACTCAAGGCTGGCGCGTCGTATGGCTGGGCTCGCACGCTGGCATGGAGGCGCGCCTGGTGCCGCCCAAGGGCTATGACATGGCATGGATCCGCTTTTCCGGGCTGCGCGGCAAGGGGCTCGCGCGCCTGCTGACGCTGCCGTTCAGTTTGCTGATCGCCTGCGCGCAAAGCGCGCGCGCGATCTTCACGCACCGCCCGGACGTGGTGTTGGGCATGGGCGGCTATGTGGCGTTTCCCGGCGGGCTGATGGCTTCGCTGTTGCGCCGGCCATTGGTGATTCACGAACAAAATTCGGTGGCGGGATTGACCAACCGTGTGCTCGCGCGCTTGGCCGATCGCGTGCTGATGGCGTTTCCCAACGCGTTCAAAAACAGCCGGCGCGGCATGTGGGTGGGTAATCCGGTGCGCGCGGACATCGCCGCGGTAGCCGCGCCGCAAGTGCGTTATGCCGCCGCGCCCAACGCAAAGCTTAACGTGCTGGTGATCGGCGGCAGCCAAGGCGCGGCGGTGTTGAACGAAACCCTGCCCAAGGCGCTGGCGTTGATGCCTGAAGCGCAACGTCCCAACGTCACGCATCAAGCGGGCGCCGCGCATATCGACACACTGCGCGCGGCGTACGCGCGGGCGGACGTGGCTGCCGAAGCTCTTGCATTCATCGACGACATGGCGGCGCGTTACGCGCGAGCGGACTTGGTGATTTGCCGCGCGGGGGCGTCCACGGTCACTGAAATTGCCGCGGCCGGCGTGGCCTCGCTGCTGGTGCCGTTGCCGTGGGCGGTGGACGACCATCAAACCGGCAATGCGCGCTTTTTGTCCGAACGCGGCGCGGCGCTGTTGATCCCGCAAGCCGAATTCACGCCGGAAAAAGTGGCGCAATTGCTGCAGGGCTGCACGCGCGAAAAGCTTCTCGAGATGGCGTGTGCGGCACGGGGCGCGGCGAAACCCGATGCCACGCAAGCGGTGAGTAAAATTTGCATGGAGTTGGCGCATGCGGCATAAGGTCAAGAAGGTTCATTTCGTGGGGATCGGCGGGTCCGGCATGAGTGGTATTGCCGAGGTTCTGCTTAATCTCGGCTATGAGGTGAGCGGCTCTGATCTCGCGTCCAATGCCGCCACACGCCGCCTCGTCAGCCTCGGCGCCGCCGTCCATCAGGGTCACGTCGCGCAAAACGTTGCCGGCGCCGACGCGGTGGTGGTGTCCACTGCGGTCAAAGCCGACAACCCGGAGGTGCTCGCCGCGCGCGACAAACACGTGCCGGTAGTGCCGCGCGCGTTGATGTTGGCGGAGTTGTTGCGCTTAAAACAAGGCATCGCGATTGCCGGCACCCACGGCAAAACCACCACCACGAGCTTGGTGGCGAGTGTGCTGGCCGAAGGCGGGCTTGATCCGACGTTTGTGATTGGCGGGCGCTTGAATAGCGCGGGCGCCAACGCGCGCCTGGGTGCGGGCGAATTCATCGTGGTCGAGGCCGATGAGTCGGACGGCTCGTTTTTACACCTGCAGCCTGTGCTGGCGGTGATCACCAACATCGATGCCGATCACATGGAGACTTATGGCCACTCGATGGAGCGTCTGAAACACGCGTTTGTGGAATTTACCCAACGCATTCCATTTTACGGCTCGGTGGTGTTGTGCCTGGATGATGCCAATGTAAGCGAGATTTTGCCCAAGATCGCCAAGCCGACGACGACCTATGGGCTGTCGCCGCAAGCGCAAGTGCGCGCGCTAGACGTGCAGGCAAGCGGTGGGCAAATGCGCTTTCGCGCGCTGCGCCCTGACGCGCCGCCGCTCGATGTCGTGTTGAATCTGCCGGGCATGCACAATGTCTTGAACGCGCTGGCGACGATTGCGATCGCCACCGAGGTCGGCGTGGCGGACGACAGAATCGTCAAGGCACTGGCCGAATTCAAGGGCGTGGGCCGGCGCTTTCAGCGTTACGGCGACATCGCGACGGCCGATGGCGGCAAGGCCGTGGTGGTAGATGACTACGGCCATCACCCGGTGGAAATGGCGGCCACCGTCGCGGCTGCGCGCGGCGCGTTCCCAGGGCGGCGGCTGATGCTGGCGTTTCAGCCGCACCGCTATACGCGCACGCGCGACTGCTTCGAGGATTTTGTGAAAGTGTTGTCCACGGTGGACGCGCTGGTGTTGGCCGAGGTGTATGCCGCCGGCGAAGCGCCGATTGTTGCCGCCGACGGGCGCGCGCTTTCGCGCGCGGTGCGGCTCGCCGGCAAGGTGGAGCCGCTGTTTGTCGATAACGTGGCCGGCGTGGGTGACGCGATACGCGGCGCCGCGCGCGATGGCGACGTGGTGTTGATCATGGGGGCAGGGTCGATTGGGGCCGTGGCGGGCAATTTGGTGTCGAGCGGCAAATGAAACGTCAACCCCTTTACCGCAGAGGCGCAGAGGCGCAGAGAACACGCAGAGAAAAACATTCGAGGAACTGCTCTGCGAAACCTCTGCGCCTCTGCGCCTCTGCGGTGAAGCTCTTAGCCTTGCCCCGCGCATGAATATGGCAGAACCACCCACCCCGCAAACCCTGCGCGGCGAGCTCAAATTAAACGAGCCGATGGCCAGGCACGTGAGTTGGCGCGCGGGTGGCGTGGCCGCACGCACCTACGCGCCGGCCGACCTGGATGACCTCGCGGTTTTTTTGCGTACACTTTCACCGACAGAGGGCTTGTACTTTTGCGGACTTGGCAGTAATCTCTTGGTACGCGACGGTGGCCTTAACGCCACCGTCGTGTTTACGCATTGGGCGTTGCGGCACTTGCGTTTGTTGAGCACGGGAACGGGGGAAAGCGAAATAAAAATTTACGCCGGGGCTGGAGTTGCCGCCCCCAAAATCGCACGCTACGCTGCGCTGCATGGCGCGGCAGGGGCGGAATTTCTCGCCGGCATCCCCGGCACCCTCGGCGGCGCGTTGGCGATGAACGCGGGCTGCTACGGCGGCGAGACTTGGGATCTGGTGGATAGCGTGACCGCCATCGACCGCGCAGGACAACTGCACGAGCGCGCGCGCGGCGAATACCGCATCGGGTATCGCACCGTGGTGGCCCCGGCGCAGGAGTGGTTTGTCGCCGCGCGGCTGCGTATGGCATCGGGTGATGGTGAAAAATCTCGCATAAAAATCAAAGAGTTGCTGTCAAGGCGGATTGCCAGTCAGCCGCTGCAACAGCCCAATGCAGGGTCGGTGTTTCGCAACCCGCCGGGGGATTTTGCGGCGCGTTTGATCGAAGCGTGCGGGCTCAAGGGCGCGCGCATTGGCGGCGCGGAGATTTCGAGCAAGCACGCCAACTTTATCGTCAATGTGGCGGGGGCGAAGGCTGCAGACATCGAAGCGCTGATTGAGTTGGCGCAAAACAGCGTGCGCGAAAAATTTGGCGTGGCGCTTGAACGCGAAGTGCGCATTGTTGGGGAGCGCGCATGAGCTTCGGTAAGGTCGCTGTACTCATGGGGGGAGCGCGCTGGAGCGTTGAGCAGGGGCCCCAACGCAGTTGGGGATGTAACCGCGGAAGCGCGCTGGGCCGCCCAAGGGACGCCGTGAACTGGAGTGATGTTGCATGACTGACTTCGGTAAGGTGGCAGTGCTGATGGGCGGCCGGAGCGCGGAGCGAGAAATTTCGTTGCGCAGCGGCACCATGGTGCTCGCCGCCCTCAAACGCAAAGGCGTCGACGTCCACGCCTTCGATCCGCGCGATCAGGGTTTCGAGCAACTGCTCGCGCAGCGTTTTTCGCGCGTGTTCAACGCGCTGCACGGCCGCTTCGGCGAAGACGGCACGGTGCAGGGCGCGCTGGAGGTGCTGGGCATTCCATACACCGGCAGCGGCGTGATGGCGAGCGCGCTGGCGATGGACAAGTGGCGCACCAAGCTCGCGTGGCTGGCCACGGGCATTCCAACGCCGATGTATGAGTTGCTGAGCGCGGAATCGCAAGCGGTCGATGTGGTGGCGCGGCTGGGGCTGCCGCTGATGGTGAAGCCCGCGCACGAAGGCTCCAGCATCGGCATCAGCAAGGTCGAGTCGGTGGAAAAATTCGACGCCGCCTATGCGCTGGCGGCCCGGCACGACGGGCTAGTGATTGCCGAAAAATTCATCGCCGGGCGCGAAATCACCGCGGCGATTTTGGGCGGCGAAGCGTTACCGCTGGTGCGCATCGAAGCGCCACAGGGCAACTACGACTACCACAACAAATATTTCGGCGAGGCGACGAAGTATCACTGCCCCAGCGGTTTGCCGGCCGAACTCGAAGCGAGCATCCGGCAAACGGCGTTAAGGGCGTTTCGCATCATCGGCTGCGAAGGCTGGGGCCGGCTTGACCTCATGCTGGATGCGCAAGACCAGCCGTGGTTTTTGGAGGTGAACACCATTCCGGGCATGACCGATCACAGCCTGGTGCCGATCGCCGCGCGCGCGCGCGGCATCGCGTTCGACGATTTGGTGCTGCGTATTTTGGAGGCCGCGCATGTCGGATCTGTGGCATAACGCGCCCGCGCTAAATCGCATTTGCGACCTGTTATTCGCGGCTGCGGCGCTAATGGTGTTCTACGGCGCAGTGCGTTATGCCATCGTGCAGCCGGTGTTCGCGATCCAGGAGCTCAGCGTGGTGGGGGCAACCGAGCGTATCCAACGCGTGCAAGTGGAGGCGATTGCCAAGCGCGATATTCACGGCACGTTTTTCACCTTCGACATCGTCAAGGTGCGCAACAGTTTTGAAAGACTGCCTTGGGTGCGCCGCGCCGACGTGCGGCGCCAGTGGCCCAACGGCATTGAAGTGGTCATCGAAACGCAGCAGCCGCTCGCGCGCTGGGGCAAGGGCGAGCTGGTGAATGTGCAGGGCGATGTGTTCGAAGGCGCGGTCGACGGCAAGCTGCCGCAGTTTCACGGGCCCGACGGCGCCTCGCGCGAAGTCACCATGCAATACGAACGTTTGAAGGACGCGCTAGCCGCGGTCGGACGCCAGCCGGTGGAGGTGCGCATGTCGCCGCGCGGCGCGTGGCAGGTGGTGCTGGATAACGATTTGAAGCTTGAGATGGGCCGCGAGCACGTGGCGGCGCGGGTGGAGCGTTTTCTGGCGGCCTACACGCACGCCATCGCGCCACTCGGCCATTACGCGGATTACGTAGACCTGCGTTACGCAAACGGTTTCGCCGTGCGCGTGCGCGACCTTGATAAGGCAAAGCCCAATGCGACGCGCCCTGCCCCACGAGCTTAAACGCATGAGCAAAGCTCGCGAGCAAAAAAATATTATTGTCGGTCTCGACATCGGTACCTCGAAGATCGTCGCTATCGTCGCCGAGTTGAAGCCTGATGGTGATATTAGCGGGTTCGAAATCATCGGCATGGGCACGCATCCGTCGCGCGGCCTCAAAAAGGGTGTGGTGGTCAACATCGAAACCACGGTGACGGCGATTCAGCGCGCGTTGGAAGAAGCCGAGCTGATGGCCGATTGCAAAATCAGCGACGTGCACACCGGCATCGCCGGCAGCCATGTGAAGAGCTTTAACTCACAGGGCATGGTGGCGATCAAGGACAAGGAGGTTACGCAGTTTGACATCGACCGCGTGATCGAAACCGCGCGCGCGGTGCAGATTCCGAACGACCAGCAGATCCTGCACATCCTCAATCAGGAATTCATCATCGACGGCCAGGAGGACGTGCGCGAGCCGATGGGTATGGCCGGCATGCGGCTGGAGGTAAAGGTGCACATTGTCACCGGCGCGGTGTCGGCGGCGCAGAACATTGTGAAGTGCGTGCGCCGCTGCGGGCTCGAGGTTCGTGATTTGATGCTGCAGCCGCTGGCTTCCGCGATGGCAGTAATTTCGGAAGACGAGAAAGATTTGGGCGTGTGCCTGATCGATATCGGCGGCGGCACCACCGATCTGGCGGTGTTTACCCATGGCGCGATCCGCCACACGGCGGTGATCCCGATCGCGGGTGACCAAATCACCAGCGACATCGCGATGGCGCTGCGCACGCCGACTAAGGACGCCGACGACATCAAAATCAAACACGGCTGCGCGTTGTCGCAGTTGGCCGATCCGCAAGAGATGATCGAAGTGCCGGGCGTGGGTGAGCGCGGCACCAAGCAACTGTCGCGCAAGACGCTGGCGGAGGTGATCGAGCCGCGGGTGGAGGAACTGTATTCGCTGATCCAGGCGGAGTTGCGCCGCAGCGGTTACGAAGAGTTGCTCTCGTCGGGCATCGTGTTAACCGGCGGTTCTTCGATGATGCAAGGCATGGTCGAGCTCGGCGAAGAGGTGTTTCACATGCCGGTGCGCGTGGGACAGCCTTCGTATGACGGGGGCTTGTCGGAAGTGGTGCGTCATCCGCGCTATTCGACGGCGATGGGTTTGCTGCTGGACGGTGTGCAGCAGTATCGCCAGCGCGAAATCGCACGCACGCAAACCGGTGCGTTGACGCAGCTCATCGAGCGCATGAAGGCTTGGTTCAAAGGCAATTTTTAGGCAACAAAACATAAGTATTTGATTATAAACGATTTTTTATTCGGGCCATAAGGAGGCACACCATGATAGAGCTGATCGATGCGCAATCGCAGGAAGCGGTAATCAAGGTTATCGGGGTCGGTGGCTGCGGCGGCAATGCGGTGGATCACATGATTGCGAACGGCGTGGAAGGCGTGGAGTTCATCTGTGCCAACACAGACGCGCAAGCGCTAAAGCGCAATCAGGCCAAGGTGCAGTTGCAACTGGGCACCAATGTCACCAAGGGCCTGGGCGCGGGGGCGAATCCTGAAATGGGCCGGCAAGCGGCGATCGAGGATCGCGAGCGCATTGCCGAGTTGATTCAAGGCGCCGACATGTTGTTTTTAACCGCCGGCATGGGCGGCGGCACCGGCACGGGCGCGGCACCGGTGGTGGCGGAAATTGCCAAGGAACTGGGCGTGCTCACGGTGGCGGTGGTGACCAAACCGTTTGCGTTCGAGGGTAAGCGTCAGCGTATCGCGCAAGAGGGGCTGGAAGCGCTGTCGCAGCATGTCGATTCGCTGATCGTGATTCCGAACGATAAGTTGACGCAAGTGCTGGGCAACACCATTACGCTGGATGAGGCGTTCAAAGCCGCCAACGATGTGTTGCACGGCGCTGTGGCGGGCATCGCGGAAATTATTTCCTGCCCCGGCATGATCAATGTCGACTTCGCCGACGTGCGCACGGTGATGGCGGAAATGGGCATGGCGATGATGGGTTCGGCCAAGGCTGCCGGCCCCGATCGCGCGCGCGCGGCCGCCGAGCAAGCGGTGGCGTGCCCGCTGTTGGAAGACATTAATATTTCCGATGCGCGCGGCGTGCTGGTGAATATTTCCGCGAGCAAGGCGACCTTCCAGTTGCAGGAAATGTACGACGTGATGGAAACCATCAAGGCGTTCGCCGCGGATTCGGCCACGGTCATCGTCGGCACGGTCTACGACGAGGATCTGGAAGACAATCTGCGCGTCACCATCGTCGCCACCGGTCTCGGTAAGCCCGCCGCGCGCCAGCAGCCCAAGCCGCAGTTGGTGATGACGCAAAAGACCGGCACCGACAATCATCCGCTGGAAGTGAACTACGACGACCTGGAGCAGCCCGCCGTGATTCGCCGCCGTAACCGCGAATCGACGGTGGAGGCGATGCGACAGTCGGGCGTGGAAATGCTCGATATCCCGGCCTTCTTGCGTAAACAGGCAGACTAGTCACGCTTACCCGCAGGCACGGTGTCGCCTTGGGGGCCGGCGGCGGGCACCGCCGCTGCCTACGGCTGTTGTTTTGGTGCGTAGTGGTGATTGTTGCACTGCAATCGTTGTACTACGATTTGCTTACAAATGCGTTACTTATAGTGCTATAATGCATATCTATTTGATTTAATTCAAATATTTAACGGGCGATTGATTTGGCCATCGTCGGGCCGCTATCGCCGATAAAGGAAGAAGCGCACGACACGATCGCGCGTACTGCACTGCGAAATCATGATCCGGCAACGCACACTCAAAAACGTCATTCGTGCCACGGGCATCGGCTTGCACACCGGGCACAAGGTCAGCATGACCTTGCGCCCGGCGGCGGCCGACACCGGCGTTGTTTTTCGGCGCGTGGACTTGACGCAGACGGTGGATATCAAGGTCGATCCGTACGCGGTGGTGGATACGCGGCTCGCGACCTGCTTGGGCAAAGACGGCGCCACCGTCGGCACCGTCGAACACCTAATGTCGGCGTTGGCGGGCTTGGGGCTGGATAACGTTTACATCGATCTTTCGGCGCCGGAAGTGCCGATTATGGATGGCAGCGCCGGGCCGTTTGTTTTTTTGCTGCAATCTGCGGGCATCGAGGAACAAAAAGCCGCCAAGCGCTTTATTCGTATCCTGAAAACCGTGCACGCGCGCCAGGGCGACAAGTGGGTGAAGCTCGAACCGTATAACGGCTTCAAGGTCGATTTGTCGATCGAGTTTAACCACCCGGTGTTCGAACGTTCCGAACAAAAGGTGAGTTTTGATTTCGCCGACACCTCGTATATCAAAGAGGTGAGCCGCGCGCGCACCTTTGGTTTCGTACAGGATGTCGAAGCCATGCGCGCGCAAGGGCTGGCGATGGGCGGCAGCCTCGATAACGCCGTGGTGCTCGACGAGTATCGCGTGTTAAACAGCGACGGGCTGCGCTACGACGACGAGTTCGTCAAACACAAAGCGCTGGATGCCATCGGCGATTTATACATTTTGGGCCACCCGTTGATCGGTGCCTTTAGCGGCCACAAGTGCGGTCACGCGCTCAATAACCAATTGCTGCGTGCCTTGCTCGAAGACCAGGAGGCTTGGGCGTTTTGCAGTTTTGCCAAGGCCGACGAAGCGCCGCGCTTTATGGCGTGGCAACCGCAAGCTGCGGGCGCGTAGTTTCGCGCTGACGCGTCCTTGCGCCCGCTGCGCGCGCTTTCCACGCTCCACGCTCCACGCTCACCCGTGCCGTGGTGCAACCCCGCTTGCCGCTTCATTTCGTGCGCCGGAGGACCAGGTTGGTGATCGCTGACTTAAGGTTTTGATCCTTCACCGCTTGCGCGAGATTCTTAAAATTTTCAATAGAATCAGAGGGTAATGTTTTTTTTGAGGGGTCAGCGGTTGCCTTTTGTGTGCGATCTTTTACTTGCACCACCACCCTGATTCCAGTAACCTCCGGTTCCAGTTTACGGAATACCGGCAGTAACCGTGGCAGCAGTTGCCGCAGCTTCGCCGCAGCGGATGCGTGTTCAGCCAATAAAAACAGCGTCCCTGCCTTGATGTAACCCACACGAGTCGCTTTGCTTAAATCGGCGAACTCGACCGGGGTATGGTCCACAAAAGCCTTTTGTAATGCCGCTTGTTTACCGGCTTTAGCGCGTACGGATTTCAGTTCCGCCGACCCGCTGAGCAGGTGTTGGATGTCAGTCAGTGGCATGTGAAGCCGTTGGGAGGTAAACGTTGAACATCATTTTGGTTTCCGGCCGTTCCACCAAGGCGCGCACCTTATCGCTCACCAAGCGGCATATCGCGGTTGCCGTCACGGCGGTGTTGCTGACGGTACTGGTGCTTGCGGGAACGCTCAATTTTCTGGTCCTGCGCTTTGCGCCGGCGCTGCCATACTTGCAAGACCATTTGTCCGCGATTCAGGAAACGCGCCTTGCGCAAAACGAATCCTACATGCGCGATCACCTAAACGCGATGGCCAAACGCCTGGGCGAAATGCAGGCTCAATTGCTGCGCTTGGATACCTTGGGGGAACGGCTCGCCAAGCTGGCGGGGGTGGGCACGCAGGATCTGCAATTTAGCGAACTGCCTGGGCGCGGCGGCGCGAAATCGGCGGTGCCGAGCCGCGATTTCACGTTTAGTGAACTTTCCCAACAGGTCGACGTGTTAACCCGCCAAGTGGACGAGCGTGGGGACAAGTTAGGCGCCCTGGAGTCGCTGCTGCGGCTGGAAAATGCCCGTAAAAAGCTGATTCCGACCATGTTGCCGGTGCTCAGCGGCCACTACAATTCGAACTTTGGCTGGCGCATTGATCCCTTTACCGGCCGCATGGCGCGGCATGACGGCATCGACTTTGCGGCCCCTCACGGCGCACCGATCTTGGCTGCTGCGGGCGGGGTTGTGGTGTTCGCCGAGTACCACGGCCAATATGGTAATATGGTGGAAATCGATCACGGAAATAATCTGATCACGCGATATGCTCATGCATCGCGCCTGCTGGTGAACGTGGGTGACATGGTGTTGCGCGGCGCGAAGATCGCGGAAATCGGAAGCACGGGCCGTTCCACGGGCGCGCATTTGCATTTTGAGGTATTGCAAAATGGCGTAGCCGTTGATCCCGCGCACTTTTTGCGATTGCCGGGCTAAGGCCGCGATCGATTGGGAATCAGGGCTATCGATAAGTACCCAAGAGTACTGACACGCGAGGGGTGGGGGTTTCCCCGCCCCTTTTTTTATGGGTAGCGGTTGGGCGAGTCGGTTCGGAATGCACCGCGAAAGAATCAAGGCAGTTCATGGTAACGGACATCTTTAAAAAAATTTTTGGCAGCCGCAACGACCGGTTGCTTAAACAGTATCGCCGTAAAGTCACCGCGATCAACGCGTTGGAGCCGACCATCTCCAAGCTGTCCGACGACGAACTGCGCGAGAAGACGGTGGCCTTGCGCGAGCGAATCAAAACGCACCTGGCGAAGTATGAAAAACCCGAGGCCGGCGCCGACGAGGATAAAGATGCGGCCAAGGCCGCGGCGGACAAGGCGCTCGAAAATGCGCGCCGCGACATTCTCGAAGAATTGCTGCCCGAAGCGTTTGCCATGGTGCGCGAGGCGTCCAAGCGCGTGCTCAACATGCGCCACTTTGACGTGCAAATGCTGGGCGGCATCGCGCTGCATAACGGCAAGATCGCCGAAATGCGCACCGGCGAGGGCAAGACGCTGGTGGCGACGTTGCCCGCGTTTTTGAACGCGCTCGCGGGACGCGGCGTGCATATCGTGACGGTGAACGATTACCTCGCGCAGCGCGACGCCAACTGGATGGGCGCGATTTACCGCTTTCTCGGCTTGACCGTGGGCGTCAATTTGCCGTTTCACGATCTGTCGCCCGAGGATCGCCAGGCCGCCAAGCGTGAGGCGTACGGCTCGGACATCACCTACGGCACCAACAACGAATTCGGTTTTGATTACCTGCGCGATAACATGGTGTATCAATTGCCGGACAAGGTGCAGCGCGTGTTGGCGTATGCCATCGTCGACGAGGTGGACTCGATTCTGATCGACGAGGCGCGAACGCCGCTGATCATCTCCGGCCAGGCGGAAGACACCACCGATCTGTACGTCAAGATGAACACAATCGTGCCCAAGCTCACGCGCCAAAAAGAAGAAAAAGGCCCCGGCGACTACTGGGCCGATGAAAAAGCGCATCAAGTGTTGCTGTCGGAAGATGGGCACGAACACGCCGAAGCGCTGCTGGAGCAGGCCGGCATGCTGCCACCGAACAGCAGCCTGTACGATGCGGCGAATATCGCGCTCATGCACCATCTGAATGCCGCGCTGCGCGCGCACGCGCTGTTTCACAAAGAACAGCAGTACGTGGTGCAAAACGGCGAGGTGATCATCGTCGACGAATTCACCGGGCGCTTGATGCAGGGCCGGCGCTGGTCGGAAGGCTTGCATCAGGCGGTGGAGGCGAAGGAAGGCGTGGAGATTCAAAAAGAAAACCAGACGCTGGCGACGATTACCTTTCAAAACTACTTTCGCATGTACAAAAAGTTGGCGGGCATGACCGGTACCGCTGACACCGAGGCATACGAGTTCCAGCAAATTTATGGCCTGGAAACGGTGATCATTCCCACGCACCACCCGATGATCCGCAAGGACACCAACGACTTGGTGTACCAATCGACCCCCGAAAAATACAAAGCGGTGATCGCCGACATCAAACAGTGCCACGCGCGCGGGCAGCCGGTGCTGGTGGGTACGACTTCGATTGAAACTTCCGAGTTGCTGGCGGGCTTGCTGCAAAAGGAGGGCGTGCCGCACAACGTGTTGAACGCCAAACAGCACGAACGCGAGGCGGAAATCGTCATTCAGGCCGGGCAACCCAGGATGGTCACGATTGCCACCAACATGGCGGGCCGCGGCACCGACATCGTGCTGGGCGGCAACCCCAATCCGCAGATCGAACGCATCAAGGCCGATGAGGCGCTGGATGAACCCACCAAGCAGAAAAAAATAGAAGACATCCGCATCGAATGGCAAAAGCTGCACAACGAGGTGTTGGCCGCCGGTGGGCTGCATATCATCGGCACCGAGCGTCACGAGTCGCGGCGCATCGACAATCAGTTGCGCGGCCGCGCGGGACGGCAGGGTGACCCGGGATCGAGCCGTTTTTATCTGTCGCTCGACGATTCGCTGATGCGCATATTCGCCGGCGACCGCGTCAAGGCGATCATGCAGCGCTTGAAAGTGCCCGAAGGCGAACCGATCGAGGCGCGCATCATCAACCGCTCGATCGAAAACGCGCAGCGCAAGGTGGAAGCACGCAACTTCGACATCCGCAAACATTTGCTCGAATACGACGACGTCGCCAACGACCAGCGCAAGGTGATTTACCAGCAGCGCGCCGATTTGCTCGATGCCAGCGATATGTCGGACACCATCACCGCGATGCGCGCGGACGTGCTGGCCAGATACGTCGAGCAGCATATTCCGGCGGGCAGTCTGGAAGAACAGTGGGATGTTGCCGGCCTTGAGCGCGTGCTGGAGAGCGAGCTCAATTTACAGTTGCCGATCCGGGAATGGCTGAAGAACGAATCGGGGCTCGAGGAGGAAGCCTTGCGCGGGCGTATCGTCGAGGCGGCGCATCAGGCGTATCGGGACAAAACCGCACCGGTGGAGCAGGCGGCGATGCGCCACTATGAACGCGGCCTGCTGCTGCAAAGCCTGGATACGCATTGGCGCGAGCATTTGTCTTCACTCGACCATCTGCGCCAGGGCATACACCTGCGTTCGTATGCGCAGAAAAACCCGACACAGGAATACAAGCGCGAGGCGTTCGAGCTGTTTTCGATGTTGCTCGACACCATCAAGTCCGAGGTCACGCGCACGCTGATGTTGATCAAAATCGCGAGCCCCGAGCAACTGCAAGCGGTGGACGAACATCGTGAACCGACCAACGTGCAATACCAGCACGCGGATTTCAGCGAAGCCGCCGCCGCGGCTGAAGCCGCGACGGCCGAGGCCGCGGCGCAACAGCCGCAGGGGCAAATGCGCCCGGCGCAGGCGCCCAAGGCGCAACCGTTCGTGCGCGCCGGTCAGAAGGTGGGCCGCAACGACCCGTGTCCCTGCGGTTCAGGCAAAAAATTCAAGCAATGCCACGGCAGACTGGCGTGATTTCTCGTAGGAGTTTTTTATGGCCGTAAACCTTTTGCCGCCCGATCCCGCGGCGATGTTGCCGGTGGCGGGCGTCACCCTCGGTTTCGCAGAAGCGGGCATCCGCAAAGCGGGGCGCCGCGATTTGATGCTGATGCAATTCGCGCCCGGCACGCGCGTCGCCGGCGTGTTCACCCAAAACAGCTTTGCCGCGGCGCCGGTGCTGGTGTGCCGCGAGCATTTGCGCGCGAACGTAGCCGTACGCGCCATCGTGGTCAATGCCGGCAATGCCAACTGCGGCACCGGCGAGCAGGGCCTGGCGGCGGCACGCGCGACTTGCAGCGCGGCCGCGCGCTTGGTGGGTTGCGATGCTAAAGCGGTGTTGCCGTTTTCCACCGGCATTATTCTCGAACATCTGCCGGTGAATCGCATCGAAGCGGCGCTGCCGGCCTGTGTGAAATCGCTCGCGCCCAATCACTGGGCCGACGCCGCGGCGGCGATCATGACCACCGACACCGTGCCCAAGGGTGCATCGACTGCTGCTACCATCGGCGGCAAACGCGTGCACGTGACCGGCATCGCCAAGGGCGTGGGCATGCTGCAGCCGAACATGGCGACCATGCTCGCTTACGTTGCCACCGATGCCGCGATTGCACAGCCGCTCATGCTGCGCTTGGTGAAAGAAGTCGCCGACCGTTCGTTTAATCGCGTCACGGTCGATGGCGATACCTCGACCAATGATTCGTTTGTGCTGATCGCCACCGCGCAAGCCGGCAATGCCGAAATCACCAGCGCCGATCATGCGGATTACGTCGCGCTGCGCGAGGCAGTGCTCAAGGTGGCCATACCGTTGGCGCAGGCCATCGCGCGCGACGGCGAGGGCGCCACCAAGTTCATCACCATCCGCGTTAGCGGCGCGCAAGACGATGCGCAAGCCGCGCGTGTCGCCAAGGCGATTGCCCATTCACCGCTGGTGAAGACGGCGTTTTTCGCCTCCGATCCGAATTTGGGGCGGTTGATCATGGCGATCGGCAACGCGGGCGTGGCAGATCTCGATACCTCGCGCGTGTCGATTTGGCTGGGCGACGTGCGCGTGTTGAGCAACGGCGGGCGCGACGCGGCGTATCGCGAGGAAGACGGAGCGCGCGTGATGAAGCCCGCGGAGATCGACATCCACGTTGCGTTGGGCCGCGGCAGCGCCGAGCAAACGGTGTGGACCTGCGATTTTTCCTACGACTACGTCAAAATCAATGCCGAATACCGTACTTAAAAAATACAATAAAATCAAATACTTACGTCATTTCGCGGGATGCGGCTTGCAGCATGAATGACACAATCAAATTGATCGGTCGCGCCGAGTCGTTGTTGCAGCGCCTGGAGCAGTTGTTGCCGCAAGCCGCCGCGCCGGTGGATTGGAAAGCCTCGATTGCGTTTCGCTGGCGCAAGACCAAGAATGGCTTAGGCGTGCTGCAGCCGGTCACGCAAGTGCACCGCATCCGGCTAAAGGATTTGCGCGGCATCGATGATCAAAAAGACCTGGTTGAACAAAACACGCGCCAGTTCGTAGCGGGCCATCCCGCGAACAACGTGTTACTGACCGGCGCGCGCGGTACCGGCAAATCGTCGCTGATCAAGGCGTTGCTCACCCAATACGCGCCGCGCGGTTTGCGCCTGATCGAGGTTGAAAAACAAGATCTCGTCGATCTGCCCGAAATCGTCGACCTCATTTGCAGCCGGCCCGAACGCTTTGTGTTGTACTGCGACGATCTGTCGTTCGAAGCTGATGAACCGGGCTATAAAGCGTTAAAGGTAATCCTCGACGGCTCGGTGGCGGCGGCCTCCGAGAATTGCCTGATCTACGCCACGTCGAACCGCCGTCATCTGATGCCGGAGTTCATGGCGGAGAACCTCGAATACAAGCACCTTGGCGAGGAGATTCACCCCGGCGAAACTTCAGAAGAAAAAGTCTCGCTGTCGGAGCGCTTCGGCTTGTGGGTGTCGTTTTATCCGTTTGATCAGGACGAATACTTGAACATCGTCGCGGTGTGGCTCGAACACTTCAGCGTTAAAGGCGCCGGCACCGACGAGGTCAAACACGCGGCGCTGCAATGGTCGCTGCAGCGCGGCTCGCGCAGCGGGCGTGTCGCCTGGCAGTTCGCGCGCGACTGGGCCGGTAAAAAAAGAATGCAGGCACGGCGCGCGGCCAGCGGCAAGCGCAAGTAACCGCGCCGCGCCGCGAATTACCGTTGTGAAAACCCGAAAGCGTATCGAGGTGGCCGCGGCGGTGGTTTACGACGCGGGCGGCCGGTTTTTGCTGGCGCAGCGACCGCCGGGCAAGGCGTTCGAAGGCTATTGGGAATTTCCCGGCGGTAAAGTCGAGCCGGGCGAATCGGCGGCGGCGGCGATCTGCCGTGAATTGCACGAAGAGCTCGGCATCGACGCCGATGCGGCGTGCCCGTGGCTCACCCGCGATTTCGAATATCCGCACGCCTCGGTGCGGTTGCGTTTTTTTCGCATTTACCAATGGCGCGGCGAGCCGCACGGGCGCGAAGGCCAACGCTTTACCTGGCAAACCGCCACGCAACTTGACGTCGCACCGATGTTGCCGGCCAATGAGCCTATCCTGCGCGCGCTCGAACTGCCCGACGTGTATGGCATCACCCAAGCCGAGGCCTTGGGCGCCGATGTGTTCTTGCAAAAGCTCAACGCCGCACTCGACAGCGGATTAAAGCTCATCCAGGTGCGCGAAAAAAACATGCCCGCGCCGCAATTGCGCGCGTTCGCGGCGCAGGTGGTGGCGGCGGCGCATCGGCACGGTGCGCGCGTGTTGATCAACAGCGATGTCGGGCTCGCGCGCGATATCGGCGCAGACGGCGTGCATTTGACGTCGCTGCAACTGCGCGCGTTGACCGCGCGGCCCGCGTGCAATTGGGTTGCCGCGTCGTGTCACACGCAAGCGGAAATTGAGGCGGCATCAAACATCGGAGCGGATTTCGCCGTGCTGGGCCCGGTGATGGCGACACCCACGCATCCCGGCGCGCCGATCTTGGGTTGGCGTGGATTTCAACAAGCGGTGGCGGACACGCGTATTCCAGTGTACGCGCTGGGTGGCATGCGGCACGCGCATCTCGATGAGGCGCGCGGCGCGGGCGCGCACGGGATTTCAATGCTGCGCGGCGCCTGGGCCTAGTTCAGCTTGCCGTCGTCCGCCGGAAATTCCGCGTCATCGACGTCGTCGTACTCGACTACCGGTATGCGATAAGACTCGCTCGCCCACGCGCCCAAATCCATGGTCTTGCAATGCTCGGAGCAAAACGGGCGCCACGGGTTGTCGCTGCGCCACACCACCTTGTTGCCGCACCGCGGGCAATTCACCGAGCGCTGGGCCATAGAGGTAGCGCGCTACAGGTTACAGAAAGTCAGTTCGAATTCGACGTCGGTATCGACCACCTTGGGCCGCTGTCCGCCGTCGGCGCTGGTGAAGCGGATATTGAGCGCGTACTTGTTGGCGCTGATTTCCGGCACGCACTGATAATTGCGCGATAAGCGTATGCGCAGCATTTGCGCGACCCGCCCCGCCATCATTTGCTGATACAAACCCTGGCGCGCCACCAGCGTGGTGCTCTTGCTGCTTTCGCGCAACAGCCGTAACACGACCACCACCGCTTCACGGATCGGCGTAAACGGCATCAGCCATTGCTGTAAATCGTGGCGGCGCTGTTCGCTGTTTTGCTGCAGCCAGAAGTGATAACTCGGCAAATCGAATTCGCACACGCCGCCGGGGATGCTGGTGCGCTGTTTGATGCTCATCAACCAGTCGTTGTCGCGCAACTCCTGACCGACTTTGCCGGACGCCTGAAACAGTTGCGACGACGATTGATCAACCCTGGCCAAGATGTCGTTTAACGCAGCTTCCGACACATCCGGATTCTCGCGCAGCGATTCGAGCACGTGTTTTTGACGTTCGAGCTCTTGCAACAAATCCGATTTCAGATCGGCGCGGCTGGCGACTTCCAAAATCTCAAATACGGAAACCAGCGCCGCGTGATGTTCGTGCGCGTCCGGCTTGGCGAGGAAATATTCGACACGCTCGTACAAGTCCTCAAAGCGCAACAGCGTTCGTACGCGCTCGCTAAGCGGATACTCGTAGCTGATCACAAGACGCCCGTGCCCGTTGCCGTTGAGAATGCGGGCAAGTATTCCCTAAAACGCCGGAAAAAGAAAGGGTTTGGCGCGTGCGCTGGGGCGCGCCATCGGCGCGGGCAGACGAGCGCTAGAAGAGATTGAGATACTGGCGATTGATCGCCTGGCCGTGGAGCAGCGCAATCACGCCGGCGATCGCGAGATAAGGTCCGAAGGGTATCGGCGTCTCGCGGCCATGGCGCGCGAACACCATCATCGGGATGCCGATCACCGCGCCGACCACCGATGACAACAAAATAACCAGCGGCAGCATTTGCCAGCCAAGCCAGGCGCCGATCCCCGCCAGCAGCTTAAAGTCGCCGTAGCCCATGCCTTCCTTGCCGGTCAGCAGTTTAAACAACCAGTAGACCGACCATAGCGCGAGGTAACCGGCCGCCGCGCCGATCACGGCCGAGGTCAAATCGGTGTGCGTGCCGGCAACGTTGAACAACAGTCCCGCCCACAACAGCGGCAAGGTGATGTCGTCGGGCAGATAAAACGTGTCCAGATCGATGAACGTCAGCGCGATCATCGCAAAAACAAACAACAAGGCGCTGACACCGGCGAGCGTGGCGCCGAAGCGCCAAATCGCGTACCCGGCCAGCAAGCCAGTGATGAGTTCCACCATCGGGTAACGCGGCGAGATGCGGGTTTTGCAATTGGCGCATTTGCCGCCCAGCGCCAAATAACTGACGACCGGGATGTTTTGCAAGGCGCTGATGGGTTGCGCGCACGAGGGGCAACGGGAGCGCGGCACCAGCAGGTTGTAACGTTCAACGGGCGCCGGGCTTGTACCGGCCGGACTACCGCCCGCGTTGAGCTCGGCGCATTCGGTCTGCCATTGCCGTTCCATCATTTTGGGCAAGCGGTGGATGACGACGTTCAGAAAACTGCCCACGGCAAGGCCGAACAACACGGCTAGCGCGACGGCGATCAGCGGGACGGCGAGGGCGCTTAGCAACGGCCTCTCCTGGCTTGCGCAATCAACGGTATTTTTCCGGGCGCCGGCGTCGTGGCGGGTTAGACCACCGAACCCATCTTGAAGATCGGCATATACATGGCGATCACCATGCCGCCGATCAGCGTGCCGAGCACCACCATGATGATTGGTTCCATCAAGCTTGACAGGGCCGCCAGCGAGTCATCCACCTCGGCCTCGTAAAAATCGGCCACTTTGGAGAGCATCGCATCCAGCGAGCCCGATTCCTCGCCGATCGATACCATCATCACCACCATGTTGGTGAACACTTTGGAATTTTCCATGGCGCTGGTGAGGCTGGAGCCGGTGGCGACTTCGCTTTGAATTTTTTTGGTGGCAGTGTAGTACTCGTGGTTGCCCGCTGCTCCCGCCACCGAATCCAGCGCTTCCACCAGCGGAACGCCGGCGGCGAACATGGTCGAGAGCGTGCGCGTCCAGCGCGCCACCGCGGACTTGCGGATCAGTTCGCCGAACACCGGCACGCGCAGCAGCAAACGGTCCATCACGATTTGCATCTTGACCGAGCGCTTCCAGAAGTAGAAAAACGCGTAGCCGCCGGCGCCAATGCTGCCGAAGATAAGCCACCAATATTGGACAAAATACTCGGAAATGGTCATCACCAAAACCGTCGGCGCCGGGAGATCTGCGCCGAAGCTGGCGAACACTTCTTTGAATGCCGGGATTACCCAAATCATGATCACCGCGGTAATCACAAAGGCCACCACGATAATCGACACCGGATAAAACAGCGCCGATTTGATCTTGCTCTTGATGGCAAGAATCTTTTCCTTGTACGTCGCCAGGCGGTCGAGCAGGCTATCCAAAATACCGGCCGATTCACCCGCGCCGATCAGGTTGCAAAACAGGGCATCGAAATACAGCGGATGTTTCTCAAATGCCTGTTTGAGACTGGCGCCCGTTTCCACATCGGTTTTGATGTCGAGCAGCAGCCGTGACACCGCCGGGTTGGCATGGCCCTTGCCGACGATGTCGAAGGCTTGCAACAACGGCACGCCGGACTTCATCATCGTCGCGAGCTGCCGCGTGAACAAGGAGATATCTTTTTCGGTGACCTTGCCGCCGCGTCCTGCCCGCTGCTTTTTGACCGAATCGACTTTGATGCCCTGGCGGCGCAATGTGGCGTTGACCTGAGCTTCGCCCGCCGCGCGAACTTCGCCGCGCACGGTTTTACCGGCCTTATCCTTGCCTGTCCAAACGTATGTGGCTTCTTGTGAAGCGGCAGCTTTTCTGCCTGCCCCTGCGGTTGCTGTTGCCGTCGCCATCGCACCCCCTATTTTACTCAATCAAACCAATGAGTTAGAGAAACTTGCCGATTATCTCTCCGGGTGCCCAACGGGTAAAGCCTGTTTAGCCGTTAACCGTGGCATTGTGCTCATCTTGTTGCGCATTTGGTGGTACGGCGCGCACTACCTTCACAATACGGCCTTGCGTGTGCACGATCTGCAGCGGCACCCCGGCGATTTTGATGCTGGTGTTGGGCTCCGGGATGTCCTGTAGATTCTCCAGCAAAAGCCCGTTCAAAGTCTTGGGCCCGTCGAGCGGAAACCGAAAGCCCAGCTTGCGATTGAGTTCCCGTAACGGCGTGCCACCCTCGATCAAATAGCTGCCATCGGCCTGCTTGGTGTAGCCGCCCGCGCGCATCGGCGAGTTGGTGGTGAATTCGCCGATGATTTCCTCGATGATATCTTCCAACGTGACCAAGCCTTGCAACTCGCCATATTCGTCGACGATCAAGCCCAGCCGATCCTGGCTTTCCTGGAAGTTTTGCAACTGCATGAACAGCGGCGTGCCCGACACGATGAAGTACGGCTCGCGCACTAGGGCGAACAGCGATTCTTGGGAGACATCGTCGCGATTGATCAGGTTTAGCGCATGCCGCACGCGCAGCGTGCCGATGATTTCATCCATGTCCTCGCGAAAAACCAATACGCGCCGATGATGCGCGGTGAGCAACTGCTGGGTGATTTCCTCCAGCGGCGAGGCAAGGTTGATCAGCTCGATTTGGCTGCGCGGCACCATGATATCGTCGACCGTGATCGCCTCCAATTCGAATAGGTTGAGCAGAATGGCGCTGTGCTTTTTGGGCAGGATGTTCGACGATTCCAGCACGATGGTGCGCAACTCCTCGGCCGACAGGGCTTGCGTGCCGCCGTCTTGCTCGCGTATGCGAAACAGCCGCAGCAGCGGCTTTAGCAGCGTGTCGGTCGATTTCGCGAGCAACGCCACAAACGGCGCCGAGATAAACGCCAAGGCGCGCATCGGCCATGCCGCAAGTCGCGCGATGCCCTCGGCGTTGTATTGCGCCAGGCGTTTGGGCACCAGTTCGCCGATGACGATGGTGGCGTAGGTGATGCCCAACACGATCACTGTCGTGGCGGCAATGTTTGACAGTTGCGCCTCAAAGCCGAACGACTGAAACCATTTTGAGAGCGGCGCGGCGAACACCGCTTCACCGACGATACCATTTAACAGGCCGATCGAGGTGATGCCGATCTGGATGGTTGATAAAAAGCGCGTGGGATCGCCGCATAGTTTTGCCGCTGCCGCGGCGAGGCCGTCGCCGCCGTTGGCGAGCGTCGCCAGCCGTGAGCGGCGCGCGGTGAGCAGCGCCACTTCCGACATGGCGAACAACCCGTTTAAAAAAATCAGCGCGGCGAGTAACAATATGTCCATGGTTTTGCTTTCATGCGTGCGCGGGCACACCGGGATTGATTGTATTTATCCCGTGCATCGGCAACAATCCGCGCACTGATTTAAAGGAGAAATGGCATGTTGAATGTGGCTATCTATGGTATGGGCAACTGGGGTTCGCGCTTGATCGCCTCGGTGCAGGGCAAAAGCGGCAAAATCAAATTTACCCACGGCATTACGCGTGACCCGGCGCGGCACCGCGAGGCTGCCGAAAAATTCGGCCTGCAGTTAACCAACAGCTACGCCGACGTTTTGCGCGATCCGCATGTCGACGCGGTGCTGATTGCCACGCCGCACTCCATGCATTGCCAGCATATTTGCGAAGCCGCGCGCGCCGGCAAGCATGTGTTTTCCGAAAAACCGATCACGCTAACCGCCGCCACCGCGCGCGAAGCGGTCGCGGCCACTCAGGCCGCGGGTGTTACGCTGGGCTTGGGCTTCAATCGTCGCTATGCGCCGTCCTTCGTCGAAATGCAACGCCGTCTGCTCGCCGGCGAAATCGGCGAGCTGCTGCATATCGAAGGCCATCACTCCGGCCCGACGGGTTTTAATCTCAAACCGAACTACTGGCGCTCCACGCGCGCCGAGTCGCCCGCCGGTGGCATGACGCCGCGAGGCATCCACACCATCGACGCCATGATCAACCTGGGCGGATTGATCAGTGAAGTGTATGCGCACAGCGAACGGCGCAAGCTGCAATTGCCGATCGACATGGACGACACCACCTCGATGCTGCTCAAGTTCAAAAACGGCATCACCGGTTATTTCGCCGTGCTGTTCATCACCGGCGAGTTGTATCGCGTGCACGCGTTCGGCACCAAAGGCTGGCTCGAATTACGCGGCGACACCGAACTCATTGCCTGCGGGCTCGAAGGTAAGCCGCAGCGCATCGAGTTGCAGCCGGCGGAGAAGGAGCGGGCCGAGCTCGAAGCGTTTGCCGATGCGGTGGCGGCGAAACAACCCTACATGGTGCCGCCGGAACAGGCGGTGAATGGCATCGCCGTCATTGAAGCGATAGTGGCGTCGGCCGAGAGCGGGAATGTCATGAAAATCGGTTAATCACCGATGAAAACAGCATCACCGCGAAGGCGCAGAGGCGCAGAGAACTGCCGCAGAGAAAAACGTGCGAAGTTTTCTCCGCGATTCCTCTGCGTCTCTGCGCCTCTGCGGTGAAGGGTTGGTTTTTGGGAACTACACAGCGTTTGCCATTGCCGCAAACGCCTGCGCAATATCCGTTATGAGATCCTCAGGGTCTTCCAAGCCGATGTGCATGCGTATCACCTGCCCATCCTCGGCCCATTTCGTCGCGGTGCGCAGCGGCGCGATATTGGGCGCGGTGACCAGCGATTCGTAGCCGCCCCAACTGGAGCCGATGCCGAACAGTTTTAGCGCATCAACGAACGCCGCCACTTGTTTTTTGTTCACCGGCTTTAACACAAACGAAAACAGCGAGGCCGCGCCCTCAAAGTCGCGTTTCCAAATCGCGTGACCGGGGTCGCTTTCCAGCGCGGGGTAGAGCACGCGCTTGACTTCGCCGCGCTTTTCCAGCCAACGCGCAACGTTCAACGCATTAGCCATTTGCTGCTTCATGCGCACGCCGATGGTGCGAAAGCCGCGCAGCGCAAGATAACAATCGTCCGCGCTCGAACAATAACCGTAATCCGCCACCGCGCGCCGTACTGGCAGCCAGTATTTTTCGTTGGTGACGATCAGTCCCATCATCACATCGGAATGGCCGACGATGTATTTGGTGCCGGCGTGGATTGACACATCGACGCCGTGCTCGAACGATCGAAAAAAATAGGGCGTGCCCCAGGTGGTGTCGGCGAGCACCGGTATGCCGTGCGCATGCGCTTCGCGCGCGATCGCCGGGATATCCTGCATCTCAAACGAGAGCGAACCAGGCGCTTCGCAGAATATTGCGTAAGTATCTGATTTTATTAACTTTTTTATTTGGGCCCCGATCAGCGGATCGTAGTACTCAATCTCCACGCCAAACGCCTTCAAGCGCCGCTCGCAAAAACTGCGCGTCGGGCCATACACGCTATCGGCCACCAGCAAATGCGAACCGGTTTTCGCAAACGCGCACAACGGCGCCGCAATCGCGGCCAGCCCCGAACACACCGCCACCGCGTTGTGGCCGCCTTCCATTTTCGCCACCGCTTCTTCCAGCGCCCAATGCGTGGGCGTGCCGTGAATGCCGTAACGCGGCGTTTTGTAATCGTCAGAAGGGCGCGTGCTGTAGGTTTCCAGATCGGGGAACACGATAGTGGACGCGCGGTACACCGGCATATTGATGGTGCCGTGGGTTTCGCGCGGGTTGCGGCCGGAGTGGCCGAGCAGAGTATCTTTTTTCATGTTTGGTTTACTTCGCCGGTTTACCTTTAAAATCGCATTATGCCCGTTGGTTCAAACCGCTTGCGGATTGCACCGCGGCGGAACGTTTCGCGGCGCCCCGGTTCCAGTTGGCAGGGCGCCAAGGCCATTTTAAAAAGTCAATTAAATCAAATATTTAAAATTTTCAGGGACAGCATGGTCAAACAAACAATGCAAGCCTGGTTGCTCATAGCATGCTTTTCGGTGGGCGCTGCATGGGCGCAAGAGCCGGCGGCAGCCAGGGAAAAGCCCATCGAGCCGCAGGCCGCTGAACCCGCCGCGGCAAAACCGTTCGAGCCGCAAGTGGGCCAAGCCGGCCGCGACGTGGTGTGGGTGCCGACCCCGGCGGTGCTGGTGGAAAAAATGCTCGATGTGGCGAAGGTCACGGCGAAAGATTTTGTGATGGACTTGGGCTCGGGCGACGGCCGCAACATCATCGCCGCCGCCAGGCGCGGCGCCAACGCGTTAGGTGTCGAATACAACCCCGACATGGTCGAACACTCGCGGCGTCTTGCCGAAAAAGCCGGCGTTGCCGACAAAGCCAGGTTCGTGCAAGGCGATATGTATGAAGCCGACATTTCCAAGGCGAGTGTGCTGGCGCTGTTTTTGCTGCCGGAGAACATGAACAAACTGGTGCCCAAGTTTCTCGGCTTAAAACCCGGCTCGCGCATCGTCGCCAATCAATTTGCGCCCACCGGCTGGGAGGCCGATGAAACCGGGCGCGTCGACGGCGAGTGCGGCAGTTGGTGCACTTGGCTGCTCTACATCGTGCCCGCGCGCGCGGAAGGGCGCTGGCGCTTCCAGGGCGGCGAACTGGAGTTCGAACAAAAATTTCAAATGCTCACCGGCAAGCTAACCGTCAATGGCGCCAGCAAGCCCGTGGAAAAAGGCCGGTTGCGCGGGGAGCAGATCATGTTTACCGTCGACGGGCGCGAATACCGAGGGGTGGTTAACGGCGACGCCATGGTCGGGGCGGGTTGGAACGCGACGAAAATCCGTTAACCGGTAGGGTGCGTATCGCGCACGCTGCGCGAAACCGTCGCCCGCGGGATGTTACTCGTTGGCGTGAAACACCAAGCCCGCATGCTCACGCAGCGTGTGAAATTTGATATTCGGCCAGTGTTCCAGCGCAACTTTGATTTCGGCATCGTGGGCGGCGAGAAAGGTCGGCGCATCGACCGCGTCGTGCGCCACACGGTGCGCATTGGCGTCGATAAAGCGTTT
>VGIF01000016.1 GCA_016868015.1 Betaproteobacteria bacterium
ATCTTGAGCCTCACGATGTTCGAGAAAATGCCATTGGATCAACTACTTAACAAAATCGTCGCCGACGAAATTCCGGACATGTCCGCTAACCAATTGAATTTATTCGATTAACGTCCGGACACTACTGTCGACTAACACAAAAAAAGCCCGCCAGGATCGCGGCGGGCGTATACCTGAAAACCCAGGACGGCTACGACACTTCTTCGCTGCTCGCCACCGGCTTGGGTTGCTCTTCGGCGAAAATCAGTTTGACCTTGTCGTCCGCATCGAGGTCCACCGTCACCTTGCCGCCGCCGGCCAGCTTGCCGAACAACAATTCGTCGGCCAGCGCGCTACGGATGGTGTCTTGAATGAGCCGCGCCATCGGCCGCGCGCCCATCGCGGGATCGAAGCCTTTTTTGGCGAGATAATCCTTGAGCGTTTGGGTAAAGGCGATTTCGACTTTTTTCTCGTGCAACTGGTCTTCGAGTTGCATCAGGAATTTGTCGACCACGCGCAAGATGATTTCCCGGTCGAGCGCGGCGAACGAAATCGTCGCATCGAGCCGGTTGCGGAATTCCGGTGTAAACAGGCGCTTGATCTCGGCCATTTCGTCGCCCACCTGCTTGGCCGGCGCAAAACCCATGCTCGACTTGGACAACTCCTGCGCGCCGGCGTTGGTGGTCATGATGATCACCACGTTGCGAAAATCCGCCTTACGGCCGTTGTTGTCGGTCAACGTGCCGTGATCCATCACTTGCAGCAGGATGTTGAAGATATCCGGATGCGCTTTTTCGATTTCATCGAGCAGCAGCACCGAGTACGGCTGCTTGGTGATGGCCTCGGTCAACAAGCCGCCCTGATCGAAGCCGACGTATCCCGGCGGCGCGCCGATCAAGCGCGACACCGCGTGGCGCTCCATGTATTCGGACATGTCGAAGCGAATCAGTTCCACGCCCATCACGTAAGCGAGTTGCCGTGCCACTTCGGTTTTGCCCACGCCCGTCGGCCCGGAGAACAGGAAACTGCCGATGGGCTTGACGGGATTACCCAAGCCGCTGCGTGCCATTTTGATCGCCGTCGACAGCGCATCGATCGCCTTGTCTTGTCCAAACACCACCGCTTTCAAATCGCGCGCCAGTGTTTTTAACGAATTGCGGTCGTCCACCGACACCGTCTGCGGCGGGATGCGCGTGATCTTCGCCACCACCTCTTCGATCTCGTGCTTGCTGATGGCCTTTTTCTGTTTGGTTTTCGGCAGTATGCGCTGCGCGGCGCCGGCCTCGTCGATGACGTCGATGGCCTTGTCGGGCAAATGCCGGTCGTTGATAAAGCGCGCGGACAGTTCCGCCGCGGCGGTCAGCGCGTTCGCGGAATACTTAACCCCGTGGTGTTCCTCGAAGCGCGACTTCAAGCCCTTCAAGATTTCGACGGTTTCCTGAACCGAAGGCTCCAGCACATCGATCTTCTGGAAGCGGCGCGACAGCGCGTGATCTTTTTCGAACACGCCGCGAAACTCGTTGTAGGTGGTGGCGCCGATACACTTTAACGTGCCGTTGGAGAGCGCGGGCTTTAACAGGTTGGAGGCGTCTAGCGTGCCGCCCGACGCGGCGCCCGCGCCGATCAGCGTGTGGATTTCGTCGATGAATAAAATGGCGTTCGGATTGTCTTGCAGTTGCTTCAACACCGCTTTTAACCGCTGCTCGAAATCACCGCGGTACTTGGTGCCGGCGAGCAACGCACCCATGTCAAGCGCGTACACCGTGCTCTTTTGCAAAATATCCGGAACGCTGTTTTCGATGATGCGCCGCGCGAGCCCCTCCGCGATCGCGGTTTTGCCCACGCCGGCCTCGCCCACCAGCAACGGGTTGTTTTTGCGGCGGCGGCACAAAATCTGAATCGCGCGCTCCAGCTCCTTGTCGCGGCCGATCAATGGATCGATCTTGCCCTGCTGCGCTAATGCGTTCAGGTTTTGGGTGTAGGTTTCCAGCGCGCCGCCGGCCGCCGGTGATTCTTGCTCGTTTTCGGCCTCGTTCTCGGATTTGGCCGGCGCGGCTTGTTGCGTCTTGCTGATGCCGTGGGAAATAAAGTTCACCACGTCCAGCCGCGAGACACCCTTTTGATTGAGAAAGAACACCGCGTGCGAATCCTTTTCGCCGAAAATCGCCACCAGCACGTTGGCGCCGGTAACTTCTTTTTTGCCGGAGGACTGCACATGCAAAATCGCGCGCTGAATCACGCGCTGAAAACCCAGCGTGGGCTGCGTGTCCACTTCGTCGCCCGCCAATATGGGCGTGTGCTCGGTGACAAACCCCTGCAACTGTTTGCGCAAATCGTCGATATCGACCGCGCAAGCCTTGAGCACCTCGGACGCCGACGGATTATCCAGCAGCGCCAGCAGCAAATGCTCCACGGTAATGAACTCATGGCGCTTTTGCCGAGCCTCCATAAAGGCCATGTGCAGGCTGACTTCAAGTTCTTGAGCGATCATCGGGGTCCTTTATTGGCGGCTATAGGCTTGTGACTTCGAAATACCGAATTAATTCTCTTCCATCAAACACTGTAACGGATGTTGGTGCTGTTTGGCATACCCGCGCACCTGGTCCACCTTGGTCGCGGCGACGTCCTTGGAGTACACTCCACACACGCCCATGCCTTCGCGATGCACCTTCAACATGACTTGCGTCGCCTTCTCGCGCGTTAACCCAAAAAACTTTTGCAGCACGATCACCACGAAATCCATCGGCGTGTAGTCGTCATTGAGCAGCATGACTTTGTACATGGGCGGCGGCTTGGTCTTGGCGCGCTTGGCCTCCAGTACCGTGTCTTCGCGTTGTTTACCCGCCATGTGATCTATCCAACCCGTATGCTCAAAACCGCCTGTTGCAACCCTTAAGACGACCAAACTCCAGTTCCCGTTGCCGTCGCAAATCGTTGAATATGCGAAAAATCCACGGGCGAGGTTGTATTTTGGACGGAATCCCGGAAATTTCAAGTATTCCGTTTACCGTTCCCCTTGCCTCTGGCTAAAGGAATATGGTGTATGCTTAATGTCCACTTGCGGCAAGGTAGTATTTCACTGCAGGCGGCGATTCAGCGTTTAATTGCGCGGGCATGATCCGGGTGCGTCGATTTGGCGCACACCAGGCCGCTCTCCGGCGCGAGCCCGCTCATTGTCTAAGAGGGTGAAGCATGGCGACAGGCACAGTGAAGTGGTTCAACGATTCCAAAGGTTACGGTTTCATCACGCCGGACGATAAAAGCGAAGATTTATTCGCGCATTTTTCAGCCATCCAGATGAACGGTTTCAAAACGCTCAAGGAAGGCCAAAAGGTGTCGTTCGAAGTCACCCAAGGCCCGAAAGGTAAGCAGGCCTCCAATATTCAGGCGGCGTCCTAGCCGTCTGCCTGCCGCGTGGCGGGTTAGTCGGGCCGCCACGTTGTCGCCCCAAAGGAAATGTGCCGCGCTTACGCCGCGAGGAAGGGCTTTGCGCGCCGAAATCGGCGCCGGCGGCAAATTCCCCAGGCGTTTATCGTCCGCCCAAGAAATGCGATAATTGCGCCGCGCACCTACCGGGGTAGCGGTCTTGAACGTAATTCGCGCGTATTCGCGCGCAAACCCCTTTGGAATGCTTCGACCGAGCGCAACTCGCGCACGGGTCTTTTTTCCCAAACCTCTTACCTAGTCCCCACGGAGATTAAGCATCATGACTGGCAAACTCGACCTCCTCAAAATCGCGCAGGAGGAACAAAGCGGCGATCTGTTTAAATACCTTGACAGCATTTTCAAGCGTTCCAAGACGCAACCCGTCGGCATCAGCGACGCGGTGATTTGGGAAGGCGGCAATTTCGCAACCGGCGTCAAGCCCGTGGCGCACGCCTTCACCGACACCTTTGCGTTAAACGGCACCATCATGGCGCTCGACGTGTTGGGCCTGCCGTTTCTCGGCGTGCCGATGATGGCGCAGTATCGGCACGACACCAAATTAAAGCCGCTGGAGTGGTTCGGCAAAATGGACTACACCTGCTTGAAGTGGTCCACCGCGGGCGACTTCATGGTGAACGAAGGCGGCAAAAAAGTCGTGGTCGCGGGCAAATCGGCCAACGCGCCGCTGCGCACGGCAGCCGGCGTGTATTGCAACGTGCGTCCGTACGGCTCGATCACCAATGTGCGTTTCATGCCCGGCCTGCCGTATTCGCAGGACAATAAGAAATTCAAAGTCGAAAAAGAAACCGGCAATATTCACTCCGAAATGAACACGCCGGGCGTGCGCATGGCCTACGCCGCGCGCTTGTTCCTGCAACTGGTGAACGAAAAGAAGTGCATCGGCCGTGTCGCCACCAAACCGACCCAAGCGAAAGAAGACGCGGTGAACGCGGGCCTCTTCCGCTGGTTGATCCAAGGCACTAAATTTCAATTGAAGCGTCAGTACGCGGTGGATGCCTACGAAGAGCATCGTGAAAACGTCGATGCCATCGTGGCGCTATTGCCGAAGGATTTCAAAAAAGGCATGGAAAACTGGGGCGGCGATGTGTACGAACACATCTCCGACACCAACTTCGGCCTGTTGCTGCACGACATGATCAATCACCGCGAGTGCGTGGTGTACGCCACCGACTTGGACGGCGACCGCTTGACCGACCTGATGGCCGACGCGCCGGATGTGCTGCGTGCGTGGGGCCAATTGGTGCTCGATCACGTCAAGGCAGGCAAGGACATGAAGCAGGTGTGGAAAGGCATGGGCTTCACCATGACCAACGGCAAGGACATGACATCAGTGATGTACCGCATGGAAGGCGCACCGATTTACGAACAAACGCTGGGCTCGGCCGACGCCATGCTGCTGCGCTTGCTGGCGGGGGATGAATCCGTCGGCGGCACCAAAGATCCGTACGATCCGCGCATTCACTTCGTGCTGATCAACGACGCCTACAAAGCCGCCAACCCCGGCAACACCGAATTGGCGAAATGGCTCGACGCCCAGCTCGCCACCTTCGACAAGATTTATTCCTCGGGCAAGCGTCCGCGCTATCTGGACGGTTACGCGAAGCTGAAGGAAGCGATCAAGCCTTGGGGCACCAAGTAAGCGCTGTCGTTTTTCGCCTCGCCACTCAAAACGCCCGCACAGATAAATCTGTGCGGGCGTTTGTTTTTCCCCCATGATCATTCTGTTCAACAAACCCTACGGCGTGCTGTGCCAGTTTCGCCCCGTCGCGGGCCGTAAGACCCTGAAGGACTTCATCACCCAACCCGGCGTGCACGCCGCCGGGCGGCTCGATGCCGATAGCGAGGGCCTGCTGGTGTTGACCGACGAGGGCCGCGAACAACACCGCATCACCGACCCACAGCACAAACTGCCCAAGACCTATTACGTGCAAGTCGAAGGCGAGCCCGACGAGGCCGCCCTTGAGCAACTGCGCAACGGCGTAATCCTCAACGATGGCATGACCCGCCCTGCGCTAGCCGCGCGTGTGGCCGAACCCGGCTGGCTGTGGCCACGCGATCCACCGGTGCGCTTCCGCAAAAACTTTCCCACATCGTGGATCACCCTCGTCCTGCGCGAAGGCAAAAACCGCCAGGTGCGGCGCATGACGGCAGCCGTGGGTTATCCAACCCTACGTCTAATCCGCCATCAGATCGGCGCTTGGACGCTGAAAAACCTCGATCCCGGCATGCACGTTAAATTATAACTTATTGATTTTATTATTTTTTTACATTTGGAAACAAATAAGTCAACCGATGGCACTGAGGCCCGTTAGTGGTTGTGGCCGGTACGTACGGTCGATCGCGCAAGCGATCCATCAACCAAACCAAGTGAGGAAATGAAAATGAGCAAACTGTTCGCAACCCTGTTGGCGGCTGTTTTCGCAGCGGCGACCGTTACCCCGGTGATCGCACAAGACAAGAAAGACGCCCCGAAAGCCGAAGCCAAAGCCGATGCCAAAAAAGCCGACGGCAAGGCCAAGGGCGACGCCAAAAAGGCGGACGGCAAAGCCAAGGCCGAAGAAAAGAAGTAATCGCGAGTTTTCGCGGCAAAAGGCAGGGTCCATGGACCCTGCCTTTTTTATTTTGAACGCCGCGCGGCGGTAAAATGCGCGCATGAATCAGGCAAAAAATGTAGTGGTGGGCATGTCCGGCGGCGTCGATTCGTCGGTGGCGGCGTTGTTGCTCAAACAACAGGGCTATCGTGTTACCGGTTTATTCATGAAAAACTGGGAAGACGACGACACCGATGAGTACTGCGCCTCGCGCGAGGATCTCATCGACGCGGTGGCGGTTGCGGACAAAATCGGCATCGACATCGAGCAAGTGAATTTCTCCGCCGAATACAAGGAGCGCGTGTTCAGCGATTTTCTCGCCGAATACAAGGCCGGCCGCACGCCCAATCCCGACGTGCTGTGCAATGCCGAGATCAAATTCAAGGCGTTTCTCGATCACGCGCTCAACCTGGGCGCGGATTGCATCGCCACCGGGCACTACGCGCAAGTGCGCGAGCGCGACGGCTTGTTTCAATTATTGAAGGCCGACGACGGCAGCAAGGATCAAAGCTATTTCCTCTATCGCCTGAATCAAGCGCAGTTGAGTAAAACGCTGTTCCCGTTGGGCCAACTGAACAAGACCCAGGTGCGCGCTCTGGCAAAAGAGGCCGGGCTTGCCACGCACGATAAAAAAGATTCCACTGGCATTTGCTTTATCGGCGAGCGACCGTTTCGCGAATTTTTAAATCGCTACATTCCCGCGAACCCCGGCGACATCGTCACGCTCGAGGGCAAAACAGTCGGCCGTCACAACGGGCTGATGTTCTACACCTTGGGCCAGCGCCAGGGCCTGGGCATCGGCGGCACGCGCGAGGGCGACGGCGATGCCTGGTACGTCGCGGAAAAAGATTTGCTCAACAACCGCTTGGTGGTGGTGCAAGGCCACGAACACCCCAGGCTTTTCGCCGACCGCGTCACCGCGGTAAATTTGAGTTGGGTCGCCGGCATGACGCCGCATTGCAACTGGGTCTACAGCGCCAAAACACGCTATCGCCAAAAAGATGCGCCGTGCACCATCGCCGCCGCCACCGCGCAAAGCTGCGCCGTCGAATTCGCCGAGCCGCAATGGTCGGTCACCCCCGGCCAATCGGTCGTCGTTTACGAAAGCAATGTGTGCCTGGGCGGCGGCATTATTGAATCCAATGCCTTGTCGGCGGAGGCGGCCGAGGCGCTGCGGCTGCGGCAAAGCTGCGCGTAAGCAGCCTGCCGACTTGACGCTGTTTCCCCGCCGGCGTTAGTCTCCCCCCTGTTTCCCAACTGGAGTCCCACATGAACGCACCCGCCGAAAAATTTATCCTGTTCCTGCAACCGGGGTGAAGCTCCTGCCTCAGAGCGAAAGAGTTTCTTTCGAAGAAAAAGATTGACCACGAAGTCGTCGATATCCTGAATGACAAAGGCGGCCGCGAACGCCTGCTCGCTTTGGGCGTGCGCAACGTGCCGGTGGTGTCCAAGGGCAAGAATTATGTGCTTGGGCAAAAGCTTGAAGACGTGGCCGAGTTCGTCGGCCTCGAAGGCACCGGCCACACACCGCTGCCGCCGGAACAACTGGTCAAAAAATGGATCATCGCGCTGCGCGCCGCGCAACGTTATGTGCGCCAGCTCTCGCCCGAGCAATTGGCGAGCGACGTCATCCCCAATCGGCCGCGGCAGATACGCATCATGTCGCACCACATCTTCCGCATTTGCGAATCGTTTTTGAACAGTGTCGAAAACGGCGTCGACTACGCGATCGGGGATGCCAATATCCCACCGGCCGACGGCACCTGTGTCACCGGCGAACAAATCGCGCAATACGGCGAAGGCGTGATCGCGCGCCTGGAAAAGTGGTGGGCCAAACAAGCGGACAAAACCCTCGGCGCCGAGATACCCACCTACTACGGCAAGCAACCGATGCACGTGGTGTTCGAGCGCTCGACCTGGCACTCGGCGCAACATGGCCGGCAGTTGATACACGTGCTGGAGCGTTTCGGCATCAAAGCGAATCAGCCGCTGACCGCAGATGATCTTGCGGGGCTGCCGTTGCCGGAGCGCTTGTTCGAATAAGTGTCATCGCACGCAGCGAAAAAGCCGCGCAGTAACGCGGCTTTTTTGTTTGGAACGAATTTACTTAAGTATTTGATTTAATTGATTATTTTATTTTTGGGCTTGTGCGAGCAACGCCTCCCACTGTTGCGGCAGCCGCACTTTGCGGCTGGTCGGCACACCCTGCACGTGATTGCACACGTAGCCCTTGGATTGATTACGGCCCCAGTCGCCGGCAATCACGATGCCGATCCACTCCGGCCGCTGAAACACCGGGATCAAGCGGTCGGGATCATCCGACTCGTGATACGCCGGCGGCAACAGACCATCTTTCACCGCTTGCGTGACACGAAAGCCGGTTTGCCCGCAGTGATAGGCGTAATGCTCGGCGCGCGAAGCGGGCATTTTCACCTGCTCGTATAAATAGCGGCGAATGTCGTCCTTGCGCCAGCCGTCTTGCGCGAACACTTTGGCGATCGACGGCCCCAGCACAATCAGCGGATGCCAGTTGGCATACACCATGCCGATCGCGCTCCAGTAGCCGCACGCGCGTTCGCCGATCACATCGGCGATGATCTTCATATGCTCTTCGGCTTTTTCCGTGCCGCTGTAGGTGGGCGCGCTGATGGCCACCACGCTTTGCACCGTCACCACGTTATCACCCGCGTTAAAACCGCGGTCGACGCTGTAAGGCGCCCAGCCGATGTCGGCCGCCGCGTCCTCATTCTCCGGCAGCGCCACCAGAAAACTCTGGCCGATGCTGCCCTTATCCGCGCCCTCCGGCGCGTGCGTGAAGCCCGCGATGTTGCGCACCAGTAGCCGCAAAAAACGCCCGACGCTGGTGTTGGCCTGCTTGCCCATGCGCATCACGCCCTGCCCAGCATTAAAGCCGAGCTGCTTGACGATAGGACCGTTTAATACGATCAGCGATTCCCAGCCCGGCGTGGAACCGGCGTCTTCGATTTTGTATTCCGGCGTGCAAACGATTTCCGCCACCGCCAGCAAAATCGGCATGTATTCCGGCCGGCAACCCGCCATCACGCCGTTAACCGCGACGTTCCAAACACTTGCCACACGATTCGCGGGCGGCATCACCCCGATCACTTCGTTTGCATCGCGCTCGGTGAATTTCAAAAACTTGGCGATGCGCTCGAGCGTGGGCGGCACCACCGGCATGCCGTCCGACCAACCTTGTTGATGAAAATGCTCCTGCAGCGCGTCAAAGTCGCCGCGAAACACAATCTCGCGCGGCTCCGGCAACAGCACCTCACGCTCGGCTGCTTGGCGCTGTACCGGCTTGGACAAACCTTCTATCACCCGCGGCAGCAACTGCTCAATCACTTGCCGCCGTAGCTCGGCTTTGCTTTGCGTCATCGGCACGCCGGGGAATTCGGCAATCGCCATCTCGGGCAGCCCCAGCCCCTTGGCCACCACCGCGGCTTGTTTTAAAAATCCGCTGGAAATAATCGACACCGTGGGCACCCCCACGCGCTCCACCGCCGCACTTGCCCGCAACACGGCGGGCGTGCAAGCGCCTCAAGCGCCGATGCCGGAGATCACCGCATCGACTTTGTGTTCCTTCAACAACGCGGGCACCTTGGCCACCAACTCGCGCTGATTCAGCCCGTGCAAGTTACCGAAGGTGTCGTAGGTAACGAACTGGATGCCCGGATAACGTTTGCTCAATTCCTCGCGCAAAATCGGAAACCACTCTTCGCCACGAAACAAATAATCCCAAGTTTCGCCGATCACCTTGCTCGACAAATCGGCGACGCGCTCGTTGGGCGCGCGCGCGGCGTAAGCGGGTTTGCCCAGCGGCCAGACGACTTCGTATTGCGGCTCGTTAACATGGGTAACTGCGGTCATTGTTGCTCCCTGCGCGGATAAAGCACATATCACTTGGACGATTTTCCAGCTTAACACGCGCTCTCACGATTACGATAAAATCGCTTCTCCTCGAAGGTATCTCTCCCCATCTCGTTTCCCCTATGCCAGCGCCGCGCATTTCGCGATTTGTTCTCGGCCCGGAGCCACATCCCACATGGTGACTCCGGACCCAGCCGCGCGTCGCGCGCTACCCTCGGTTGACCGGCTGCTAAGCAGCAACGCGGTCGCGCCGCTGATTGCCAAGTTCGGCCGCGCGCTCACCACCGACACCATCCGCGCGCGGTTGCAAACGCAGCGCGAAAAACTCACACAAAACGCCAACGGTTTTGAATTCGACGAAGCGCGTTTTGTCGCGGCTTGTGACGCCGATCTCGCGCAACAAACGCAGCCCTCGCTGCGCCCAGTATTCAACCTAAGCGGCACGGTGCTGCACACCAACTTGGGCCGCGCGTTAATGCCGCAAGCGGTCGCCGACGCGGTGATGAGCGCGATGACGCGCCCGGTCAATCTCGAATTCGATTTGGGCGGCGGCGCGCGCGGTGAACGCGACACGCACGTCGAAAAATGGATCACCAAGCTGGCGGGCGGCGACGGCGCGGTGGTGGTCAACAACAACGCCGCCGCGGTGTACCTCGCGCTAAACACGGTGGGCAGCCAACGCGGCAAATCCGAAGTCATCGTCTCGCGCGGCGAGTTGATCGAAATCGGCGGTGCGTTTCGCATCCCCGACATCATGAAGCGCGCCGGCGTGAAACTCATCGAAGTCGGCACCACCAACCGCACCCATCTCAAAGATTTCGCCGAGGCGATCACCCCGCGCACCGCGGCAATCATGAAGGTGCACACCAGCAATTACGCCGTGCAAGGCTTCACCGCCACCGCACCCGAGCCGGAATTGGCCGCGCTGGCGCATGAGCACCACATCCCGTTCATCGTCGATCTGGGCAGCGGCATGCTGGTGAATCTCGAAGATTACGGCCTGCCGCACGAACCCACGCCCAAGGAAGCACTGGCGCATGGCGCGGACCTGGTCACGTTCAGCGGCGACAAACTGCTGGGCGGCCCGCAAGCGGGGCTGCTGGTGGGCAAAAAAGAGCTGATCGCGTGCATTCGCAAAAACCCGATGAAACGCGCGCTGCGTGTGGACAAAATGACGCTGGCCGCGCTCGACGCGTTGCTTAGGCTTTACACCAACCCCGACAAACTGCGCGAAGAAGTCACCACCATTCGTTTGCTCACCCGCGCGCGCGAAGACATCCGTGCGCAGGCCGAGCGCGTGTTGCCGCAGGTGCAAGCCGCGCTTACTGGCAAGGCGGAGGCACGCGTCGTCGATTGCGCCAGCCAAATCGGCAGCGGCTCGCTGCCGGTGGATTCGCTGCCCAGCGCGGGCATTGCAATTCTTCCAGTTGGCAAAGCCAAAGGTTCGTTCGCGGATAAACTCTCCCTCGCGTTTCGCGCGCTGCCGGTGCCGGTGATCGGGCACATACGCGACGGCGCGTTCATACTCGATTTGAGGTGTTTGGATCGCGAGGCGGAATTTGTGGCGCAGTTGGATCGATTAAAAATTTAAGTTCAAGTGCTTCACCGCAGAGGCGCGGAGGCGCAGAGTTTACGCAGAGAACCCCAACAGAGAAATGATATAAGTATCTGATTTAATTATGTTTTTTATTTTTAATTTCTTTGCGTTTTCTCTGCGCCTCTGCGCCTCTGCGGTGAAGGGGGTCAACACGTGATTGTCGCCACCGCCGGCCACATCGACCACGGCAAGACACTGTTGGTGAAAACCCTCACCGGTGTCGACACCGATCGGCTGCCCGAAGAAAAAGCGCGCGGCATTTCCATCGATCTCGGCTTTGCGTATTTGCCGCTGGCAAACGGCGAACTGATCGGTTTTGTCGACGTGCCGGGCCACGAGCGTTTTGTGCGCAACATGCTCGCGGGCGTGTGCGGCATCGATTACGCGCTGCTGGTGGTGGCGGCGGACGACGGCGTGATGCCGCAAACGCGCGAGCATTTGAACATTCTGAACCTGCTGCACATTCAGCGCGGCGCGGCGGTGATCACCAAAATCGATCGCGTCGATGAAGCGCGCGTTAAGCAAGTCGCCGATGAAGTGCGCGCGCTGCTCGCCACCACGCAACTCGCCGGCGTCAAGGTGATGCCGGTGTCGGCGGTGAGCGGTGCGGGCATCAGCGAGCTGCGAGAGCTGTTAAAGCACGAAGCGGCGAACTTGACTTCGCGCGCCGGCGCCGATCAGCATTTTCGTTACGCCATCGACCGCGCGTTTTCCGTCGCCGGCAGCGGCACCGTGGTCACCGGCACGGTGTTTAACGGCAGAGTCAAACCCGGCGATCACCTCGTCATTTCGCCGGCGGGCAACGAAGTGCGCGTGCGCGGCATTCAAATTCAAGGCAAGGCCGCGCAGCAAGCGCTCGCCGGCCAGCGCTGCGCGTTGAATCTCACCGGCACCAACCTCGAAGCGGTGAGCCGTGGCGACTGGGTGCTGGCGCCGGCGATCCACCATCCGACACAACGTATCGCCGCGCGCGTCTCGGTGCTGCCCACCGAAACGCAAGCACTGAAACACTGGACACCGGTACATTTGCACTTGGCCACCGCTGACGTGACTGCACGTGTGGCGATCCGCCGCGGCGAAAACGTCGCGCCCGGCGCTTCCGCCATGCTGCAACTGCAACTGGACAAACCGGTGGGCACGCTACACGGCGACCGTTTTATTCTGCGCGATCAATCCGCCACGCGCACCTTGGGCGGCGGCGTGGTGCTCGACCCGTTGGTGAGCGCGCAACGCAAAAGCCGTGAAGCGCGCGAAGCCGAGCTCGCCGCGCTGGAACAAGCCACGCCGCAAGCGACACTTGATGCACTGATCAAACTCAATCGCCCGGTCGATTTGCAGCGCTTTGAAACGCTGTTCAATATGCCCGCCGCGCAAGCCGGCGCGCTGTATGACAAAGCCACGCTGGTGCAAATCGGTAAAGACACGCGCATCGGCATCCCGCGCGCGCGGCATCAGCAAATTCTCGATGCGGTAGTGCCGCGCCTCACCGAATTCCACAAGGTTCAACCGCAAGCGCAAGGCGAAGAAACCGAAGCGCTGCGCAAGAAACTCGCGCCGGAGTTATCGGCGGACGCCTTCGGCACGCTGCTGCGCGCGCTGGCCGATGCGCGCAAGATCGAAGTCAGCGGCTCGATCGCGCGCCTACCCGCGCACAGCACCACCGCCAACACGGCGGATAAAAAAATGTGGCAATTGGTGCAGCCCGCGCTCGAAGCCGCCGGCTTTAACGCGCCGCTGGTGAAAGACCTCGCGTTGCAACTCAAACTCAAAGACGCCATCGTTAAAGATTTTCTCTATCGCAAAGCGAAAAGCGGCGAAGTGATGCGCGTGCCGCCGGAACGTTTTTACACCAGGGCGACACTCGCCAAGCTCGCTGCCACCGCGCAGGCCACCGCGCAGGCGCAACCCAATGGCATCTTCACCGCCGCGCAGTACCGCGATTGGACGGGGCTGGGGCGCGGGCTGGCGATTGAAATTCTCGAATTTATGGATACCGCCGGCGTCACCCAGCGCATCGGCGACACGCGCAAAATGCGCAAGGATTTTGTGCCGATCTTCGGGCCGGCGGAAATCCCCACGAAACCGTTACTCGCGGCGCCGCGGCCGGCGCAACTGCCGCCGTCCTCCAATAAATCGGCGAATCAACAACGCCGGCCCAATAATTATTACCGTCGATAAAGGATGTTGAAATGGCAACAGATTACGATGTAATTGTGATCGGCGAAGGCGTCGCCGGCCTTACGGCCGCGGGCGAGCTCGCGAAAAGCGGCCTACGTGTCGCTACCATGGAGGCGCAACTCTTCGGCGGCCTCATTATCAACATCAACGAACTCGAACCCGCGCCCGCTGGCGCGACCAGCGGCGCGGAGTTCGCCTCGTCATTGGTCGAGGCAGCCGCCAACGCCGGCGTGGAAAGCATCAACGAACCGGTCACCGGCCTTGAAGCTGCAAGCGGCACGGTAAAAGTGTTGACCAACGGGGGCTCGCGCAGCGCGCGCGGCGTGGTGGTCGCCTCCGGCGCGCGCATCAAGCGCTTGGGCGTTCCCGGCGAAAGCGAATTCGAAGGCAAAGGCGTGTCGCAATGCGCCGACTGCGACGGCCCGATGTACCAGAACGAAACTGCGGTGGTGGTCGGCGGCGGCGATTCCGCGCTGCAAGAAGCGCTGGTGCTGGCGCAATACTGCAAGGACGTGAAACTTGTGCATCGCGGCGGCGCGTTTAACGCGACGGAACATTTTCAGCACGCGGTGTATGGGCAAGCCAAAATTCAAAAAACGTTTAATGCCCAAGTCACCGCCATCGGCGGCGGGCAGATGGTCGAGAAAGTCACGGTGAAGCACGGTGATGGCCGCAGCGAAGACGTGCCCTGCGCTGGCGTCTTCGCCTATGTCGGACTTGCGCCCAACGCCGAATTTTTGCCCGCAAGCATCAAGCGCGACGCCAACGGCTTTGTCGCCACCAATGACAATTTTGAAACGGGGCTGCCCGGCGTGTGGGCCGCGGGCGCAGTGCGCAGCGGCTGCGGCGGGCTGATCGACGATGCCATCGCCGAGGGCAAAAACGCCGCCGCCCAAGTCAAGGCGCAACTCGCATCGTAAATGCGCGGCGCGAGCGCCGCATAAGCCGTACAATCGCATTCGACTCAAGCACAACGGAAGGGAATCGCTCCCGGTGGGGCGGCCGGACTTCAAACCCGGTGAGGGCTGTTATCAGTTCTGTGTGGGTTCGACTCCCACTCTCTTCCGCCATCTCTTTGGACGGCGCGGCGACATGGATGCACCCGATGAGTATCATTAGCCCCACGTTCCGGGGCGCCGGCCGTACCGTTCTAGTCTATGCCCGTGCGCTGCTGGCCTTGGCCTGCGCACCGCGCATCGCGTGGAGCCAAGCGAGCGCCGTGCAACCGGGTTTTGAAAACGCCGGCCAACCCCGCACGGAGTTCCTGCTCGGCGATCTGCGCACTTTCATCGGCAAAAAATTCTGGGTGCGCCGCCCGCTGCAAGGCCAATCACCGATCGCGCTGTTTTGTGACAGCGCCGAAGCGCCCGCCGGCAAGGATTGCCCGCGCGAAAAATTCAGCGTCGATAAAGACAAGGCGTTCACCATCGAAGACGTCGCCATTGCCAAGCCCGACCCAGCGCTGTCGTGGCTGAAAATTCGCTTCGATGCGAGCAAAAAACCTGCGCACTTAAGCCTGCGGGATTACACCGAGCACCGTTACAACGAGGCACGCGTTTCCGCCGCGCTGATGGGCATTGACTACACACTCGCCCACAGCGGCTGGATTTTTAACGACTATCCCGACAAGATACTCAACAACCGCCGCGAGCAACTCGAAAAGAACGCGACGCGCCCAAGCTCGAACAAGAACGCCTCGCTAAAGAACGCGTGATGCGCGTGAAGCTGCTCTACATCGGCATGAGTACGCAGCAAGTACTCAATAGCGTGTGGGGACCGCCCGATAACATCACCCGCAGCGTCATCGGCTGGCGCGTCCTGGAGGCGTGGAACTACGGCGGCGGCAACGTGCTGTATTTTGAGAACGACCGGTTGCAGCGGATAGAAACGAGCCGGCGATAGCGCCGGTTCGAACGCTACGTACTCGTGCGGCGTATTCGGTTTTTCCAGTATCCTGGGCGCCGCGACGTATGCGCAAACGCGATTACGATGACTTCCTCCCTGGTTTCGCGAACAATCACCGAATATGGAAAGCGCCGCAGAACAAGGCGTTTGACGCCACGACTCGCCGCAATACCCGGCACGGTAGACAGCGGGACAACATTTTCCACGATGATATCCAGCGCGGCATCGATGGCTTTATGAAACTCCGCGCCCAGACCAGCGCGCTCCTTTTCATACCACGCCATGGCCTCGACAGCCTAGTCGGAAGCCGCCGCTAAAATGCGTATTCGACGCATCAGCTTTTGCCGATGCGCTCCTTCATCCGCTGGCGAAATGTTTCCCGATCGATCAACTCGGCGGTACCGGCATCGATTTCCGATAGGCGGCGCAAAATTTCCGCCTCCCAGTCGGACGCGGCGTCCTGATCGGCAATTCCGTCAAGGCTTGCCATCAAACTATTGGCGAGTTCAGCGCGCTCTGGTTCCGGCAATGTCATCGCATCGCGGCGAATTTTTGCCAAGGTGGCGCTGCCCATATCGGCTCCGTCTACAAGAAAAGGCAAATTCAGTATATCGGTTGGCCACCCTCGCCACAATCGCCCTACAACGTCGGAATATGCACCTCGCCCCCCAACGTCGAGAGCCCCCAAGCCGCCGCCTGCGCATCGAAATTCAGGCTGATATGCGCGCCCAACGCATGCGCGTCGCGGAAAATGCGTTCGAGTGGATGGCTCACGTAAATGCCCATGGCGCCGGTGATCGTGTGCAGCATATCGACCGCCTCGGTGGCGAGTTGCGCGGCGTAGGCGGCATCGCGCTTTTGGCGCAGCTTGGTTTCGAGGCTGGGCACGGATTTGGCGCGCGCTTTATCCATGGCCTCGAAACAATCGTTGCGCAGCAGATGGCGCGCGGCGTCGATCTTGGCGCCCGCCGCACCCACGCGCAGTTGCACCACCTGGAAATCGCGCATGCGCTGCGCGGTGTAATTGGTGCTGCGCGATTTCACCAATTCCTGTGTGTGCTCCAGCGCCGCCATGGCGTTGCCCACCGCAGTGGCGGCGATGCCCAAACCGCCCATCGCGGCGAGTGAAATGCAATACAACGGATTAGGATTCACTTTCGCGCCGGGGAAGGTGCTGTCACCACGCGCATCGAGCATGCACAAGGCTTTGTATTCGGGCACAAACACGTCGTTCGCCACCACCGACATGCTCCCGGTGGAACGCATGCCCATCACGTGCCAATCGTCGATCACTTGATATTGCGATTGATCGAGCAGGCACATGCGGTAGTCGACGGGCTTACCGCTACCATCTGCCCCGTCGCGCACCGTCACCGCCAGCATGCACCATGAGCTGATGTTCACCCCACTGGAGAAATTCCATTTGCCGCTGATCACGTAGCCACCGTCGACCTTGCGCGCGCGGCCTTGCGGATAAGCGATGCCCGCGGCAATCATCACCTCCGGATCGGCGCCCCACACTTCGGCCTGCGCGCGCTCGTCGTAGAGCGCGAGCATCCAGTTGTGTATCGTCAGGTTCACCACCGTCCAACTGGTCGAGGCGCAGCCGCGCGCAAGCTCCATCGGCATGTCGATGTAAGCGATGAAGTCATACTCCATGCCGCCCCAGCGCTTGGGCTGCAAGATGCGCAGCGCGCCCATCGCCTGCAAATCGCGCACGGTTTCGGGCGGCATCACGCGGCCGGCTTCCGCTTGCGCGGCGCGTTCGCGCAGTGCGGGCACCAGCGCGCGGGCACGCGCCATGGTTTGCTCTAATGCGACATCGGCGAAACTGACGGGTTTTGTATCGGGGGCGTTCATACTCAAAAAGCGGTGTTACCGTTACGGTAAAATTCCACGCAAGCCATGACGCGCACAAGGCTGCGATTGCATCGTGATTATACGGGAGCGCTCGCGTCATATTGTGGGGAATTTCTTGACGTGCGCCGCGCGCGCTCGGTAGCATGCTTTTTCAATGCCCCGCCAGTCCCCATGAACGCCCCCACACCCGCGCTGGTCACCGACGCGACTGCCTGGAAAGGCGCCGATATGGCGCGCGATCCAGGTTGGATCGTCACCTTAAACGAGCGCCAGCTCGATGAACTCAAAAGCGCGGCCGATGCTTGTATCGGGCGCGGGCTTCGCGAGATCGACGTCAAGCCAGCGGATTTCGCGATGACCACGATGGCCGCCGAACTTAAAACCTGGGCGCACGAACTCGCACACGGCCGCGGTTTTTTGCTGGTGCGCGGGCTGACCAAGGCGTGGAGCGATGCGCAAATTCGCACCGCGTTTTGGGGCATGGGTTTATATCTGGGCTCGCCGATTTCGCAGAACTCCTACGGTGACATGTTGGGTGAGGTGTTCGACGAAGGGGTCAAGATGGGCAGCGGCAAGGTTCGCGGCTATCGCACCAACCAGCATCTCTACTTTCACACCGACCGCTGCGACATCGTGGGCCTGTTGTGCCAGCGCCCGGCGAAATCCGGCGGGCTTTCCAGCATAGTCAGCTCGACACGCGTTTACAACGAAATCGCGCAGGCGCATCCGGAATATCTCGGCCCGCTGCTCAACGGCTACATACACTTGAATGTCGAGGAAGGCGGTGATCTGTCGACCTATCGCGTGCCGGTGTTCAGCGGGCAGGACGGCGTGTTAAGCGCCCGTATCCTGCGCAACAGCGTCGAGGCTGCAATCAAAATGGGACGTGCACAGTACACCGAACTTGAAACCGCCGCGCTGGCGAGTCTGGATGCCTGCGCCAATCGCGCCGACTTGCGGCTTGACATGATGCTGGAACGCGGCGACATTCAGCTCATCAACAACTACACCATCATGCACGCGCGCACCGAGTTCGAGGATTTTGAAGAACCGCATTTGCGGCGGCGCATGGTGCGCTTGTGGCTTACCGCGCACGGTGAGCGGCGCAAGGTAAACGCAGGCGTTTTTCGCGATTACCATGGCGTGCACCAAAATTTGCAACGGCAATAACTTGGCGCCTGTTAACCCTACGCCACCCATCCCTCCAACTTTTAAATAACCTCCCCACAGAAAGGGTACAACCATGAAGCTAATGTTTTTTGATGATTTCAAACTGGGCGTCGTCAAGGGCGATTCGGTCGTCGATGTCAGCGCGCTGGTGAAAGACATTCCACACACTTGCCCCGGCGATTTGATCAACGGCTTGATCGCCAATTTCGGCGCCTATCGCGGCAAGCTCGAAGCCGCCGGCGGCAGCGGCATGCCGCTCGCCAACGTGCGCATACGCCCGCCGGTCACGCGCCCGCAAACCATCGACTGCATGGCGGTGAACTACATGGAAGACGGCACGCGCGATGCGCCGGCGCCGATCAACGCGTTTCAGAAGGTGCCCAATTCAATCATCGGCAACGGCGACACCATGGTGCTGCCCGACGTGCCGGCGACGCTGTTCGAGGGCGAAGCGGAACTCGCGCTGATCATCGGCAAGCGCTGCAGTAACGTGAAGGCGGCCGACGCGATGCAATACATCTTCGGCTACACCAACTTTATCGACGGCTCCGCGCGCGGCCTGCACCCGCCGAGCAACGTGTTCTACCAAATGAAGTGCCGCGATACCTTTGCGCCGATCGGGCCTTACATCGTTACCGCCGATGAGATCCCCGATCCGCACAAGCTGCAAATCAAGCTCTGGGTCAACGGGGTACTCAAGCAAAACTTCAACACCGACGACATGGCGCACAACATCCCGCGCTGCATCGAGTGGATCAGCTCCATCCACACGCTCGAGCCGGGCGACATTATCGCCACCGGCACCAATCACCGCGGCTTGTTCGGCTTGCAAGACGGCGACAAAGTCGAACTCGAAGTCGAACGCTGCGGGCGGCTCACCATCAACATCCGCGACGATTTGAAGCGCACCTGGGATCGCAAGACACGGCTTGAGCGCGCGGAATTAAAACTCGAAGGTCTGTCGCCGCAAATCAGCGGCAAATACGCCAAGCCGTAGTGCGGCGATACAACAAAAACAGGACGCCGCGGCGTCCTGTTTTTTTGGGGGCGAAGCGCCGCCGCCAGGTGAAGTACACCGATCGCACCCGCTGTATCGCAGCAACCTTTATAAAAACTTGTTTAAAATCAAATACTTACGTATTTACTTACAGTGCGATGGTATCGATCAGCGACACCCCGGGCCGCAACACGCCGCGATCGATGCGCCGCACCAGTGCCGTTAGCGCGGCGTGCGTGGGCGTAGGCACGCCGCATGCCGCGCCTTTCTCAACCACCAGTCCGTTGGTGAAATCGATCTCGGTGCGGCGGCCGCTTTGCACATCACGCCCGACCGACGAATGCGTGGGCGCGGTGAGTTTTTTCATCCACAAGGCCAGGCCTTGCCCGATGCGTGCGCGCGCGGCGGCGTCGCCCGCATCAGCGGCGACGTAGTCGTTGGCATCGATGCCATACACCGTGCCGATGTCGTAACCCAGCGCGCGGCCCACCGCGACCGCCTCGGCCGCGAGCCGCACGCCGATGCGATGCACGCGTCCGCGTTCGATCAGCACCGCGCGATTATCGAGCCCCGTGGCGCCCAGCAAGCCATGCATCATGACGTTGGCCAAAAGCTTGGTCCAACGCTCACTGTTCAACGCAGGCGTAACCTCGGCGCCATCCACGCCGCTCAAGATGCGCGCAAGCGCCGCCGCGCGCGCTCACGCGCCCATCCACCTCGCCCACGCGAAACACCGCATGCGCTTCGCCGCCGGGCTCTTGCGTGCGCGTGACGTGGCCCGGCGCCAGCACCTTGACGCTGATGCCGCTGGCGATGCAACCCAGCGTGCGCGAGGCGCCCACCAGCGCCGCGATGCGCTCCTCGTTCATGCCGTTTTGCAGCGACACCACATAACCATCGTCCGCGAGATAGGGCGCGATCAACGCCGCCGCCCAGTGCGTGTCGTACGATTTGGTGCTGATGATCGCAATATCCACCGGCTCGCGGATCAGCCGCTGCGCGTCACCAATGTCGAACGCGCGCACGCGCACAGTGGTTTCGCCCTGCGTGCCGGAGAGTTTAAGACCATGCTCGCGCATCGCCGCCACATGCGCGGGCCACGGGTCGATCAAGGTTACCATTTCGCCGGCGAGCGTCAGGCGCCCGCCGACGTAGCCACCGACCGCGCCGGCGCCGATGATGGCGATATGGGGTTTCATGCGAGACAGTGTAACGGCTAGCGCATTCGTGGCAAAGTAGCGCCGTGGCATTACAGCCAAATCCGGCCCCGCCGAAATCGAGATCGCCATGATGTCGTTCCCGCGCAGGCGGGAACCCACAACAGCATTGCATAGGTCACCGAACACCCATGAAAATAATCACGTTAACGCTTTTGCTTGTCGCAACAACCGCAAACCTTTACGCGCAACCGTACCCGGCCAAACCCGTGCGCTTCATGGTCGGCTTCGCCCCCGGCGGCGCCGCCGACATCACCGCGCGCGCGTTGGCGCCGAAGTTATCCGAACTGCTCGGCCAGCAGTTCTACATCGAAAACCGCCCCGGCGCGGGCGGCATGTTGGGCACCGATGCCGCGGCAAAATCGCCGCCCGATGGCTACACGCTGCTACTGATGCCCGCCGCGGATGCGATACAACCGGCGGTGCGCCGCAAACTGCCGTACGATCTGATGCGCGATTTCACACCGGTGGCGCGCGTGGTGAGCGGGCCGTGGTTTCTGGTGGTGCACCCGTCGGTGCCGGCGCGCAGCGCACGCGAGTTCGTGGCACTCGCACGCAAAAACCCCGGCAAGTTGAACTACGCCACCTCGGGTATCAGCAGTTCCGCGCATTTGACGGCGGAGTTGTTGAAGTCGCTGGCAAAAATCGACATCGTCCACGTGCCGTTCAAAGGCATTGTCGAGGGCATGACCGGTGTCGCCGGCGGCGAAGTGGATTTGATTTTCGCGAGCATTCCCTCCTCGCTGCCGTTGCGCAACGCCGGGCGCGTGCGCGCGCTCGCCGTCACCACCGCCGAGCGCACGCCGCTCGCGCCTGATATGCCGACGCTCAATGAATCCGGCGTGCCGGGTTACGACCGCACCGGCTGGTATGGCGTGCTCGCCCCGGCCGGCACGGCGCGCGAAATCGTCACGCGCTTACACAGCGCCATCGTTAAAATCGTCAACTTGCACGAGATGAGGGAGGCGTTTATGCGGCAGGGGCTGGAGCCTTGGTTGGCCGCACCGGAGGCGTTTGGGGAATTTATCCGTGGCGAGATTGCGCAGAATATTAAGCTGGTTAAGGCGGCGGGGATTAAGGTGGAGTAGGACGACGAACTGCTTCACCGCAGAGGCGCAAAGGCGCAGAGAACACTTGCGGAGAAAAACCAAAGCGTTGGCTTTTCTCTGCGTAACCTCTGCGCCTGCGCGTCTCTGCGGTAAGGTTGTTTAACGCATCGTCAGAGCAAGCAACGTCGCCCCCTGTGGAAACTTCACCGCCCCATGCGCCGCATCGCGCACCCTTAAAAAATCCCACTCGCCCAGCGCCACACCATCGATGTCCGCGCCACCAAACGCAATCAACGCGGAATGCATCTTGCTATAGCTCTTGGCCGGCATCGTGCCGCCCGGCGCAAACTTGATCGCTTGCACCAGCAGCCGCCCGCAACCGCGATCGACCAGGGTTTTGATTTGCTCGCCGTTGGCGCCCGCCTCCCACGGTATCTGCTCTTGTTGAATCAAGCGGTTGTGTTTTTCGGTCGAGAGTGTTTCGACTTCGCTATGAAAGTAGCTGCCCTGAAACGCGCTTAGCAATTGGCAGCTTTCGGGATAATGCAGCGGCCCATGCGGCTCGTTGCTGGGGCCCAACACCACGTCGAGTGGCCTTAAGGTTTTGCCATCGACTATCGTGTGATGCTTTAACACCGTGGTCGCGTGCATGCCCCCATGCACATGGCGCGGCTCGGTCGAGCCCTTCGGGTAATCAATCAAGCGGATGCACAACTGGTTGTCCTTGTCGTCGCAATACATGCCGGCACGACTCGGCCAGTTGTCGACGTTGCGGCGGTCCTCCCACGGAATGTCTTTGACGTGGACGATTTCGAAGCCGGCTTTGGATTCCATTTTTCTGCTCCATTTACCAGTAGAGCGCGCACCGCGCACGCGGCCACTCAACCAACGCGTGCGCATTGCGCACCCCACCATCACATAAATCTAAGTATTTGATTTTAAACAATAAAATAATCGGGATGCAATGTTCGCCGAGCCCGGCGCGTGCACCGTATCGCGCACCACGTCGGTCGACCACTTGACCATTTTTTTGTTGGGCTTTTCGTAATAGACGAAATATTTTTCGCGCGCTTCGAGCGAATTGAATTCGTAAAAGCACGCGTGCTTGGCCCAGCCCGCCACCGATACCAGCTTACGCACGCGCACGCAGCCTTTCACTTTCGTCAACGACGGCAAACGCCAACGCGCGTACCAAGCAGCTTGCTCTTCCTCGTTGTTCCAATCGCCGGAATTGAAACTGCCAAGCTGGATCGCCGGCGCGGGCGCCATGTGCGGTTTGTTGTTCGCCATGCCCGGGCCTTCAATGCGACCCTCTTCAAGCATGAAGTTGTGGCGTTCTTCCTGCCGCAATGCGAGCATTTTCTTGTCGGTCTTCGCAAGCTTGGCATGAAACTCATCGGGCATCGGGTTCACCAGCGCGTAAACATCGGGCGCGCCGAACATCAAAATATAACGGTCGCCAATCGGCACGCCTTTGGGATTTTTTTTGTGGCTGATGCGCCCGCCGCCACCGAGCGGGGTGAAACTGGCTGTGGGCTGCGAGGCATACAGCGCGCCCCACAACACGCGGTCGCGTTTTAGCACCTTGGGCACGTATGAATCTTGCACCCAATCCAGGAACGCCTGACGAGACTTCTCATTGAGATTCGCCGGCAGGTTGAACCAGGAAAGCCAATACGCGCGATCCAGCCCTTGTGCAAAATTTCCGAACTGCGCCATCTCAACTCCCCTGTTTTTGATACGAATGAAAATCGCGTCCGCTCGGCGTCCACGGATGCGGTGCAATCGCGTACATGTCGGTGGCAACATCCACCACCACGGGTTTGTTCATCGCGATCGCCCGCTTGATCGCATCGTTGATATCGCCTGCTTTTTCCACGCGAATGCCGACGCAGCCGAACGACTCAGCCACCTTGGCGAAATTCACCTCGGGAAAGCGCCACATTTCCTCCGCGCGGCCGCGCTGCTTGCCGCCGTAGGCGATGTCGTTAAGCTTGATCTCCTGATTCAACGCGCTGTTGTTGTTGACCACGATCACCGCGTTAATGCCGTGCCGCCGCGCGGTCTCCAACTCGGCAATGTGATAATAAAAACCGCCGTCGCCGGTGAAGCACACCACCGGTTTGTCCGGGTTGGCGCATTTCACCCCCAACGCCGCCGGGAAACCCCAGCCGAGCGAACCCGCGGTGCGGAAATAACGCTGCGTCGGATACTTCAACTCGATAAAACGCGCCGTCCAAATGCCCGCGTGGCCGGTGTCGGAAACCACCATGCCGTCCGGCGGCAGCGCATCGGAAATTTCCTTGCAAATGCGCTCCGGGCGGATCGGCGACACTGGCGCGTTGCGCATTTCCGAATTCTCGCGCCGCCACTCGGCGACGATTTGCTGCGCGCGCTGGGTCCACTGCGTCGCGGCAGCGGGCTTGGCGTTTTCGATGAGGCGCTTCAGCCCGAGCTTGGCATCGCTCAAAATCGACACCGCATTCGGATAATTGCGGCCGAGTTCTTCCGGGTCGATATCGAGCTGTATCACCGGCGTGCCCTGCGGCGGGAACATCCAGTTGTTCGTCACCTGCCCGCCGGCGTGGCTGCCGACAAAAAACGCGGTGTCACACTCCGCCAGCACGCGGTTCGCACAGTCGCGCGCGTAAGCCCCCGGCACGCCGACATTGAGCGGATGATTGTCGGGCAGCGACGACTTGGCGTTAAGCGAAGTCGCCACCGGAATATTGAGTTTCTCGGCCAACGCCACCAGCTCCGCCTGCGCGCCCGAAGTCATCACCCCGCCGCCGGCGATGATCACCGGGCGCTGCGCCTTGGCGAGCAGCGCCAGCGCATCATGAACGTGCTGCGTATCAGGCTCCGGGCGAAACGGCGGCACGCGTTTGTATTTCGGTTCGACCAGCGGATTGAGATCGGCCTCGCCCTCGGTGAGTTGTCCCAAGTGCCCCTGGATACGCAAATGCACCGGCCCCGGCGCGCCCGAAGTGGCGACGCGAAACGCCTGACGCGTAAGATCGGGCAGCCGTGCCAGCGTATCCACCTGTGCGTTGAACTTGGTCACCACATCGAACTGCGTGATGTCATCCACCTCCTGATAGGCATGCTTGTAGCGCGAGGCCGGCGCGGGGCCGCCCGTCACCGCGATCACCGGCGCGCCCGCCATGTGCGCATCGCGCAGGCCCGCGGCAAGGTTCGACGCACCAATCATTTGCGCCATGCACACCCCGGGTTTGCCGCTCGAGCGCGCGTAGCCATCGGCCATGTACGCCGCGGCCTTTTCGCCATGCACCATGATGCGCGCGATCGGCATGTCCTCCATCTCGGCGAACGATTTCAAGATAAACGCCGGCACAAAAAATATGTGCGACACCTCGTAATCGCGCATCATCTCGGCGAAAAGGCGCGCGCCGGTCATTTTCGGCATGGTGGCTCCTCGGGTAAAAACTGAATATTACTTTGGGCGTTGTGGGTCGGGAAAGATATGTAGGGCGGGAGGAGCGTAGCGCATCCCGCCGGATTTTTTGCATGTGGATTGCGGAAGGCGGGATACGCTTCGCTCCTCCCGCCCTACGAACTCTATTGCCGGATCCCCAACCCCGAAGCCAGCTTGTCATAAAGCTCAAACTGCTCGCGCACAAACTTCTCGGTCTCCGCCGGCGAGCGTATCGCCGCAATGCCACCGATGCGTGCGTTGCCGGCCTGCCAGTCCGGATCCGTGGCGAGTTTTTGAAATACCTCGGCCCAGCGGTTCACAAGCGCTTTGGGCAGCCCCGGCGGGCCCATCAGCGCAGTCCAGCCGACGATTTTTTCCATGTCGGGAAAGCCCGCTTCCTTGGCGCTCGGCGCATCGGGCAGTTCCTTCAAGCGCGTGGGCATTGCCATCAGCGCGCGCACGCGGCCCGCCTGCACTTGCGGGATCACGGTGGGCATGTTGTTGCACGCGAAATCGACCTGGCCGCCCATCACCGCGGTGGTCACTTCGCCGCCGCTTTTATAGTGAATGCCGACCGCGTGATCCTTGGTGAGGCCCGCCAGCGACATCCAATACTGCGCCGCCATCGCCTGGCTGGTGCTGACACCGGCGGTGGCGTAATTCAGTTTGCCGGGATTTTTGCGCAGCACCGCGATCAAATCCGCCGCGCTGCGGATCGCCGCCTCTTGGCGCACGAAACACGCGAACGGATTTAACTCGATCAGCGACAACATGGAAAACTCGTTCCACTTGTAGCCCAGCTTGCTGTCGGTGGCGGGCAAAATCGCATGCGTGGCGATGCGCGCCACCAGCAGCGTGTAGCCGTCGGGCGCGGCGTTTTTCACCGCCATCGCACCGATTGCACCCGAGGCGCCGACGCGATTTAACGACACGATCGGGCGGTTGTTCAGATACTTGCTCGCGTTGTGCGCGACGTTGCGGCCCGAGAGGTCGGAGTCACCGCCGGGGCCGAAGGGGATGACGAACAGTATGGGTTTGGTGGGGTAGTCTTGCCGAGCAAAGGCCACGACGGAAACCGCCGCTAATGTCATCGCAATAATGGCTTGTTTCACGCGCATGTCGCCTCCAATTTGTTTAACGCAAAAACCTTCACAATTGAATAAATGTCGAGAGCTTGCCTGCCTTAACATCAAACGTCGCCGTAGCCCGACACCCCTGCCGACGATTGTGTGCGCCAATCAGGCAATCCGCGAAGCTCGCGGTGCTGTCTTTCCAGTCCCGCAGACATTCCTCGATCGCGGCTTCGTCTTCAAACTGAATTTCCGTGGTGTCGAGCAATTGCGAAATGGTCTCTGCCACTTCCAGTTTGTTGAGCGCATAGCGGCTGCGCAGCACCCATTCGGTCTCCAGCAACACCGGCAAGCTCACAAAAATCGCCTCGCCCGCACCGACCCCGCGCCGGATCAAGCGGTTGGCGATCTCGAATTGCGCTTCGTCATCGCGCACCAAATAGCGCACGAGCACGTTGGTATCAATGCCCAGCATCAGCGCGACAACTGTTCGATCGGAACCGCTTTACGTCCCTTCTTGCGCAGCATGCCGGCCAACTGGGTGACGCTGCGGTTCTTGACGCGCACCACCAGCGTGCGGTCGGGCATCACGGTAAACGTCATGCGGTCGCCCGGCTTCATGCCGAGACTCTCGCGAATTTCTTTGGGGATGGTGGTTTGACCTTTGCTGGTCAGCGTGGCGTCGGCGCTCATGACAGACTCCCGGATTCCTTACATTCTTGAGTATAGTAAGGAATCCGGATGCCCGCAACCTTTGAGGTTACAACTGCTCCAACACATACTCCGCCGAGCTCACTTCAAATTGCCCCGGCTTTTCCAGATGAAACTGCTTGACCACCCCATTGTCGAGCACCATGGCATAACGCTGGCCGCGCACGCCCATGCCGCGCGCGGTGAGGTCCAGCTCCACGCCCATCGCCTTGGTGAGCTCGGCGCTGCCATCCCCCATCATGCGCACCTTGCCTTGCGCCTTGCACTCGCGGCCCCAGGCGCTCATAGTGGGTGCGTCGTTCACCGCCACGCACCACACTTCGTCGATGCCTTTGGCTTTGAGCTGATCGATTGCCTGCACGAACCCGGGCAGGTGGCGCGAGGTTCAGGTCTTGGTGAACGCCGCCGGCACACCGAACATCACGATGCGTTTGCCGGCGGTGGCTTGCATGGTGTCGACGTCGTTGGCGCCGAGCGAACAGGTATGCTCCCACTCGCCGGCGAGTTCCCACAGCTTGGCCGCGGGGAGTTTGTCGCCTACTTTGATCATGCGCTTCTCCTTCTGAGATTGTGGTTGGTGCTGTTATAGTATAACTCTTGATTTGTTACGCACGTGGTTCCCCCGCCCTAACCCTCTGCTGAGCTGTAAGTGTGCCCTTAACTCCCGTTACGGGAGCGAGGGAATTTGCCACTCCGGAATGCCATGCCCATCGATTACGAAAAAATAATGAAGATCGACATCCCCGCGGTCGAGCAAACGCTCACCACGCGCGACACCATGCTCTACGCGCTGGGCGTGGGCTTGGGCGCGGACCCGATGGATGAAAACCAGTTGCAGTTTGTTTATGAAAAAAATCTCAAGGCGCTGCCGACGATGGCGATCATCTTGGGCTTCCCAGGCCCGTGGCACGTCACGTTGAACACCGGCGTCACGCGCACGCACGTGGTGCACGGCGAGCAAGGGTTTGTAATCCACAAGCCGCTGCCGGTGGCAGGCACCATCACCGGCAAAACCAAACTCACCGCCGTGCTCGACAAGGGTGCCGATAAAGGCGCACTGCTGGTGACCGAAAACGAAGTGCGCGATAAGGCCAGCGGCGAATTGATATGCACGCTCACCTCCACCACGTTTTGTCGCAAAGATGGCGGCTTTGGCGGGTCCTCGAGTACGCCCGGACCACAGAAGCCGCCACAGGAAATCCCCACGCGCGCACCGGATCACATTTGCGATTTGCCCACGCTGCCGCAAGCGGCGCTGATTTATCGCTTGTCGGGCGACTACAACCCGTTGCACGCCGAGCCGGCGTTCGCGGCCAAGGCCGGTTTCAAGCAGCCGATCTTGCATGGGCGCGCAACGTTTAGTGTCGTCGGCCATGCGCTGTTGAAAACGCTGTGCCACTACGACCCGGCGAAATTCAAAAGCATGGAAGGCCGCTTTTCCTCGCCGGTGTATCCGGGCGAAACCATCCGCACGGAAATGTGGCTTAACGGCAACGAGGTTACGTTTCGCGCCGCCGTACCGGCGCGCGGCGTGACTGTGCTTAACAACGGTCGCGCGGAAATTTTTTAGGGTTAAACCATGAACTGGCTCAAGTGCATTGCACTTCCTACGATGTTGGCCGCGGCGCTGAGCGCCCCGCACTTCGCGCACGCCCAAGCGTCGTTCCCGGCTAAACCGCTGCGCATGATCGTCCCCTTCCCGGCGGGCGGCCCCAGCGACGTGGTGGCGCGGCTGCTCGCGCCGCGGCTGGCGGAGGCGCTCGCGCAACCGGTGGTGGTCGAAAATCGCGCGGGCGGTGGTGGCGCCATCGGCGCCGACGTGTTGGTGCGCTCAGCGCCCGACGGCTACACCTTGATGATGGGTACCATCGGCAGCGTTGCGATCGCGCCGATGTTAAATCCCAAGATCGGTTATCACGTGCTGCGCGACATGGCCCCGATCACCCAGGTGGTCAACATTGCTTACGTGCTCGCCACCCACCCGTCGGTGCCGGTGAACACGTTACTCGCACTGATCGCGCTCGCCAAGGCGCAGCCGGGTAAGCTGAATTACGGCTCGGCGGGCGCGGGCACCGGCCCGCATTTGGCCGGTGAGCTGCTCAAGCTGATGGCCGGCATCAACATGGTGCACGTGCCGTACAAAGGCAGCGCCGCCGCGCAAGTCGCGTTGATGTCGGGCGAAGTGGATTTGACTTTCGAAAATTTCCTCATCGTCATGCCGCACTTTAAATCCGGCCGCCTGCGCCCGCTGGCCGGCACCGGCGCACAGCGCTCGCCGCTGCTGCCCACGCTGCCGACGTTCGCCGAAAGCGGCCTGCCCGGTTACAGCGCCAGCGGTTGGTACGGCATCGTCGCGCCCGCCGCCACGCCCAAGGACGCCGTCGCACGCCTGAACCACGAACTGGTGCGGCTGCTGCGTACGCCGGACATCGCCAACCGCTTAAACAGCATGGCTGCGGAACCGGCGCCCGGTACGCCGGAACAGTTCGGCACGTTTTTACGCGCGGAAATTGAAAAATGGGCGAAGGTGGTCAAGGCCGCAGGCATGAAAGCCGAATGAACCCGTGACCGCTTAAGCGCAGGCATAATCCGCACCTGTTTCAACCCGCATTTTTTGATTGGAAATCCATGAATTACTGTAAGTATCGGATTTTATTGATATTTTTATTTTTGGGCGCAACGCCGGTCACAGCCCAACCGTTCCCTGTCAAACCGCTGCGACTGATCGTGCCGTTTGCCGCCGGTGGCAGCACCGACATCGTCGCGCGCACCATGGCGCCGCGCTTGACTGAAACGTGGGGACAACCGGTGGTGGTCGACAACCGGCCCGGCGGCAGCACGGTGATTGGCACCGACATTGTTGCCAAGTCGCCGCCCGATGGGCACACGCTATTGGTCACGCCCGCGCCGTTCACCATCGTACCGAGCCTGATGAAAAAGCTGCCGTACGATCCGCAAAAAGATTTCGAGCCGATCACGCTGATCAACACCACGCCGCTGGTGGTAGCGGTGCATCCGGGCGTGCCGGCGAAAAACATTCAAGGATTGATCACGCTCGCCAGGAGCAAACCGGGGGCGCTGAACTTTGGCTCTTCGGGCAGCGGCGGCAGCAACCACCTGGCGGGCGAACTGTTCAACGCCATGGCGGGCGTGAAAATGGTGCACGTGCCCTATAAAGGCAATGCGCCGGCGTTGACCGATCTCATCGGCGGCCATGTCGATCTGGTGTTTAACGGCTTGACCTCGGCGATTCCGCTTATTCGCGGCGGCAAATTGCGCGCCCTGGGCATGACCAGCCTTACGCGCGCGGCGGCCATGCCCGATGTGCCCACCCTAGATGAGCAAGGGCTGAAGGGTTTTCTCGCGGTGGCGTTTAACGGTCTCACCGCGCCCGCGCGCACGCCCAAGGCAACCATCGACAAAATCAACGCCGACGTGGTGAAAATCGTCAAGACGCCGGAAATGGCCGAGCGCCTGAAGGCCGACGGCTCCGACCCCGCGGGTTATACGGTCGAGCAATCCCAAAAGTTTTTGCGCGACGAAACGGTGAAGTGGGCAAAAGTGATCGCCGCGGCCGGAGTGACGGGGCTTTGAGGACAGGCTTTGCGCGGGAACGACGACTGTGGTTTGACAGGTTTTTCACGAGGGATAACATGAAGCACTTGGCCGCAACGTTAATCTCGATTCTGCCGCTGGCTTTTGCGGCGGCCCATGCCCAAGACTACCCCGTCAAGACCGTGCGCATCGTGGTGCCCTTTCCGCCCGGCGGCAGCAACGACATCATCGCGCGCGTGCTGGCCGCGCATCTCTCCGAGCGCCTGGGGCGGCAATTCGTCGTCGATAACCGCAGCGGCGCAGGCGGATTGGTCGGCACCGAGCACGTGTGGAAATCCGCGGCCGACGGCTACACGCTGCTGACGATTTCGGTGGCGTATCCGATGAACGCCGCCGTCTACAAGCTGCCCTACGATCCGCTGACAGCCTTCACCCCGGTGGTGCTGCTTGGCACCGGCACCAACGGCCTGGTGGTGCACCCGGCGCTGCCGGTGAAAAATGTCAAGGAGCTGATCGCGCTGTCCAAGGCGCGGCCGGGGCAACTGCAATATTCCTCCGCCGGCATCGGCACGTTTCAACACTTGAGCGCCGAAATGTTCCGCGCGATGGCCAACGTGAACATCATGCATATTCCGTATAAGGGCGGCGGCCCGGCGATTGTCGATCTCATGGCCGGGCAAGTGCAGCTATCGTTTGCGTCATTGATTGTCATCTTGCCGCACATCCGCAGCCACCGGCTGCGCATCATCGGCACCGGCGGCGCGCAACGCGCGGCGACACTACCCGAGGTGCCGACGCTTAACGAATCCGGCGTGCCCGGTTACGAGGCCAACAACTGGTGGGGCATCCTCGCCCCCGCGGGCACCCATGACGCGGTGGTGCGCAGACTCAACAGCGAAGCGAATGTGATCATGAACCTGCCCGACATCAAAAAGCGTCTGGCCAATGAAGGCGCCGAGCCATTCAACCTCACGCCCGAACAATTCGCCAAACACATCGCGGCGGAAATCGCCAAGTGGGGCAAGGTCACGCGCGAGGCGGGGATTAAGGCGGAGTAATGTCCGCCCCGGCGGGTTGATCCCGCCAACGCTAAGCGCATACTATATCCCGCCATATACCCGAAGCGAGTGACGCCATGCCCCGCGTTTCCCTGACGGTGAACGGCCAGACCGTCGCCGGCGAAGTCGAAGGCCGCACGCTACTCGTGCAATTTTTGCGCGAACACCTGCAACTCACCGGCACGCATGTCGGCTGTGATACCAGCCAGTGCGGTTGCTGCACCGTGCATTTGAACGGCATCGGCGTGAAATCCTGCACCGTGCTGGCGCTGGCGTGTGAAGGCGCGCAAGTCACCACCATTGAAGGTATCGCCGAGGCGGACAAACTGCACCCGATGCAAGAAGCGTTTCGCGAACACCACGGTTTGCAGTGCGGCTATTGCACGCCGGGCATGATCATGTCGGCGCTCGATATGGTGCGCCGCAAAGGCTTCGATCTCGACGAAAAAACCATACGCCATCAGCTTGAAGGCAATATTTGCCGCTGCACCGGGTATCACAACATCGTGCTGGCGGTGCAGGCGGGGGTGAAGGCGATGAAGGCGCGAGGTTAATCCATGTACGACTTCAACTATCACCAACCCAAGAGCGTGGCCGAAGCCGGCAAACTACTTGCCGCCGACAACCAAAAACCGCTAGCCGGCGGCATGAGCCTGCTGCCCACACTCAAACTGCGGTTGAATCGAGTCGACGGTGTAGTCGATCTCGCCGCGCTGGCAGACTTGCAAGGCATCCGCCGCGAAGGCGACACGCTGATCATCGGCGCCACCACGCCGCACGCGATGGTCGCCACGAGCGCCGACGTGCAACAAGCCATCCCCGCACTGGCAAAACTCGCCGAAAGCATCGGCGACCCGCTGGTGCGTAACCGCGGCACGATCGGCGGCTCGATTGCACATGCCGATCCCGGTGCGGATTACCCTTCGGCGGTTTTGGGCTTAGGCGCAACCGTTGTGACTAATCAACGCCAAATTGCCGGCGACGCATTTTTCACCGGGTTATTCGAAACCGCGTTGCAACCCGGTGAAATTATCACGGCAGTGCGATTCCCGATTCCCGAAAAATCGGGGCACGCCAAGTTGCGCCAACCCGCGTCGCGCTTTGCGATCGCCGGCGTGTTCGTCTCCAAACGCGCGCACGAAGTGCGGGTCGCGGTCACCGGCGTCGGCCCGCACGTGTTTCGCTTAACCCAAGCCGAAGCCGCGCTAGCGAAAAGTTTCGCACCCGCCGCGCTCGATGGCATCACGCTCGACGCGGCGGGGCTTAACTCGGACATCCACGCCAGCAACGTTTATCGCGCCAACGCCGCGGTCGAAATGACACGCCGCGCGGTTGCGGCTGCATCATAAATGCTCAATTTAAAAAATAATTAATAAAATCAAATATTTACAATATGATCACCGCCGCCACCAGTCAACGCATCGGGCAGCCCGTACGGCGCAAGGAAGACTTGCGCCTTATCACCGGCAAGGGCCGTTTCAGCGACGACGTCAATTGGCCTAAGGATACGCTGATCAAGTAGGTAAAAGGTGCGCCCGAGGAAAGCGATGATGCCGATTAGGCGAAATGAATGCTGATTTCATCAGG
>VGIF01000017.1 GCA_016868015.1 Betaproteobacteria bacterium
CGACCGTCTGTTTTGCGAACTGCAGGCGTTGGAAGCCGGGCACCCCGAGCTGCTGACCGCAGATTCGCCGACTCAGCGCGTGGGGGGGCGCGTACTGGAGGCATTGGCGCCGGTTACCCATCGCGTGCCCATGCTGTCGATTCAAACCGAGACCGATATCTCGGACGACGGCGCGGCGAACTTCGATACGCGCGTGCGCAAGGAACTGCGGCTGGACGATGCCGCGCCGCCGGTCGAATACGCCGCGGAATTAAAGTTTGACGGCCTGGCAATTAGTCTGCGGTACCAGGCGGGGGCGCTGGTGCAGGCCGCCACGCGCGGCGATGGGGAAACCGGCGAAGAGGTCACCGCCAACGTGCGCACCATACGCGCCATTCCGTTAAAGCTGCACCAGGCACGCATAGCGGCGCCCGCGGTGTTGGAAGTTCGTGGTGAAATCTACATTACGCGCAAAAACTTCGAGGCGCTGAATCAGGCGCAGCAAGCCGAGGGCGGAAAACGATTTGTCAACCCGCGCAACGCCGCGGCAGGCTGCATCCGCCAGCTTGATTCGAAGGTCGCGGCGCGCCGGCCGTTGTCGTTTTTTGCCTATGGTACGGGCGAGGTGGCGGGTTGGGCCATGCCGGCGCGGCACAGCGAGCTGTTAGACGCGCTTGCGGCATGGGGCTTGCCGGTAAACCAGGATCGCGCGGTGGTAGCGGGCGCGCAAGGGCTCATCGACTACCATCGGCGCATCGGCGAGACGCGCCTCGAATTGCCGTTTGATATCGACGGCGTGGTGTACAAAGTCAACAGTCTCGAGCTGCAACGGCAACTGGGTTTTCGCACGCGCGAGCCGCGCTGGGCGGTGGCGCACAAGTATCCGGCGCAGGAAGAAATGACCGAAGTGATCGACATCGAAGTGCAAGTCGGGCGTACTGGGGCAATCACGCCGGTGGCGCGGTTAAAGCCGGTGTTCGTCGGCGGCGTTACCGTGACCAACGCCACGCTGCACAACGAAGACGAAGTGCGGCGCAAGGATGTGCACATCGGCGATACCGTGGTGGTGCGCCGCGCGGGTGACGTGATTCCCGAGGTGGTGCGCGCGCTGGCCGAACGGCGGCCAGCGACCGCGCGCGCATTTGTGATGCCCGCGGTGTGTCCGTCGTGTGGTGCCGCGCTCAAGCGTGACGAAGGCGAGGCGGTGACGCGCTGCACGGCGGGTTTATATTGTCCGGCGCAGCGCAAACAGGCGCTGCTGCACTTTGCCTCGCGCCGCGCGCTCGATATAGACGGCGTGGGTGAAAAAATCGTCGATCAATTGGTTGACAATGGCATGGTGGCCACTCCCGCTGAGTTGTTTGGATTGGAAGTGGCGCGCCTTGCCGCGCTCGAGCGCATGGGCGAGAAAGCCGCAAGGAATCTGGTGAACGCCATCGAAAAATGCCGCGACACCACGCTGGCGCGCTTTATTTTTGCGCTGGGTATACGCAATGTCGGCGAAAGTACCGCGCGCGATCTGGCGGCGCACTTTCGCGGCATCGAAGCGCTGATGGCGGCGGACGGACAAAGGCTGCAGCAAGTAACGGATGTGGGGCCGATCGTGGCGCAAAGTGTGGCGCAATTCTTCGCGGAGCCTCACAATCGTGAGGTGATCCGCGCGCTGTTAAAATCGGGTATTCAATTCGCGCCGATCGCCGAAGCGGAAAAACCCGCGGCGGGTGTCGCCGCCAAGACCTTTGTGTTGACCGGCACGCTGCCCACATTGACACGTGATGAAGCCAAGGCGCGCATCGAAGCTAGGGGCGGTAAGGTGTCGGGCAGTGTGTCGAAAAAAACGCATTACGTGGTGGCGGGCGAAGATGCGGGCAGCAAACTCGACAAGGCAAGAGCCTTGGGCGTTGCCGTGCTCGACGAAGCCGGTCTATTGAAGTTGCTCAATACCTAGCCTGTCGCGGTTGTTTAATAAGTATATGATTTTATTGCTATTTTTATGAACTCACAGCGCGCGTATGAAATTCTCCATTGCGCTGAAGAGATTTGTTCGGCGGCACGCGTCGAGCAAGCCTTCGCGCGTATGGCCCACGACATCAGCGGCACGCTCAAAAATGCGAATCCGCTGGTGTTGTGCGTGATGCGGGGTGCGCTGGTGTTCGCCGGGCAGTTGTTGCCGCAACTGCGGTTTCCATTGGAGGTGGATACGATTGATGTCACGCGTTACGGTAATACGACGCAGGGTGGTGAATTGACATACCGCGCGATGCCGGCCACCGCGGTGAGCGGCAGAACGGTGCTGCTGGTGGACGATATTCTCGATCATGGGGTTACGCTGGCCGCGCTACGCGACAAGATTTTGGCTTCCGGCGCGACGCGGGTTTTGATTGCGGTTTTGGCGATCAAGGAACGGGCGGCGCGTGCGCCGATCAAGATTGATTTTTCAGGGGTGAGCGTACCCGACCGCTATGTGTTCGGGTTTGGAATGGATGTGCAGGGCTATTGGCGCAACCTGCCCGCGATTTATGCAATGAACGAATAATCATGGAGACCAGGCGAGTGAGAGTGAGAAAGGCCGTGTTTCCGGTGGCGGGGCTGGGTACCCGATTCTTGCCGGCAACCAAGGCAAGCCCCAAGGAAATGATGCCGATCGTCGATAAGCCGCTCATTCAATACGCGGTCGAAGAAGCGATCGCCGCGGGTGTAACCGAAATGATTTTTGTGACCGGGCGCGGCAAGCGCGCGATAGAAGATCATTTCGACCGCGCGATTGAGCTGGAAGTCGAGCTGGAGCGCCGCAACAGCCGGGAACTCCTGAAGATGGTGCGTGAGATTCTGCCGGCCAGAGTGTCGTGCAGTTATGTACGGCAAACCAATCCGCTGGGCCTAGGCCACGCGGTGCTGTGTGCGGCGCCCCTGGTGGGCGAGGAGCCGTTCGCGGTGTTGTTGGCCGACGATTTGATTGAGGCTAAAACACCCGTGCTCAAACAGATGGTGGCGCAATACGAACGGTTTAATTGCGCGATCATCGCGGTGGAAAAGGTGCCGCGCCATAAGACCCGGCAATACGGCATCGTCAAAATTCGCGGCGCGGCGTCCAGGCTAAGTGCCATTTCGCAGATCGTGGAAAAACCGGCGCCGAAGGACGCACCCTCGAATCTGGGCGTGGTGGGGCGCTACATCTTGCCTGGCCGCATTTTTAACCACTTGCGCGCGCTACGCGCCGAAGCCGGGCGTGAGTTGCAATTGACTGACGCGATTTCCAGCTTGCTCGAGGTGGAAGCGGCGTACGCTTACCCGTTTGACGGTGTGCGTTACGATTGCGGCAGCAAGCTGGGTTATGCGCAAGCGAACCTGGCCTACGCGCTGGCGCACCCGGAAATCGGCACGGACTTCAGGCGCTATATTTCCAGCGGCGCATGGAAACGTTAGTGCGCGCGGATTTTTTGTTTGGGCAACGATTGCGGCGGCGTTCGTGTTAGCGATTATCGGCGGCAGCAGTTTGAATCGATTGAGCGCGCTCACCGCCACCCGGCGCGTGACGGCGAGCACACCGTACGGTGCGCCCTCGGGCGCGTTGGTGCTCGGCAGGCTTAACCGGCACGAGGTGATGTTCCTCGCGCGCCATGGCGATGCGCATCATCTGCCGCCGCATCAAATCAACTACCGCGCGAATATCCGCGCTTTGCGCGATCACGGAGCCACACGCATCATCGCGGTGGCGACCGTTGGCGGCATCGCGCCGCCGTTCACACCTGGGGTGGTGGCGCTGCCGGATCAAATGCTCGATTACACCTGGGGGCGCGCAGCGACGTTTTTTGACGGCGCCGACGGAACGGTAAAGCATATCGATTTTACGCAGCCGTACGATGAAGATTTGCGTGTGCGGCTGATCGATGCCGCCCGGCACGCGGATGAACCTTTGATGGTCGGCGGCACTTATGCGGCTACGCAAGGTCCCAGGCTCGAAACCGCCGCCGAAATAAAACGCCTTGCCCGAGACGGCGCGCACATGGTGGGCATGACCGGCATGCCGGAAGCGGCGCTGGCGCGGGAGTTGAATTTGCCGTATGCGGCGCTGGCGCTAGTGGTGAATGCCGCGGCCGGCACCGGCGCGAGCGCGCAGGCGATTGACCTTGCGGCCGCGGAAAACCTCGCGCACACGGCGATGGCCGGCGTGATTCGAATTTTGGAGGCGGTGGTGGCGCTGATACACGATGGCGATTAAAGCGGTGTTACGCATGGGTGACCCGCGGCTTTTCGAGCCGTCCACCCCCGTGCAAAAATTCAAGACCGCGCAGCTCAATGCGCTGATTCAGGACATGCGCGACACCATGGCCTCGCTTAATGGCGCGGGGTTGGCCGCGCCGCAAATCGGCGTCAATTTGCAGGTGGTGATCTTCGGCGTACAAAAAAATCCGCGTTACCCCGACGCGCAGGAGGTGCCGTTCACGATTTTGATCAATCCGAAGTTGACCCCGCTCGATGACGAAATCGAAGAGGGCTGGGAGGGCTGTTTGTCCGTGCCGGGCATGCACGGCTTGGTGCCGCGCTACAAGCGGCTGCGTTATCAGGGCGTGGATGAAAACGGTAAAAAAATCGACCGCAAGGTCGCCGATTTTCATGCACGCGTGGTGCAGCACGAATGCGATCACCTGGCGGGCATTTTGTACCCCATGCGCATCCGCGACATGCGCAATTTCGGGTTTACCGCCGAGTTGTTTCCGGATGAGGAAATCGAGGAGGATTGAGTTAACTTCAAGGCTTCACCGCAGAGACGCGCAGGCGCAGAGTTTACGCATAGAACTTCAAGAATTTTTCGATTTTCTCCGCGCTTCCTCTGCGCCTGCGCGCCTCTGCGGTGAAGACTTTAGGTTAGACTTTCAGCGTTTCGATCAACTCATTTTCCATGCGCACCACGGTCTTTGGATCGGTGAGCGCATCACCCGTGATCAAAAACGTGTCTTCGGCGCGTGCGCCCAGGGTATTGATCTTGGCGGTGTGCAAATTGATGCCGTAGGCGACAAAAATGCGCGCGATGCGCGACAACAATCCCGGCCGGTCGCCGGCGATGATCGACAGCACTTGATAAGTGCCGCGTTCGTCTTTTTGGATGTTGACTTCAGGGGAGATGGGGAAGTGCCTGAGCTGGCGGTTTAAGCGTGGCCGGGTCAGCGGCGGCAGCGGCGCTTTCAGGCGCAAGCGTTCGCCAAGCTCATGTTCGATATACGCCGTCAAGTCACGGTAATCGACATTGGCGTTGTCGGGATCTTGCACTTGAAAGGTGTCGAGCGCATAACGATAGGGCGCGGTGTAAATGCGCGCTTCCTGAATGTTGTAGCGGATGCTTTCAAAAAAGCCGCAAATGCGCGCGAAAAGTTCTTCCTGATCGGGCGCGTAAACCATCACCTGCAAACCTTCGCCGGCGCGCGAAGGGCGCGCCTTGATCACCGGCACCTCGGGGCGCGGCCGGTAATACAGCGTACGCGTGTGCCAAGCGATCTCCTGCGGCTCATGGCGCAAGAAATACGCGGTATCGAGCTTGCCCCAAAATTGGTCGATGGCCTCGTCCGCGATCGCATACAGGCGCAGCAACGCGCGCGCTTCGTCCTGGCGCGTGCGCTGGCTGTTTTCCGGGCTGAGCGATTGCCCCGCGAGGCGGCGCTGGGTCATCAAAAACAGATCCTCGAGCAGTTTGCCTTTCCAGGCATTCCAAACCTTGGGGCTGGTGCCGCGGATATCGGCCACGGTGAGCAAATACAGCGCAATCAAGCGGCGTTCGGTTTGCACTTTCGCCGCAAATGCCTGGATCACATCGGGGTCGGACAAATCCTGTTTTTGCGCGGTGGCGGACATCATCAGATGCTGTTCGACCAGCCATTCCACCAGCGCGCCGTCTTCGGCGGACAATCCATGCGCCTTGCAAAAACGCGCGGCGTCGGCTTTGCCGAGCGTTGAGTGGTCGCCGCCGCGGCCCTTGGCGATGTCGTGAAACAGCGCGGCAAGATACAGCACCTCGGGTTTGCCGAAATCAGACATCAGACGGCTGCACAGCGGAAACTCGTGTACCAGTTCCGCCACGGCAAAGCGCCGCAAGTTGCGAATCACCCGCAAAATATGTTCGTCGACGGTGTAGACGTGGTAAAGGTCATGCTGCATCTGCCCGGCGATGTTGCCGAACGCGGGTAAATAGGCGCCCAAAATGCCCAGCTGATTCATGCGGCGCAGTTCGCGCATCACGCGGGCCGGACCGCGCAAAATGTTCAGAAACTGTTCGCGGTGCAGCGCTTGGTTGCGGTAGGCGCTGCCCATGCGCTTGCGCGCGCGCCACAACGCGCGCAGCGTGTTGGCGCCGATGCCCTTGATCTCGGGGTATTTTTGCAGCAGCAAAAACGTTTCGAGGATGGCTTGAGGGTGTTTTTCGTAAACGTCGTCGTCGCGGATCGCCAGCACTTCGTTGCGGATGCCGAAGTGCGCGCCGCAAGAATCGTCCAAAGGTAGCAACTTCGCGTTGCGCGTGCCGGTCAAGCGCGAGCGCAGATTTTCCCGCACGATATCGTCGATTTGCGATACGGCCTTGGCCGAGCGGTAATAGCGCTGCATCAACTGTTCACTCGCCAGGCGGTGTTCGCGGTTAGCGAGTCCGAATTGCCGTGCGAGCGCGGATTGCACGTCAAAAATCAAGCGGTCCTCGCGGCGGCCCGCGAGGTAATGCAGCCGGATCCGTAACAGGTGCAGCAGGCGTTCGTGACGCTGGATGTCGCGCGATTCCGCATCGGTGATCACGCCGCGGCGCGCCAGGTCGTGCCAGCTTTTGCCGAAACCGCCGGCGCGCGCCACCCACAGAATGTGGTGTAAATCGCGCAGCCCTCCGGCGCTTTCCTTGACGTTGGGTTCGAGGTTGGTTTCTTCATGGCGCGCGTGGCGCTGGCGCTGCTCCAGGCGTTTGGCCTGCATGAAGGCGAGCGCATCGAGCGCCTTGAGCGTTTCGCCGATAAATTGCTTGTAGAGTGCGCGGTTGCCAGCGAGAAAACGCGGCTCCAGCATATTGGTTTGCGCGGAGATGTCCTGCAGTGCGATGTCCACGCATTGAGCAATGGTGCGCACGCTGTGGCCGGTTTCCAGGCCGATGTCCCACCACGAACCAATCAGGCGCTGGAGTTTTTCTTCCAGTGCATGATCGGCAGGCTGGCCGAGCAGGATCAGCAAATCGATGTCGGAGTGCGGAAACAGTTGTCCGCGCCCATAACCGCCGACGGCAACCAGCGCGAGGCTTGCGGGCAATTCATGCTCGCGCCAGATCTCGCGCAGCAAGCCATCGATCAGCGCGCCGTGCTTGCGGAAAAGCGCAGTGGGCGAGGGCTGCGCTTCAAATGCCGCGCGGATTGCGGCGCGTCCCGCCTCGAGCCGTTGTTTCCATTGCGTTTGCGACGATGGTGTTACAGCGGCGGGGCGCGCGGGCACAACGGTAGACATGGGATTGCGCTTACGCGGGCGGTGCCGGTGGCATGCCGGGCGAAACAGTGAGCACTTCAGAGCCGCTGTCGGTCACCAGCACGGTGTGCTCCCACTGTGCCGACAGGCTATGGTCTTTGGTGACGATCGTCCAGCCGTCGGCGAGTGCGCGAATCTCGGCCTTGCCGGCGTTGATCATCGGTTCGATGGTGAAGGTCATACCCGGTGTCAGCGGCACGCCGGTGCCGGGGCGACCGTAGTGCACCACCTGCGGTTCTTCATGAAATTTTTTGCCGATGCCGTGACCGCAGAATTCCCGTACCACGCTAAAACCATGTGCTTCGGCGTGACTTTGAATAGCATGGCCAATGTCGCCCAAGCGCATGCCCGGCGCCACTGTGCGAATGCCGCGCCACATGCATTCGTAGGTGATTTCGCACAAGCGCCTGGCTTGCACCGGCGGAGGGCCGACATAAAACATGCGGCTGGTGTCGCCGTGCCAGCCGTTCTTGATCACGGTGATGTCGATATTGACGATGTCGCCGTTTTTGAGTTTTTTCTCGCCGGGCACGCCGTGGCAAATGACGTGATTGACCGAGGTGCAAATCGATTTCGGATACGGTGAATAACCGGGCGGGCAATAATTGAGCGGCGCCGGGATCACCCCTTGCACCTTGACCATGTAGTCGTGGCACAGCTTGTCGATTTCGTTGGTGGTGCGGCCCGCGGTGACGTAAGGCGCGATGTAGTCGAGCACGTCGGCCGCGAGCTTGCCCGCCACGCGCATGTTGTCGATGTCGGCGGCGGATTTTATTTCGATGGGCATGCGATGCACGTGCGAGCGCACAGTAGTCCTTGTTTTTGCAAAGGCGCGTATTGTAATTCATCGCTGATGCAGTGATCAAATGTGGTAAAATGTAAGTATTTGATTTAATTTAATATTTTTAAATAGATCACAGTGCCTGCGCGATCCGCGCGCCTTGGAAATCAAGGACTTATCGTGTTAAACTAATCAGTTAGCTCGATACGGTTTCTCAGGGGTTATTCGGTGTTATTCAACCTCGGCTGGCCTGATGGGACCTGTCAGCTAAAACTACGCACATCCGCCCCGTGCTTTTAAAAATGGGGTGTCCCGACGGCGCTGCCGGAAGGATAAAGGCGGATGGAGGCTCAACCCTTATTTGGAGAAGTGAATGTCTGTCACGATGCGTGAAATGCTGGAAGCCGGTGTCCATTTCGGACACCAAACGCGCTTCTGGAACCCGCGCATGGCCCCTTTTATTTTCGGCCATCGCAACAAAATCCATATCGTCAATCTGGAAAAAACCCTCGTCATGTATCAGGCGGCCGCGAAGTTCGTGCGCCAACTGACGGCCAATCGCGGCACCGTGTTGTTCGTCGCCACCAAGCGCCAGGCAAAGGAGATCATCCGCGAGGAAGCGCTGCGCTGCACCACGCCCTTCGTCGACGACCGTTGGCTGGGCGGCATGTTGACCAACTACAAAACGGTGAAACAGTCGATCAAGCGCTTAAAGGATATGCAGGCGATGGTGGCCGATGGTTCGGTCGAGAAATTGATCAAAAAAGAAGGCCTGATGTTCCAGCGTGAACTGGCCAAACTCGAGCGCAGCTTGGGCGGCATCAAGGATATGGATGGTTTGCCCGATGCCATGTTCGTGATCGATGTCGGCTACCAGAAAAACGCGGTGGCCGAAGCCAACAAGCTGGGCATCCCGGTGATCGGCGTGGTCGATACCAATCACACGCCCGAAGGCGTGGATTACGTAATCCCCGGCAATGACGATTCCAGCCGTGCGATACGTTTGTACGCGCGCGGCATGGCGGACGCCATTCTCGAAGGCCGCAACGATAGCTTGCAGGAAATCGTGGCGCCCGGCGGCGAAGAGTTCGTCGAAGTCGTAGAAGACCGATAACGCACCCTGAAATACTGGAAGGGGCGGCTCCCAATCTGAGCGCCCCTTTTTTTTGAGAGACGGAGTTTAGTATGGCGGAAATTACCGCGGGCATGGTACGGGAGTTGCGCGAGAAGACCGACGCGCCGATGATGGAATGCAAAAAGGCCTTGACCGAAGCCGACGGCGACATGGGCAAGGCGGAAGAAATTCTGCGCGTGAAGCTCGGCAACAAGGCGAGCAAGGCGGCCACCCGCGTGGCGGCCGAGGGCGTGGTGGCGGCGCATATCGCGGCCGACGGCAAGCTGGGCGCTATTTTGGAAATCAATTGCGAAACCGACTTCGTGGCGAAGAACGCGGACTTTTTGGCGTTCGCCGGTGCGCTGGCGCAGTTGGTGACGGAAAAAAACCCGGCTGATGTGACGGCATTGTCGGCGCTGCCCCTCAATGGCGCTTCGGTGGAAGAAACGCGCAAGGCGCTGGTCGGCAAGATCGGTGAGAACTTGAGTTTGCGCCGTTTTGTGCGCAGCGCGGCCACTGGCAAACTCGCCTCGTACATCCACGGTGGCTCAAAAATCGGCGTGCTGGTGGATGTCGCCGGCGGCGACGAAGCGCTGGGCAAGGATCTGGCGATGCACATCGCCGCGAGCAAGCCCAAGGCGCTCGATGCGTCGGGCGTGTCGGCCGAGGTGATCGAAACCGAGCGGCGCATCGCCACCGAAAAAGCGGCGGAAGACGCGGCCAAATCGGGCAAAGCAATTCCGCCGGACATTATGGCCAAACGCGTCGAAGGCTCGGTGCAAAAAATCCTTAAAGAGATCACGCTGCTCGGCCAGCCGTTTGTCAAGAACGACAAGCAGACCATCGAGCAGTTGTTAAAGTCGAAGAGTGCAAGCGTGGGCTCGTTTACGCTCTACGTGGTGGGCGAAGGTTTGGAAAAACGCAAGGACGACTTCGCCGCCGAGGTCATGGCCGCCGTCAGCGCAGCCCAAAAATGACAAATAAAATCAAATACTTAGGATAAGTATCATGGCTGATCAACCCATTTACAAGCGCATCCTGGTGAAGCTCTCCGGGGAAGCGTTGATGGGGGATGACGCCTACGGCATTAACCAGTCCACTATCGATCGCATCGTCGGCGAAATCGCCGCAGTGGCCAAGCTCGGTGTGGAAATCGCGGTGGTGATCGGCGGCGGCAATATTTTCCGTGGCGTGGCGCCCGCGGCCGCGCACATGGATCGCGCCACCGCCGATTACATGGGCATGCTGGCGACGATCATGAACGCACTGGCGCTGCAGGACGCGATGCGCCGCCAAAATCTGGTGAGCCGCGTGCAATCGGCGTTGAACGTGGAAGCGGTGGTCGAGCCCTACATTCGCGGCAAAGCCATGCGTTATCTCGAAGAAGGCAAGATCGTGATTTTCGCGGCAGGCACCGGCAACCCGTTTTTCACCACCGACACCGCTGCGGCGCTGCGCGGCATGGAGATGAGCGTGGAGCTGGTGTTGAAAGCGACCAAGGTCGATGGCGTCTACAGCGCCGACCCCAAAAAAGATCCCACCGCCACGCGCTACAAGCGCATCACCTTCAATGAAGCCATCGTCAAAAACCTGGGGGTGATGGACGCTACCGCGTTGACGCTGTGCCGCGATCAGAGGCTGCCGATCAATGTGTTCAGTATTTTCGATGAGGGTGCGCTAAAGCGTGTCGTCACCGGTGCCGATGAAGGCACCATGGTTGTGGCATAGTGCCAGCTCATCGAGTCAGTGTTTTCAATTTGCGGAGGGCGCCATGATCGCCGATGTCAAAAAGACCGCCGAACAGAAAATGAAAAAATCGCTGGAATCCCTCAAGGTGGATTTGGCGAAAGTGCGCACCGGGCGCGCGCATGCCGGGATACTCGATCACGTGATGGTGGACTACTACGGCACGCCCACGCCGATTCCGGGCGTGGCCAACGTGACGCTGATCGATGCGCGCACCATCGGTGTTACACCGTGGGAAAGGAAAATGGCCAACACCATCGAAAAAGCGATTCGCGATTCCGATCTGGGGCTAAACCCCAGCACCACCGGTGACGTGGTGCGCGTGCCGATGCCTGCACTGACCGAGGAGCGCCGGCGCGATCTCACCAAAATCGTCAAACACGAGGCGGAAAACGCCAAGGTGGCGGTGCGCAACGTACGGCGCGACGCCAACACGCAGCTAAAAGACCTGCTCAAGAAAAAATCCATCGCGGAAGATGAAGAACGGCGTGCGCAGGACGACATTCAAAAGTTGACCGATCGTCACATCTCGGACATCGACAAAATACTCGCGGCCAAAGAAGCCGAATTGATGGCGGTGTGACCGAGTGAGCGCCCGCCAGAGTTCCACACAAATCATTCCGCAGGTGCGGGATATCCCGCGCCATGTGGCCATCATCATGGATGGCAACGGACGCTGGGCCAAACAACGCTTTTTGCCGCGGGTGGCCGGTCACAAAAGCGGCGCGCAGGCCGTGCGCAAGACCGTGCGCGCTTGCGCCGCCCGCGGCGTGGAGTCGCTCACGCTGTTTGCCTTTAGCAGCGAAAACTGGCGCCGCCCCAAGGATGAAGTGCGGCACCTGATGCAGTTGCTCCTGCAAGCGCTGCAGCAGGAAGTGGACAAGCTGCACGAGAACAATATTCGTCTGCGCTTTATCGGCGAGCGCTCCGCGTTCGATCCGCAACTGGTTGATTTGATGGCTGCTGCTGAGAAAAAAACTCAATTAAATCAAATACTTACATTAAACATTGCAGTGAATTACGGCGGCCGCTGGGATATTCTGCAAGCGGTTAACCGTTTGACGCAAGCGCGGCCGGAACGCGCCGGACATTACACCGAAAGCGATATCGCGCCTTATTTGTCGCTCAACGATATGCCCGAGCCCGATTTGTTCATACGCACCGGCGGCGAACAACGCGTGAGCAATTTCCTGCTGTGGCAACTGGCCTACACCGAACTTTATTTCACCGATACGCTGTGGCCGGATTTCGACGCGGCGTCGCTGGATGCGGCGATTCTGTCGTATCAGCAGCGCGAGCGGCGTTTTGGCCGCACCAGCGAACAACTGCACCTCGAGGCGCCGAGGCGCGGCGTCGCGGGTGCGTAAGTCATGCGCTCGGTGCTGCGCCGCTTGATGCGCGTGCGTCGCGCCACCACTTCGCGGCCGCGATGAATGCTGCGCACGCGCATCCTGACAGTCTTGGTGTTGCTGCCGCTGTTGCTGGCGGCGCTATTTTTCGCCTCGAATGCCTGGTGGGCGCTGCTGCTCGCGCCGCTGGTGCTGACCGGCGCGTGGGAGTGGGGCGCGCTGGCGGGGTGGCAAGCGCGCGGGCGCCTGCTTTACGCCGCGCTGACCGGCGCCGCGGGCCTGTGCTTGTGGCTCAGTACGCCAGCGGCCGCGGCTTCGGCGCTGGGCACGGCGCTCTTGATTGCCGCGGTGGTGTTCTGGCTTGCGTTGGTACCGCTGTGGCTTGCGCGCGGCTGGCGCGTGTCTGCCACGCCGGCGATGGCGCTCGCCGGGTTCGCCGTGTTGTTGCCGCTGTGGCTTGCGCTGGTGCAATTACAGCAGCGGCCGTGGCTGTTGCTATTCCTGATGGGGATCGTGTGGATATCCGATACCGCGGCCTACTTTTGCGGCAAGCGCTGGGGGCGGCGCAAGCTCGCCGCGACCATCAGCCCCGGCAAAACCTGGGAAGGCGCGGCCGGCGCGCTAATGGCCGTTGCGGTGTATTATTTTGTGCTTGCTTACTTGGTGCCGGGCGCGTCTGGTGTTATCGCACACGACTATTTGCAAGGCATCACAGGCTGTATGGTTTTTCTGACGTTGGCGATCTTGGGAATCGAGGGCGATTTGTTTGAATCGTGGGTTAAGCGCACGGCCGGCGTAAAGGACAGCGGAACGGCTTTCCCCGGCCACGGCGGCTTGCTCGATCGCATCGATGCATTGACGGCGAGCATGCCGGCGGCGGCATTGCTGTTAAGCGGGGCCGTGTGATGGATGCGCCACGCGTGCAGCGCCTCGCCATTTTGGGTTCCACCGGCAGCATAGGTGTTAACACGCTCGACGTGGTGGCGCGTCATCCCGAGCGTTTCCAATTGGTGGCACTGACCGCCCATGCGCGAATTGACGCGTTGCTTGCGCAATGCAAGGCGTTTAAGCCCGCGTTTGCGGTGGTGGTGGACGCGGCCGCCGCGCGCACGTTTGAGCAGCAGGTGATCGAGGCGGGGCTTAACACGCGCGTGTTGTGCGGCGTGGAGGCGCTGGAAAAAGTGGCAAGCCTGCCCGAGGTCGACACCGTGATGGCGGCGATCGTCGGCGTGGCTGGATTACGCTCGTCGTTGGCGGCCGCCGCCGCCGGGAAAAAGATTCTGCTGGCCAACAAAGAGTCGTTGGTGACCGCGGGGCGCTTATTCATGGATACGGTGCGCGCGCATCGCGCCACCTTGCTGCCCATCGACAGCGAACACAACGCGGTGTTTCAATCGTTGCCCGATAATTTCAGCGGCGATCTCGAGCGCTCGGGGGTGCGGCGCATTTTGTTGACCGCTTCCGGCGGGCCGTTTCGCACCTTGCCGCCGGGCGAATTCGCGCGTGTGACCCCCGATCAGGCTTGCGCGCATCCGAACTGGGTGATGGGACGCAAGATCTCGGTGGATTCCGCCACCATGATGAACAAAGGGCTTGAAGTGATCGAGGCGCATTGGCTGTTCGGCGCGCCGGCGGCGAAGATCGACGTGGTGGTGCATCCCGAAAGCATCGTGCATTCGCTGGTGGAGTACGTCGACGGCTCGATGATCGCGCAATTGGGCAACCCCGATATGCGCACGCCCATCGCGCACGCGCTTGCGTTCCCGCGGCGTATCGAAAATGGCGTGAATTTTCTCGATCTGGCGGCCACCGGTGCGTTGCATTTCGAGCCCCCAGATCATGCTCGTTTCCCGTGTCTGGCGCTGGCGTATGCGGCGTTGCGCGAGGGGAACGGCGCTGCGACCGTGCTCAACGCCGCTAATGAAGTGGCGGTGGCGCGCTTTCTCGACCATGACCTGGCGTACGCCGATATTCCGCGTTTAATCGAGGGCGTGTTAGGCGGTGTGCACGCGCCGCCCGCGGTGAGCCTGGGCGAGGTATTAAACCTCGACCACGATGCGCGCGTGCGCGCGCAACAGTGGCGCAAGCCGCGTGCAGGAACCAACACGGCGTCAATGCGGTCACACTGAGCTTATGGGGCTGATCTATACGATAGCGGCATTCGTGCTCGCGCTCGGCGTGCTCATCGCGTTTCATGAGCTGGGGCACTATTGGATCGCGCGCTGGTGTAACGTCAAGGTACTGCGCTTTTCGATCGGTTTTGGTAAACCGCTGCGCACATGGGTGCGCGGTCCGGATCGTACCGAATGGGTGCTGGCGGCGATTCCGCTTGGCGGCTACGTCAAAATGCTCGATGAGCGCGAAGGCGGCGTCGCCGCGCACGAGTTGCCGCGCGCGTTTAACCGCCAAAACGTGTGGCGCCGCATCGCCATTGTGCTGGCGGGCCCGCTGGCGAATTTTTTGTTGGCGATCGTGCTGTACTGGGCGTTGTTCATTCACGGCGTGCCGGGCATACGGCCGGTCGTGGGTACGCCCCCGGCAGCCAGCGCCACTGCGAATGCCGGATTCGAGGCCGGCGATGTGCTGATAAGCGTGGCGCACGAGCGCGTGGCGACCTGGCAGGAGGCGCGCTGGGCGTTGCTTAAGCATGCAGTCAAACGCGGCGAGCAAGGCACGGTTCCCGTCATGGTGATGCGCGCCGACGACAAGCCCGCGACACGCCAACTCGACATGTCCGGCTTGACCAAGCACGATCTCGATGGCGATTTTTTAAAAGTGCTGGGGGTTACGCGCTACCAAATCAAGGCGCCGCCGCAGATCGGTCGAATCAACGCCGGCAGCGCCGCCGATCGATCGGGGCTTAAAGCCGGCGATGAAATTGTGGCGCTCAACAACAGCCGGCTGGAAACGGTCGAGCAGGCGATTGCAATCATTCGTGATCATCCCGGTAAACCGCTGGTGATGGAAATACGCCGCGGCGAGGCCGCGCTCACCTTGCAGGTGACGCCCGATACGATCACGGAGGCGGGTAACACGTTTGGCCGTTTGGGCGCGGTGCTGCAACCGTTAAACGCCGCATACGAGAAGTATCGCGTGCTGGTGCGCCATGGGCCGGTCGAAAGTTTATGGCAAGCGGCGGTCAAGACCTGGGATACCTCGATATTCAGTTTACGCATGCTGGGCAAAATGCTGGTCGGTGATGTGTCGCTTAAAAATCTGAGCGGGCCGATCACCATCGCTGATTACGCGGGCCAGTCCGCGCAGCATGGCTGGATTTCGTATTTGGTATTTCTTGCGCTGATCAGCATCAGCCTTGGCGTGCTTAACTTACTGCCGATCCCCTTATTGGATGGGGGGCATTTGATGTATTATATCGTCGAGGTTTTCAAGGGCGCTCCGGTTTCGGATCAGGCCATGGAAATCGGTCAGCGCGTCGGCTTGGGATTGTTACTGCTCATAATGGCGTTTGCCCTGTATAACGATGTTAATCGACTGATAAGCGGCTAGTTCATGGCTTTTAGTGTGTCGTGCTCTTGGCTCGCCCGTACGCTCGTAGTTCCCGCTGCTCTTTACGCTTCCGCTGCTTTTGCCATCGATCCGTTTGTCATCAAGGACATACGCGTCGAGGGTCTGCAACGTACCGAGCCGGGCACGGTGTTTAGCTACCTGCCGGTGAAGGTGGGCGATACCATGAACGAGGAAAAAGCCGCCGAGTCGATCCGCGCGCTGTTCGCCACCGGTTTTTTTCGCGACGTGACGCTGGAAGTGGACGGCGATGTGCTGGTGGTGTCGCTGCTCGAGCGCCCGTCGATCGCGCAGGTGGATTTTGTCGGGGTCAGGGAATTCGACAAGGAAACCCTGGGCAAGGTGATGCGCCAGGTTGGGCTTAACGAAGGGCGTATTTTTGACCGCGGTGTCCTCGACCGCGCCGAGCAGGAGCTCAAGCGCCAGTACCTGGCGCGCGGCAAATATGCCGCGGAAGTCGCCACCACGGTGACGCCGCTCGAGCGCAATCGCGTGGCCATCAATTTCAACGTGACCGAGGGCGATGCCTCCAAAATCCGGCAGATTTCCATTATCGGCGCCAAAGCCTTTCGCGAGTCGCAATTGCTGAGGCTGTTTACGCAGCGCACGCCGGGCTTGATGACCTGGTATAGCAAGCAGGATCAATATTCTCGTCAAAAACTGTCGGCTGATTTGGAGACGTTGCGCTCGTTTTATCAGGATCGCGGCTATTTGGAGTTCAGCATCGACTCAACCCAGGTGTCGATCACGCCCGACAAGAAGGATATTTACATCACCATCGGCATTACCGAGGGCGAAAAGTACACGGTATCCGACATCAAGATCGAGGGGAAGTTGCTGCTGCCTGAGCCGGAAATCCGCAAGCTCGTTACCTTTAAGCCGGGCGAAGTGTTTTCGCGCGTCAGGCTGACCGAATCGATCAAGGCGATTACCGACCGCCTGGGTAACGACGGCTACGCGTTTGCCAACGTCAACGCAGCGCCTGAACTGAATCGCGAAAAGCGTCAGGCGGCGTTTACGTTTTTCGTCGATCCGGGACGCCGGGTTTATGTGCGCCGCATCAATATCGGCGGCAACACCCGCACCCGCGACGAGGTGATCCGCCGTGAAATGCGGCAACTCGAAAGTGCCTGGTATAACGCCAATAACATTTTGTTGTCCAAGCAACGAATCGACAGATTGGGCTACTTTAGCGAAGTCGAGGTGGAAACACCGGCGGTCCAGGGCACGACCGATCAGGTTGACGTCAATTTCTCCGTGGTGGAAAAACCGACGGGTAACGTGTTGCTCGGCGCGGGTTTCGGCAGCGGCAGCGGCGTGGTGTTATCGGGCTCGATTTCGCAGAACAATATTTTCGGATCCGGCAAACACGTCTCGCTCGGGCTCAGTACCAGCTCCCTGAACACGGTCTATTCTTTGTCCTACACCGATCCGTATTTCACGCGTGATGGGGTTAGTGTCGGGTACGACATTTATCACCGCAAATTTAATGCGCAAGGCAGCAGCCTCGGTGAGTACGTCACCAAGACCACCGGCGCGGGCATACGGGTGGGCGTGCCGATCAGCGAACGCGACAGCATTCAATTCGGCCTTGCCTACGACGCAACCAAGATCACCACCTTCGACACCAGCCCGCCGTTTTTCAAGGATTACGTCGCTGAATTTGGCCGCTCCAACACCGCGTTGATGCCCAGCATGGGCTGGACGCGTGAAGAACGCGATTCGCTGATTTACCCCATGAAAGGGGCCTATCATCGCCTCTTCGTTGATGGTGGAATTCCCGGGGGCTCGCTGCGTTACTTTCGCGCCAATTATCAATTTCAGCGTTACTTCCCGTTAACGCGCGAGACCACGCTTATGTTCAATGTCGAACTCGGCTATGGCGATGGTTATAGCGGGAAACGCCTGCCGTTTTTCAAAAATTACTTCGCCGGTGGGGTATCCTCGCTGCGCGGCTACAAGTTGAACACCGTGGCGCCGCGTGATGAACAGCTTAATCCGCGCGGCGGCACGCGCAAACTGCTGACCAATTTCGAATACCTGTTTCCATTTCCCGGCCTCACCAACGATCGTTCGGTGCGCTTGAGCGCTTTCCTCGATGCCGGTACCGTGTACGATCCCAAGGCCACGGCGATTGCCGGTTTGGCCAACAATTACAATACATTTTCCAGCGGATTGCGCTATTCGACCGGCATGTCGCTGGGTTGGGTATCGCCATTTGGCCCGCTTAAGTTTGTGATAGCGGCGCCGCTTTCCAGCAAAGACGGCGACCGGAAACAGCGGTTTCAGTTTACATTCGGCGGTGCGTTCTAGCGCCGGTCGAGGAACAGGGTGAATCGTATGACTTTCTCGATATGGGGAATGCGGTATCTACTGGCGTTATTCGTGTTGTTGGCGGGGAGCGCGCAGGCTGCTGAACTTAAAATCGGTTTTATCGACGCCGAGCGCATCAACCGCGAATCCGCGCCGGCGGACCAGGCGAGTAAGCGTTTGGAAAAGGAGTTTCAGCCGCGGCTGCAGGAGATTCAGCGCCGCGAAGGGCAGATCAAGAGCTTGCAGGCGCAGTTCGAAAAGAACGTGATTACCATGAGCGAGGGCGACCGCCGCAATCGCGAGCAGGAGTTATCGCGGCAAAGCCTGGAGTTGCAGCGTATGCAGCGCGAGTTTCAGGAGGATTTGAACCTGCGGCGCAATCAGGAGCTGGGCGCCTTGCTCGAACGCGCCAACAAAATCATCCGCCAGATCGCGGAGAGCGAAAAATTCGACCTCATCGTACAAGAGGCGGTATATCGCAGTTCGCGGGTTGATATCACCGACCGGGTGCTCAAAGCACTTGCCGGCAAATAACGAACCCATGCGCGGCGCCACCCCGCGTTCGGGCGCGCATGCCGTGGCCTATTTCACGGGAGGCGTGTCATGACGGCGCTCACGCTCGGAGATCTTGCGCGCGCGCTCGGCGGCGAAGTGCTCGGCGATGCGCAAACCCGTGTTGAAAACGTGGCCACCTTGGAAAGCGCCGACAACCGCGCCATCGCCTTTTTGATGCATGAGCGATTTTTAGCGCAGTTGCACGCGAGCCGAGCCGGCGCGGTGATCCTCGCCACGCGCCACCGCGACGCGACCGCGTTGCCGCGTATTGCATGCGCGAATCCGCATGCTTATTTCGCGCGCGTCGCCGCGCTGCTGCATCCCACTCCGCTGCCCGCGCCGGGCGTGCACGCCTTGGCGAGTGTGCATGCGGGCGCGACACTTGAACCCAATGCCAGTGTCGGGCCTTATGCGGTGATCGGGGACGGCGCACGCATCGGTGAAGGCGCCGTTATCGGCGCGCATGCGTACGTGGGCGTAGGCGCCACCGTGGGCGCGCGCACGCGCTTGTGGCCCGGTGTGGTGTTGTATCACGGCTGCCGCGTGGGCGAGCGCTGCCAATTGCATTCAGGGGTGGTGGTGGGCGCCGACGGTTTTGGTAATGCATGGGAGCAGGGTGACGACGGCGGGCATTGGCTCAAGGTGCCGCAAGTCGGCCGCGCGATCATCGGCGACGATGTCGAAATCGGCGCCAATACCACGGTCGACCGTGGCGCGATCGAGGACACCGTGATCGAACAGGGCGTGCGGCTGGATAACCTCATCATGATCGCGCATAACGTGCGCGTGGGCGCGCATACGGCGATTGCCGCGTGTACCGGCATCGCCGGCAGTACGCGCATCGGCAAGCGCTGCCGCATCGGCGGCGCGGTGGGCATTTCCGGGCACTTGACGATTACCGATGACGTGGAAATCGGCGGCAAGACGATGATCACAAAATCTATCACCAAGGCGGGCAGCTACAGCGGCAGCTATCCGTTCGAGGACACGCGGCTTTGGCGCCGCAACGCCGTGCAGATACGCCACCTCGACGAATTGGTGCAGCAGGTGAAACAACTCGAAAAACGCCTGGCGCAGTTGGAAAGGAAGGGAGCATGACGCAACTGAATATTCATGAGGTGCTGGAATATTTGCCGCACCGTTTTCCGTTTTTGCTGGTCGACAAGGTGTTGAGCTGCGAGCCGGGCAAGGACATTTGCGCGCTGAAAAACGTCACCATCAACGAACCGTTTTTTAGCGGGCATTTCCCGCATTATGCGGTGATGCCCGGGGTACTGATCATCGAAGCGCTGGCGCAAGCGGCGCTGATTTTGTCGTTTTTTACCTCCAACGAAAAACCGGACGAGAAGTCGCTGTATTACTTTGTCGGTATCGACGGTGCGCGCTTTAAAAAACCGGTGCTGCCCGGTGATACCTTGCATCTGCATGTGACGTTGTTGCGGCAAATGCGCGGGGTGTGGCGGTTTCAAGCGCAGGCCAAGGTCGATGGCGAATTGGTGGCCGAAGCGGAGCTGTTGTGCGCCAAACGTGACTTGCAAAAATAGTCAATTAAATCAAATACTTACGTATGTCCCGTATCCACGCCACCGCGATCGTCGATAGCGCCGCGCAATTGGCGGGCGATGTCGAAGTGGGGCCGTATTCGATCATCGGACCGCACGTGCAAATCGGCGCCGCTACGTGCATCGGGCCGCACGTGGTGATCACCGGGCACACGCGCATCGGCGCCAACAACCGCATTTTTCAGTTCACTTCGCTGGGCGAAATGCCGCAGGATAAAAAATACAACAACGAACCGACGCGGCTGGAAATCGGCGACAACAACACCATCCGCGAGTTTTGCACGTTCAATACCGGCACCGTGCAAGACGGCGGCGTCACGCGCCTGGGCAACGGCAACTGGATCATGGCTTATGTGCATCTTGCACACGATTGCCAGGTCGGCAACAACGTGATCATGGCCAACAACGCGCAACTGGCGGGGCACGTGACCATCGGTGATCATGCGATCCTCGGCGGTTTTACCGGCGTACATCAGTTTTGCCGCATCGGCGCACACGTGATTACCGCGGGCTCGTCGGTGGTGTTTAAAGACATTCCGCCGTATGTGACCGCCTCCGGCAATCCCGCCAAGCCCTTTGGCATCAACAGTGAAGGTCTGAAGCGCCGCGGCTTTGGTGCCGACACCATCAACGAGCTAAAGCGCGCCTACAAAACGGTGTTTCGCGACGGAAACACGGTGGAGCAGGCCTTGGCGGAACTGGGGCAACACGTCGGCGCCTGTCCCGAAGTGCAGCCGCTGATCGATTTTTTAACGGTGCCGGGCCGCGGCATCATCCGCTAAATGCCGAGCGCGCCGGCGCCGCAAGCCATGACCGTGGGGCTGGTGGCCGGCGAAGCCTCGGGCGATTTACTCGGCGCGCATTTGGTCGAAGCGCTAAAAGCGCGCCGGCCCGATTTGCAATTCGAAGGCATTGCCGGCCCGCGCATGATCGCCGCAGGGGTCAAGGCGCTTTACCCTTGCGAAAAACTCTCGGTCGGCGGTTACGTCGAGGTGTTGCGTCATCTGCCGGAGATTGCGCGCATCCGCCGCGGCATTACGCGGCATTTTTTGCGCACGCGGCCGCAGGTGTTTATCGGCATCGACGCGCCGGACTTTAATTTGGGCGTGGAATTCAAGTTCAGGGCCGCCGGCATCAGCACCATCCATTATGTCAGCCCGTCGATTTGGGCATGGCGCGGCGAACGCATTCATTTCATCAAACAAGCGGTGGACCACGTGCTGGCCCTGTTTCCGTTCGAGCCGCCGCTGTACGAAAAAGCGGGCATACCGGTTAGTTATGTCGGGCATCCGCTGGCCGATCTGTTGGCGGATTATCCCGATCAAGCCGCGGTGCGTGCGTCGCTTGGCCTTGCCGCTGAAGTGCCGGTCATCGCGCTGTTGCCGGGTAGCCGCGTCATCGAGTTAAAAGCCATGGCGGATTTGATGGTGGCCACGGCCAAGCGCATTGCGGCAGCGGTGCCCGGCGCGCGTTTTGTGGCACCACTGATTAATCCGCCGACACGTGCGCTATTTGAAGCCGCGCTGCAGCGCGAGCCTGGCGTGAACATTCAATTGCTGGAGGGCCGCTCGCACGATGCGATGGCGGCGGCCGATGTGGTGTTGCTTGCGTCGGGCACCGCGACCCTGGAAACCGCGCTGTTAAAGCGCCCGATGGTGATCACCTATCGCATGCCGCGTATCAGCGCATGGATGATCAAGCGCCGCGGTTATCTCAAGTTCGTCGGGTTGCCGAATATTCTGGCCAACGAAGCCGTGGTGCCGGAACTTCTGCAGGAAGCGGCAACGCCGCAGGCGTTGGCGCAAGCGGTGATTGATCTGTTAAACGATGCGCCACGCCGGCAGCGTATCAGCGAGCGCTTTGCACGCATGCTCGCTGATTTAAAACAAAACAATGCACAAAAAGCCGCGGACGCGGTGATGCCTTATCTCGAGCGCAAGAGAACATGAGGCCGATATGGATCGCCGGCGTGGATGAAGCAGGGCGCGGGCCGCTGGCGGGGCCGGTGTACGCGGCCGCGGTGATCCTCGATCCCGCCAAGCCCGTCGCCGGACTCGCGGACTCCAAAAAACTCACAGCGGCGAAACGCGAAGCCTTATTCGATGTAATCCGGCAAAACGCCAAGGCATGGGCCATTGCCAGCGCGAGCGTGGACGAAATCGATGCCATCAATATTTTGCAGGCAAGCTTGCTGGCGATGCGGCGCGCGGTTCAGCGTCTTGCAACCGAACCGCGGCAAATTCTGGTCGATGGCCTGCACTGTCCAAACGTGAGCATGCCGGCGCGCGCCACCGTCAAAGGCGATTCAAAAGAGCCGGCGATTTCAGCCGCGTCGATACTCGCTAAAGTGGCACGTGATCGCGACATGCTGCGGCTACATGCGCAATATCCGCACTATCGCTTTGACTTACACAAAGGCTACGGCACGGCGCTGCACCTGGCCGCCCTGGGCGAACACGGCGTCTCACCGGCGCATCGGCGCAGTTATGCGCCGATAAAAAAGTTGTTTTAAATCAAATATTTACGATATACCGTCGAGCGCGCGTCGAAGTGCCGCACGTTCCATCGCGTGCGCGGTGAACGGCTTGCGTGCACGGCATTGCGCGGCAAGGTGGCGCAAAAAGGCGGGCTCGGCTTGTGCGCGCGCGAGCAGCTTGGCCAGCGCCTTTTCATCTTCCGTTGGATAGTAGCCCACGTAGTCGCGCCCCAGCATGCCGATGTTGCCGGAAATGCGCGAAGCGATCACCGGTACCCGGTTCGCCAGCGCTTCGCTGACCACGTTGGCGCCACCTTCCATGCGCGAACTGATCACCATCAAACGGCTGCGCGCGAGCAATCCCAGCGCCTTGCCGTGGCTGACCTCGCCCAGCCAGCGATAGCGCGGCTCGCGCTTCATCCAGGCTTGCGCTTCTCGCGCCAGCGCGGGCGACAAGGCACCGCCGATGTGGGTGACGCGGATGCGGCTATGCGGCGGCAGGTGGGTGAGCGCCGCCACCGCGCGAAACGGGTCTTTCTCCTCGCGCAAGTGGCCGCTGACGACCACTTCGAAACACGATTTCAAAGGCGGCGGTTTTTTCACCGTTTGCGCCGACTGGAAAACCACATAAGTTTTGCGCCGCAACGCCGGCGCCAGTTCAAGCAAGCCCATGTCCTGCAGCACGATCATGCGCCTGGCGAGCGGCAGGGAGGCTTGCGCTTCGGGGTCGTGGCGGATATCGCGGTATAAATCGGTGCCGGTCAGCGCCAGCACGATCGGCTGATCGGGGCAGCATACCGCGAAGTTGCGAATCGAGCCGTGGCTGCGGCGCGCGTGCAGCGCGAGCAGCAGGTCGGCGGGCCGGCCGTCCCAATCGACTTGCAGGGAAACCTTGTGGCCCAATTCGCGCAACATGCCGGCCCAGCGCACTGCGGTGCCGCGATTGCCGTTGCGCGCGCGCGCCGGCGCCGGCGTGACGAGTGCGATTTTCATTGGCGATAATCAGGGTTAAACTAATAACAACTATAACAAACGTGTCATACGCTTTTGTCAACGTTTTTATTTTTGTCATCCCAATCTCCCGACGCAGGGGCGTTGCGATGCATGCTCGGGCAGGCGCGTGCGCGCACCTTGAGTTATGCACGAGTGTTGCCGGCGAACCAGTGGCTCGGTCCCTATCTCGCGATCGTTAATCCGCCGCTATGGGAAATCGGCCATGTTGGCTGGTTTCATGAATACTGGTGTTTGAGATACCGCGCCGATGGTTCGGTTGCTCCTCCCATGACCGAAGGAGTCGACGTGCTGTATAACTCCGCCATCGTGCCGCACGCTGAACGCTGGCGGCTTGCCTTACCGCCGCCCGAGGCCACCCTCGCGTACTTGGAGAAGGTGCAAGCGGCGATTTTCGAACGGCTGCGGCGTGAAGGACCATCCGAGCACATGCGCTATTTTGTACAGCTCGCGGTGTTCCACGAGGACATGCACAATGAGGCGTTTATTTACACGCTGCAAACGCATGGCTATGAGTCTGGCGAGGCGCTGACGCACGTTGCCCCGTGTGTTGACGAAAAGCTCCATGGTGACGCTATGATCGCTGGCGGCCGTTTTATGCTAGGCGCCACACCTGAGGTCGGCTTTGTATTCGACAATGAAAAATGGGCGCACGAGGTCGAGGTCAAGCCGTTTCAAATGGCGCGCACGGCGGTGAGTAATTCGCAGTTTGCGGCATTCGTGCGCGATGGCGGTTATATGCGCCGAGAACTGTGGTGCGAGGCGGGCTGGCAGTGGCGCAAGCACGCGCAAGCCGATCTGCCGCTTTATTGGAAAATCGAAACAGATCAAATTTTTGAAAAAGTTAATCGGGAGTGGATTGCGCTTGATCCGGACGCCGCCGTGATCCATGTCAACTGGTACGAAGCGCAAGCCTATTGTCGCTGGGCCGAGCGCCGCTTACCGAGCGAGATGGAGTGGGAGTTTGCAGCTTCCACCGCACCAGGAGAACGCACGCGCAAGCGCCGCTATCCGTGGGGCGATGCGCCACCCAGCACCGCACTGGCCAACTTGTTTGGCGGCGCCGGCCGCACAGTGAGCGTGCATGCTCATGCCGCGGGCGATAGTGCGTGGGACGTGCGGCAAATGTTCGGCAACACGTGGGAATGGACAAGAGATTGGTTCAATCCATACCCCGGGTTCGTGTGTGATCCCTATAAGGAGTATTCAGAGCCGTGGTTTGGCAACCACAAGGTGCTGCGCGGCGGTTGTTATGCGACGAGCGCGGGTTTGTTGCGCAATACTTGGCGCAATTTTTATACGCCGGATCGGCGTGATGTGCTGGCCGGGTTCAGAACCTGCGCGCTGGATTAGAAGCTTGAAACGGCATTGAAGCTCATTACTTCCGCAGACAATTCGCAGTTCAAAGCGTTGTTGAGGCTTGCGCACTCTTCGCGCGAACGCAAACTGGCGGGGATGTCCTTGCTCGATGGCGTGCACTTGCTGCAAGCCTATCAAGCGCGTTACGGCGTGCCATGGCATATCGTGTTAAATCGCGACGGCGCGCGGAATCCTGAAATTCAGGCGTTGCTGGGCAAGATTCCCGATGCCGCGCCGCTTTTGTTGAGCGACGGTTTGTTCCGACAGTTGTCTTCGGTGGCAACGCCCACCGGTGTCATCGCGGCGATCCAAACGCCGCGCCGCGATGGTGTGCCGACGGTGCTCGACAGCTGTGTGATGCTGGAAGACTTGCAAGATCCCGGCAACCTGGGCTCGATACTGCGTACTTGCGCGGCTGCAGGCATAAAGCAAATTTTCCTCTCAAGCCAGTCAGTCAATGCATGGTCGCCGCGCGTGTTGCGGGCAGCGATGGGGGCGCATTTTAGCGTCGAGATTTACGAGCGTGTGGAATTGATTGCGGCTGCGCGTGCGTTTCCCGGCCGCGTGCTGGCGACGCGGGTTGACGCCGCGCGTAGTGTGTTCGATTGCGATCTCACGGCAAAAGTCGCGCTGGTGTTCGGCAACGAAGGCGCGGGCGTGTCGCCGGATTTGGCGCAATGCGCGCATGAGTCAATCTCGATCCCGATGAGCCGTGCCACCGAGTCGTTAAACGTGGCCGCGGCGGCGGCGGTATGTTTGTTTGAGCGGGTTAGGCAGGTAGTAAAATCAGTTGGGAGTTGAGGATTCCGGGTTAAGGGTTGGGCATGCGGCGTAGAACCTGCGCATGTGTAATGCGTATGCCCAATGGCACGTTGCGCCCAACTGTGGACTCTCAACGCCTAGTAGATGCGCCGCTCCAGCTTTGCCTGCTGCATGATCGTCGTGGCGAGTTCCTCCACTGATTTGCGTGTGGCATCCAGAAAGGGAATGTTTTCGCGTTTCATCAGCGCTTCGGCTTCGCGTACTTCGCGTTCGCAGTTGTCCAGTTGCGAGTAGCTGCTGTTGGGACGGCGTTCGTTGCGTATGCTTTGCAGGCGCATCGGCGCGATGGTTAGTCCATAGAGCTTGTCGTGCAGCGGGCGTAGCGTTTTGGGCAGTTGGCGGTCTTCGAAATCCTCGGGGATCAACGGGTAGTTCGCGGCGCGGATACCGAATTGCATCGACAGATACAAACACGTCGGCGTTTTGCCGCAGCGCGAGACGCCGACCAAAATAACATCGGCTTCCGATAAGTCGCGCGTGGTGGCGCCGTCGTCGTGCGACAAGGTGTAGTTCACCGATTCGATGCGCCGGTAGTAGTTGACGATATCGTTGACGTTATGCGTGCGGCCGATTTCGTGTGACGCGCGTTTGCCGAGTTCGTTTTCCAGCGGCGAAATGAAAATTTGAAAGCATTCGAGAAATAACGCGTTGGCCTTGCCGACTGCGGCGGCAATTTCAGTGTTGGCGAGCGTGCTGATGATGATGGGGCGTACGCCATCCGCGCGGGCGGCTTGGTTGATGCGCTGCACCGCCTCTTGTGCCTTTTCCAGACTGTCGATAAAGGGCAGCGTGGTTTCCTTCAACATCAAATCGTCGAATTGGGTGAGCAGGCTGTGGCCGAGCATTTCCGCGGTAATGCCGGTGCGATCGGAGACAAAAAAAGCGCTGCGCTGGTTATTGCTCATGGCGGTGGCGATTGGGTGATGATGCTGCGATGCGGCATTTTGGATAATATACCGGTGTTTGGTGGCCCGAACGACTTACAACAATCTGACCTATTGGAAATGTGACCATGGCTGCATCCGACTATGTGCTCGATCTGGCAGCGCTACGCATGACCGACGTTGGCATCGTCGGCGGCAAAAGCGCTTCGTTGGGCGAAATGATAGGCCATTTGTCCAGCGCTGGCGTGCGTGTGCCCGGTGGATTTGCGACCACGGCTCACGCCTATCGCGATTTCTGGCGCAAGACGGTCTGGATAGACGCATCGAGGCGCGCTTGGCGCAATTGAACGTCGATGACGTGACGGCGCTTGCCGCTGCGGGCAAGGAAATACGCGGCTTAATCGTGGCGCAGCCATTTCAGGGCGCATTGTTCAAGGCAATCAGCGATGCGTACACGCGCTTGGAAAATGAGGCCGGTGCGGACGTGACGTTTGCGGTGCGCTCCTCGGCCACCGCCGAAGACATGCCCGATGCCTCGTTCGCCGGCCAGCAAGAAACGTTTTTGAACGTGCATGGGTTGGACAACCTGCTCCATGCCGTCAAGCATGTGTTCGCTTCGCTTTACAACGATCGCGCGATTTCGTATCGCGTGCACAAGGGCTATGTGCATGACGGCGTGGCGCTGTCGGCGGCGGTGCAACGCATGGTGCGCAGCGATTTGGGCGCGAGCGGGGTGATGTTCGCCATCGACACCGAGTCGGGCTTTGATCAAGTCGTGTTCATTACCTCGGCCTACGGCTTGGGTGAAACCGTGGTGCAAGGCCAAGTCAATCCCGATGAGTTCTATGTTTATAAACGGGGGCTCAAGGAAAATCGCCCGGCGATCCTGCGCCGTGGCCTGGGCAGCAAGGCGGTGCGCATGGTCTACGACGTCTCGCGCCAGGCGGGCCGTTCGGTGAAGACCGAGCCGGTGCCTGAGGCCGAGCGCAAGCAGTTTTCGATTTCCGATGCCGAAGTCGAAACCCTCGCGCGCTACGCGATGATTATCGAGCAACACTACCAACGCCCGATGGATATCGAATGGGGACGCGACGGCCTGGACGCCAACTCTACATTCTGCAAGCTAGGCCGGAAACGGTAAAGGCGAGCGAAAAGTTGGACACCCTGCGCCGTTATCGCCTAAAGCAGCGCTCGGAAGTACTGGCCACCGGACGCGCGATCGGCCAGCGCGTGGGCAGCGGGCGGGTGCGTCTGGTGAGTGATGCATCCGAGATGGATCGCGTGCGCGAAGGCGATGTGCTGGTGACCGACATGACCGACCCGGATTGGGAGCCGGTGATGAAGCGCGCTTGCGCCATTGTCACCAATCGCGGCGGGCGCACCTGCCACGCCGCGATTATCGCGCGTGAACTCGGGGTGCCGGCGGTGGTGGGCTGTGGCGACGCGACGCAGGTGCTAAAAGACGGGCGTGAGGTGACGGTGTCGTGCGCTGAAGGTGATACGGGGTTTGTGTATCGCGGCAAACTCGAGGTTGAAGTGCTCGATTTGTCGCTTGACGCCATGCCCAAATCGCCGGTGAAGATCACCATGAACGTGGGTAATCCCGAATTGGCGTTTGAGTTTCGGCGCTTGCCCAATGAAGGCGTGGGACTCGCGCGGCTGGAATTCATTATCGCGCGCATGATCGGCGTGCATCCCAAGGCGGTGCTGGCCTATCCCGATCTGCCGGCGGATTTGAAATCCGCGGTGCAAGAACACGCTGCAGGCTACAAAGACCCGGTGGCGTTTTATGTTGAAAAGTTGGTCGAGGGGGTCGCTACTTTAGGTGCCGCGTTCTGGCCCAAGCCGGTGATCGTGCGCTTGTCCGATTTTAAATCTAACGAGTATTCCAGTTTGACCGGCGGCAACAAGTACGAACCGCATGAGGAAAACCCGATGCTCGGTTTTCGAGGCGCCTCGCGGTATATCGCGGATAGCTTTCGCAAATCGTTCGAACTCGAATGCCGCGCCTTGAAAAAAGTGCGCGATGAAATGGGGCTCACCAACGTGGAAATCATGGTGCCGTTCGTGCGTACCGTTGCCGAAGGCAAACAAGTGCTCGAGCTGCTGGCGGCCAACGGGCTCACACGCGGCGCCAATGGGCTTAAGGTGGTGATGATGTGCGAAATCCCGTCCAATGCGGTGTTGGCGGATCAGTTCTTGGAGCATTTCGACGGCTTTTCCATCGGCTCCAACGACATGACGCAGATGACGCTGGCGCTCGACCGCGACTCCGGCATCATCGCGGAAGGTTTTGATGAGCGCGACCCGGCGGTGAAACACATGCTGCATTTGGCGATCCAGGCGTGCCGCAAGGCGGGCAAGTACGTGGGCATCTGCGGCCAAGGGCCGTCGGATCATCCCGACCTCGCGCAGTGGCTGGTGGAGGAGGGCATCGGCAGTTTGTCGCTTAACCCGGACACCGTGGTGGAGACTTGGCTGTATCTCGCCAAAGAAAAATCCGCGCCGAGTTAGCGCTGGGTCGGTGCACAAATTTCAGTTGGAGCCGTTTTGATTTTGCGCTAGAATAGGAAAACGGCTAAATATGCAATGACTAAATATATCTTTGTAACTGGTGGTGTCGTCTCCTCACTAGGCAAAGGTATCTCTGCCGCTTCTCTTGCCGCCATCCTCGAATCGCGCGGCGTCAAAGTGACCATGTTGAAGTTGGATCCCTACATCAATGTGGATCCCGGCACCATGAGCCCGTTCCAGCACGGCGAGGTGTTTGTCACCGACGACGGTGCGGAAACCGATCTCGACCTGGGTCACTACGAGCGCTTCATCAATGCCCGGATGGGTAAGCGCAACAATTTCACCACTGGCCAAATCTACGAAAGCGTGATCCGCAAGGAGCGCCACGGCGATTACCTCGGCGGCACGGTGCAGGTGATTCCACACATTACCGACGAGATTAAGTTGTTCATCCGCCGCGGCGCGGGCGATGCCGAAGTCGCGATCGTCGAAGTGGGCGGCACGGTAGGCGATATCGAGTCGTTGCCGTTCCTGGAAGCGATCCGTCAGATGGGCATCGAACTGGGGCGCGGTAATGTGTGCTACATCCATCTCACGCTGGTGCCGTACATCGCCTCGGCGGGCGAGATCAAAACCAAGCCGACTCAGCACTCGGTGAAGGAGTTGCGCGAGATCGGTATTCAGCCGGATATTCTGCTGTGCCGTGCCGACCGGCCGTTGCCTGACGACGAACGGCGCAAAATCGCGTTGTTCACCAATGTGTTGTCCGAAGCGGTAATCTCCGCGGTGGACACTGACAGCATTTACAAGATACCCGGCATGCTGCACGCGCAGCATTTGGATCAAATTGTTTGCCGCCATCTTAATTTCGATCCGAAGCCGGCGGATCTGTCGAGTTGGGACAATTTGATTTATAAGCTCGAGCACCCGCTGCGCGAGGTGAACATCGCACTGGTGGGCAAGTATGTCGATCTGACCGAATCTTATAAATCGCTGTCCGAGGCCTTGGTGCACGCGGGTATCCACACCGGCGCGCGCATCAAAATCCATTATATCGATTCGGAAAACATTGAAAAAAGCGGCACCGAGTGCCTGACCCGCATGAACGCGATTTTGGTGCCGGGCGGTTTCGGCAAGCGTGGCGTTGAAGGCAAGATGATGGCCATTCGCCACGCGCGCGAGAACAATGTGCCGTACTTGGGCATTTGTCTGGGCATGCAACTCGCGGTGATCGAATACGCTCGTAACATGGCCGGCTTGGAGGGCGCACACAGCACCGAGTTTGATCCGCAAACCCCGCACCCGGTGATCGCGCTGATCACCGAATGGCAGGAGCGCGACGGTCGCGTGGAGCAACGCAGCGAACAATCCGACTTGGGCGGCACCATGCGCCTAGGCGGGCAAGCGTGCGTACTGGAAGCCGATTCTTTGGCGCGGCGTATTTACGGCTCGTCGCAAATCAGCGAGCGTCATCGACACCGTTATGAGGTCAACAATCATTATCTAGGGCGCATCAAAGACGCCGGCTTGCGCGTGAGCGCGGTGTCCGCCAAAGACGGCTTGTGCGAAATGATCGAGTTGCAAGACCATCCGTGGTTCGTGGCGTGTCAGTTTCATCCTGAATTCACCTCGACGCCGCGCGCGGGGCATCCGCTGTTCAAGGCGTTTGTGCAGGCGGCGATTACCAACGCCAAGCCTAATGAGGCAGCGGCGAATGAGCCGTTGCAGAGCATTGCTTAGGCGCTTGCGATGAAGTTGTGTGGATTTGAGGCGGGACTAGATAAACCGCTTTTTCTCATAGCCGGGCCTTGTGTCGTCGAGTCCCGTGAACTTGCGATGGATGTTGCAGGCATGCTAAAAGGCA
>VGIF01000018.1 GCA_016868015.1 Betaproteobacteria bacterium
CGCGGCGCTCAACATCGGCGCGGGCACGCCGGTGCTGCGCGTGGAAAATGCGTTAAAGCTTGGCGGCAAGCCGGTGATTTTCGACAGCGTCACCGTGCCCGCGCCGATGTTCAAGGGCCTCACAGAAAAAATCTACACCGCGCGCGAAGGCACGATTTACGGCTTGTACCAAGCGCGCTTCAGCATTAACGTGATACGCATCAGCGAGCGGTTGTCGGCGGAAATCGCGCCGCCTGTCGCTGCCAAAGTGTTGGGGTTTACCGCGCAAACGCCAGCATTGGTGATAAGACGTGTCGCCTACACTTACAACGACACGCCAGTGGAGTATCGTGTGAGTTGGCTCGATACGCGCGAGCACGAGTATCTTAGCGATTTGTGGAAAGGCGATATAGCACAATGAGCGCACAGTAACAGCATCATCGATATATGAAACTCAACGACGAAGAACAAGACATCCTCGCCGGCAAACAAGGGCCAGTGCCGCAAAAAGCATTGCAGCACCAAATCATGGTGGGCGATTTTTTCGGCGCGGCGGATTTTGTGCCGGTAACCCAAGCGCACATCATGGCCGACACCGAAAGCCTGGGCGAAGCCGGCGTACAGTGGCTCGAAGCCTTGGCCGCCGAAAAAAACGGCCGCCGCCGTGTGCGCATCCCGACGATTACCGACCCGCGCGGCACCGATTTCGCCAAGGCCGCGTTTTTGCGCCACACCAAGGCGATGCTCACGCTGGAGGAGCGCGCAATCGCCGCGTTTGTGAAACTCGGCGTGCTGATGACCAACACCTGCATCAACTATCAAACGGTACAGCCTGCCACGCGCAACGAGCATGTCGCGTATGGCGACACCGGCGTGGTGATTTATTCCAACTCGGTGTGCGGCGCGCGCTCCAATTTCGAGGGTGGCCCCTCGGCGCTGGCCGCGGGCCTCACCGGGCGCACGCCGCGCTACGGCTTTCATTTGCCCGACTGCCGGCGCGCGACCTTGCATGTGCGCGTTGAGTACACGCCGGCGACACTCAACGAATGGGGCGCGCTGGGCGGCGTGATCGGGCGGCTTGCGGGCAACTACTGGGCGGTGCCGGTGATCGAAGGTATCGAAGGAGCACCCGGCTCCGATGCACTCAAACACTTCGGCGCGGCGATGGCGAGTTTTGGATCGACGGCGTTGTATCACTTGGTGGGGCTTACGCCGGAAGCTTCGCGTTATGCCGATGTCGCGCCGGCGGGCTTGCCCACGCACCGCGTGACGCGTGCGGATATCGAAGCATTACAACAGTCATACCACGTCACCGATGAAGTTGATGTGGTGGTGTTCTCGGCGCCGCAACTAAGCTTGCTGGAGCTGCGCGAAGTCGCCGCGCTGTGCGAAGGCCGCCAGTTCAAAGTGCCGCTGCTCGCCATCACCAGCCCGCAGGTCAAACCCGATTGCGACCGCATGGGCTATACGGAAATTATCGAAACCGCCGGCGGCACCGTGCTCTCCGGCATGTGCTTTTACCAATCGTACGCGCGAGAAATGGCCGACGCGCACGGCTGGAAGCGGCTTGCCACCAACAGCGCCAAGCTCGTCAACATCCTCGGCGGTTATGGTTATCAGCCGATGATCGCCTCGATGCAAGCGTGTGTCGAAGCCGCGGCGACAGGGAAACTCAAATGAGCAACAAAGTATTTCACGCCCAACACGCCATGGGCCGAGGCGTGCGCGGCATAGCGCTGGTCGCCAAAGACGGATTCTCCGCACGCTACGATCTTGACCGCAACGCTGGCATATTCTCGCGCCCCGCGCACAAACTCGCCGGGCTATCCTACTTCGGCAAAATTCTGGTGCTGGAAACCGCCAAGGGTGGCGTCGCCACTGCGTGGATGCTGCACGAAATGCACGCACGCGGCGTGGTGCCGCTGGCGATCGTGTTGAACTCGGTGAACCCCATCATCGCGCAGGGCGCGGCGCTGGGCGATGTGCCGCTGCTGGCGGGGTTTGATGCGGACATCACGGCGGCGATACCTAACGGTGCCACCGTTGAAATCGACCCGCGGCAAAAAACCGTGACCGTGATCGCCTAAGTGTGTAGGTCGGGAGTAGCGCAGCGTATCCCGACATTCGCGCGCATTCACGAAAGGCGGGATACGCTACGCTGCTCCCGGCCTACGCAGACCGTTTTCAGGTTTTTTGGCCAGGACATTAGAATAGCCATATAATTCAAGTGTTTGTTTTTATTGTTGTTATTTGGCGCTTGGTATTACCAAAGGGAAGGTAGAAATGCGCGACCAACAACAAATTCAATTGGATGTCTTTGAACAAAAATACCCCCCCAAAGAACCTCTCAGCGAGGATGAAAAGGAGGGAATTGTTCTTGCCGTAAAGTCGGCATTCCTCAAGCTAAAGAATCTTTACGACAAGATTACCCCTGTCTTCGATGAGTACGGCTTCAAGGCGCCTTCCGCAGGTGTAGTAGCGCGCGACCTGTCCGAAAAAATCGAGACCTCTATCATCCAACATTGCCGCACCTTCACTCGCGGCTTACGTCACGCAGATCTTGCGCGTTTCAACAAGCGTTGGGAGGTAAAAATTTGCAAGGACTCCGGACTAACCATAAATCAGTCCGCAGTAATTTCTGGGGAAAATTACATTGTCGTTAACTACAAAAACAATTCGCGAGTGAAAAAAATCTGGATATTGTGGGAAGCAAAAGACGAATTCTTTTCCGCACGGCGCCGGAACTCAAATGCGCGGACCGTCGATCGGTCTCAATCACAGGCACATATCGAAACAATTTACGAGGCAGAAGGTTAGGCGTGCTGCAAAAATAAAAACGCCCGGACTTGTCCGGGCGTTTTTTATTTCAACCGACAACGAAATGCGCTTACTTCTTCGCCTCTTCCGCCGGCGCCTCCGGCAGCATATCCGGCACCGCCGCTTCCTTCGCCACCAGCTTTTCCTTGATGCGCGCGGCCTTGCCGGTGCGCTGGCGCAGGTAGTAAAGCTTGGCGCGGCGCACGTCGCCGCGGCGCTTTAATTCAATGCTGGCGATCAGCGGCGAGTAGGTCTGGAAGGTACGCTCGACACCCTCGCCCGAGGAAATTTTGCGCACGATGAAATTGGAGTTGAGCCCGCGGTTACGCTTGGCGACCACCACGCCTTCGTAGGCTTGCACGCGTTTGCGCTCGCCTTCGACCACGTTGACGTTCACCACCACGGTGTCGCCGGGCGCGAAGTTAGGCAATTTCTTGCCATTGTTGCTTAAGCGCGCGATTTCTTCTTGTTCGAGTGTTTGTATCAGGTTCATGGTACTGCTCCTTCTAACGATGTTCTTTCAAGTATTCATCCAACAACTTGCGCTCGGCTGCGCTCATGCCGCGCTGGTGCAGCAAATCCGGCCGGCGTTCATGCGTTCTGCCCAGCGACTGCTTTAAGCGCCAGCGCGCGATATCCGCATGGTTGCCCGACATCAACACCGCTGGCACCGCCAACCCGTCATACACTTCCGGCCGTGTGTAGTGCGGGCAATCCAAGAGCCCGCCCACAAACGAATCCTGCGCTGCGGAACCCGCATCGCCCAAAACGCCGGGCAACTGCCGAATCACCGCGTCCATCAACGCCATCGCTGCCACTTCACCGCCAGACATCACGAAATCTCCTATCGAGATTTCTTCATCGATCTGGCGTGCGATTAAACGCTCGTCCACCCCTTCGTAACGCCCCGCCAGCAGCACCATGCCTTGCTCCGAGGCCAACGACATCACTTTCTCATGCGTCAACAACATACCCTGCGGCGAGAGGTAGATCACGCGCGGTTTGCGCACACCCGCGCTTACCTGCCGCTGCCGCGCGGCGCAGATTGCCTTTGTGAGCGGCTCCACCATCATCACCATGCCGGGGCCGCCGCCGTAGGGCCGATCGTCCACCGTACGGTGGGTGTTCGCCGCGAAATCGCGCGGATTCCACGGCAAAAACTGATACGCCCTGCGTTCGCGCGCCCTGCCCGTGATGCCCGACTCGGTAATCGCGTCGAACATTTCGGGGAACAGCGTGATCACATCAATTTGGAGCATCAGTAATCCGCCCCCCACTCGACCTCGATCACACCCGCGGCTGCATCTACCCGCTTCACCACTTCGGCGATGAACGGGATTAACCGTTCTTCGCTTTCCACTGCTTGTTGCTTATCGTTCCTTACCACCATCACTGCATTGGCGCCGGTTTCGAGCATCGATTGCACTACGCCGAAATCCAGCCCCTCGTTATTCTTGACCCTGAGCCCGATCAAATCGGCCCAGTAAAACTCGCCTTTTTTCGCCGGCGGAAAAGCTTCCCGCGCTACGGCCACCACACGGCCTTTGTAACCAGCTGCCGCTTCGCGATCTTCACACCCGGCAAGTTTGGCCACCACGGCGGCACCTTGCACTTGCGCGTGTTCGACTGGGTACTCGTGCCAGCCGCCGTTGCTTTCGAGCCACCAGGTTGGGTAAAGCATTAAGCTCGCGGCGCTCTCTCCGTCCAACCACACCGGCTGAACCTTGATCCAACCCTTAATGCCAAACGGGGCGATGACGCGCCCCATTTCCACCAGTTTCTCAGGCGGCTTTTTGCTCAACCGGCGCTTGTCCTTGCACCTTGGCGAACTGCTTGGCCAGACGAGAGACGGTTGTCGACGGCTGCGCGCCCTTCGATTGCCAATACGCCAAGCGCTCGCGGTTCAAACGAAAGGTTTCCCGCCCTTGAGGCGCCTTGGGGTCGTAAAATCCGATACGCTCGATAAAACGACCGTCGCGGGGGCGGATTTGATCGGCCACCACGACGTTGAAAAACGGACGCTTTTTGGCGCCGCCGCGCGCTAAACGAATGACTACCATGGGTTTTTGTCCTATTGACTCGGATGCCGCGCCCTAATCTGTTGACCCCTAAACTGTTGACAGGTAAACAGTTTGCGCGAAAACGAAAGGGGCGGATTTTACTGTATTTTTGACCCTCGGAGCAAGGTAATGCGATGCTGATGTGTTGCAACGCCGCAAACGGCCAGTAAACGACCTGTTTTTATAAGTATTTGATTTTATTAATTTATTTTGTAAGTGAGTACAAACACCATGAACACCTCCAACGCAAGCCTGAACGAGCGTATCGCGCTCGCCACGCAAACCCGCTTCGGCGAAGCCCTCCCCCTGCCCACTGGCACCCCCGGCGCGGACGAATTGGCACGCCAACTCGAACACAGCTCGCACCGCAAGTGGACCGAGCAGCCGGTCGATCCGGGATTGCTGAAACTGCTATTCGCCTGCGCGCTGTCAGTGCCGTCGAAATCCGATCTGCAGCAAGCCGACATCATCCACGTCGCCGACCGCGCCAAGATCAAAGCGATTGCGGACCTCATCCCCGACATGCCATGGATCAACAACGCGCCGGTGTTCCTCACGTTTTGCGGCAACAACCGGCGCATCCGCCAAATCGGCGAATGGCGCGGCAAACCGTTTGTGAACGAACATCTCGATCACTTCATGAATGCCGCGGTCGACGCCGGCATTGTGTTAAGCCAATTCATCCGCGCGGCGGAAGCCGCGGGCCTTGGCACCGTGCCGATCAGCGCCGTGCGCAACTTCCCGCGTGAGACGAGCGACGTGCTCGGTCTGCCCGAAGCGGTGTTCCCGGTGGCCGGCTTGTGCGTGGGCTACCCGCTGGAGAAAGGCCACATCACCGCGCGGCTTAATCTGAACATCACCGTGCACACCGATCGCTTCGATGAATCAAAGTTGAAAGACAACATCGACGCCTATGATCAGCGCCGGCATAAACTATTTCCGCTGCGCAAACAACGCCACCCGCAGCGCTACGCCGACGTGCCGTTTTACGGCTGGTCGGAAGACAAAGCGCGGCACTATTCCGTGCCGGAGCGGTCGGATTTTGGGGCGTTTATACGGGAGAAGAAATTCAGTTTGAAATGACCCGGCCACCCCATCAGAAATATCGTAAGCATATGATTTAATTAAGTTTTTTATGAGACCTTTTATATTGAGTTGTGCCGTCTTAGCTGCAGCGAGTTTCACGGCGTTACCCGCCACGGCCATCGCCCAAGCCCATCACGGCGGCCGTCACCGTTTTCAAGACGCCGAAGCGTGGGCGAAAAAATTCGACGATCCCAAACGTGACGCGTGGCAAAAACCCGCTGAGGTGATTCAAGCGCTGCAATTGAAACCCGATGCTGTCGTCGCCGACATCAGCGCCGGCACCGGTTATTTCGCGACAAAATTCGCGCGTGCCGTGCCCGCTGGCCGCGTGTTCGCTGTCGATGCCGAGCCCGACATGGTCAAGTATTTGGGCGAACGCGCCAAGCGCGAGAACTTGCCCAACCTCAGCGCGGTTGCCGCGGGCGCCAACGATCCGCGCATCCCGGAAAAAACCGATCTGATTATTTTGGTCAACACCTATCACCACATCGATAAGCGCGAACACTATTTCCGCGCGCTGCAAAACGCGCTAAAACCCGGTGGGCGCGTCGCGGTAGTTGACTTCACGCTGGAAGCGCCCGAAGGCCCGCCGCCCAAAATGCGCATCGCGCCCGAGCGCGTGAAAAAGGAAATGCAAGCCGCGGGCTACGCGCTCACGCAGGAGCACGGGTTTTTGCCGCGGCAATATTTTTTGGTATTCGAGCCGGCACGGCCGTAGCGCATACGCGCCCGCCTCGCGCGCGCAGCGGCGCTACTCGCCCGCCATCACTGCTTTGCGCTTGCGCCGGAACACCGGCAGCGCAAACAGCAACAACAGCACGCCGGTGGCGATCATGAAGCCCAGGCTGATCGGCCGCGTGAAAAACACCGACGGGTCGCCATCGGTCAACAGCAGCGAACGGCGCAGGTTCTCCTCCATCAGCGGCCCCAGGATCATCGCCAGAATCAGCGGCGGAAACGGGCACCCCAGCCGGTAGAGCACATAGCCCATCGCGCCGAACAAGGCCGCCAGCATGACATCCGCGCCCATGGTGTTAAGGCTGTAGATGCCAATGCCCATGAAGGTCACGATGATCGGGAACAGGATGCGGTAAGGCACTTTCAAGAGCCGCACCCACAGCCCGATCAGCGGCAGATTCAGCACCAGCAGCATGGCGTTGCCGATCCACATGCTCGCGATCAACCCCCAAAACAGTTCCGGCCGCGACGTCATCACCTGCGGGCCGGGGGTGATGCCGTGCATCATCATCGCGCCCAGCATGATCGCCATCGACGCGCTCGCCGGTATGCCCAGCGTCAACATCGGCACGAAGGTGGTCTGCGCGCAGGCGTTGTTGGCGCTCTCCGGGCCGGCGACGCCCTCGATCGCACCCTTGCCGAAGCGCGACGGATCCTTGGCGATTTTTTTCTCAACCATGTACGAGGTAAAGGAGCTGATGGTACCGCCCAGCCCCGGCAGCGGCCCGAAAACGGCGCCGATGGCGGTGCCGCGCACGATCGGCCCGAAGCTCACTTTGAAATCGCTCCAGCGCGGCATCAGTCCGGTGATTTTGCCGCGCAGAATGGTCTGCGTCATTTCAGTACCGGCCAGGTTCTTGACGATCTCGGTGATGCCAAAGAGCCCCATCGCGGCGACCGCGATGCCCACGCCGTCGCTTAACGCCACGCTGCCGAAGGTAAAGCGCGACGCGCCGGAAGTGACGTCGGTGCCGACGATGCCGATCAACAGGCCCAGCACCACCATCGCCAGCGATTTCAGGAGCGAGCCCGAGCCCACCACCGAGGCGCACACCAGCGCCATCACCATCAGCGAAAAATACTCCGGCGAATTGAAGTTGATGGCGATATTGGCGAGCGGCGGCCCGACCAGCGCCACCAGCAGCGTCGCCACGCAGCCGGCGAAAAAAGAGCCAATGGCGGCAATCGCCAGCGCCGGCCCCGCGCGCCCCTGTTGCGCCATCGGGTGCCCGTCGAGCACCGTCACCACCGAGGAGCCTTCGCCCGGCAGATTGACCAGAATCGCCGTGGTCGAGCCGCCGTAATCCGAGCCGTAATAAATGCCCGCCAGCATGATCAGCGCCGACACTGGCGGCAGCACCAGTGTCAGCGGCAGCAACATCGCCATGGTGGCGAGCGACCCGATGCCGGGCAGCACCCCGATCAACGTACCGAGAAACACCCCGGCAAAGCAGTAAAACAAATTTTCCAGCGTGAGCGCGACACTAAAGCCCAGCAGCAGGTTCTGCAGCAGCGTTTCCAATTAATGGCTCCACCAGAACAGGCGATACGGCAGTTCCAGCCCATAGGAAAAAATCGCCACCGCCGCCGCGGTGAGCACCACCGCCAGCACCAGCGTTTCGCCCCAGCGCACGTCCTTGTGCGCGAGCGCACAGCCGACGATCAGCGCAAACAACGACGGCACAAAGCCGAAACCTGCGTCCATCAATAGCGCGAACACCACCAGTGCGCCGCAGATCGCGAGCCACGGGCGATAGGCCCACGGCCCGGCCGGTGCCGGCTCGTCATCGGCGCGCGCCACTTTGAGCGACAGCGCGCCGATGACAAGCCCGAACGCGATCATGATGCCGCCCAGCCACGTCGGAAAGTAGCCCGGCCCCATCTCCAGCGCGCTGCCCATCGGGTAATCGCGCGCGAGCCAGATCGCGAGCACGCCCATGGCGGTGAAAAAAACGCCGCACCAGAAATCCTGCGCGTTCTTGATCGTGAAGCGCATCGCACCGCCTCCGCGCAACTGCTCAGTTGAGCTTGAGTTCTTTCACCGTGCGCTGGATCTCGGCGTACTCCGCCACAAGTTCGGCCTTTAACTTCTCGTGCGGTAAGCGGGTCGCGGGCTCGGCGCCGCTCGCCGCAAGGCGTTTGACCATATCCGGCGCGTTCATGCCCTCGGTCACCACGCGGTTCACTTCCGCGATGATCGCCTTGGGCGTGCCGGCCGGCGTCCAAAGGTTGTAAGCGTTAGTGACGGAAAAACCGGGGAAGCCCTGCTCCGCAACTGTTGGCAAATCCGGCAGCGCCGGCAGGCGCGCGAGCCCCAGATTGGCTACCGGCTTGACCTTGCCGGTTTTGATCGCGCCGATCGAAGCCATCGCACTGCCGATAGCCAAGTTGATCTCACCGCCCATCAACGCAAGGATCGCGGGCGCGCTGCCTTTGTACGGCACATGTTTGACCTTCATGCCGGAAATGCGCGCAAAGCGCTCAAGGCCGATATGCACCGAGCTGCCGACACCGGAGCTGCCTGCGTAGGTAAGAGGCTTGCCTGCGGAGAGTGCAATCAGCTCTTTCATGCCGGTGGTGGGCAGCGAATGATGCCCGATCATGATGTAGGGCTGCTGAGTACTGCGCACCATCGGTTCGAACGCCTTTAACGGTTCGAGGGGGACGCGCTTGAGCGCGCCCTGCATCAACAACCCGAAGCCATTTTGGTAAAAAGTATAACCGTCGGGCGTGGCGCGCGCCGCGATCTCGGTAGCGATCACGCCGCCGCCGCCCGGCCGCGGCTCGACCACCACGTTCTGGCCCCAATGCTCGTGCAACATCTGCGCGGTTGCGCGCGCAATCATTTCGGCGCCGGCGCCGGGCGCCACGGAAATAATGATGCGAATGGGACGAACGGGGTAATTACCTGCTTTTTGCTGGGCCTCGACGACCGTTGCGAAGGCCAACACCAGCGGCGCTGCGAGTAACGCACTGCGCTCAAACGTGGAATTCATGACCGCCTCCTTGGATGACACGCCAGTATAGCCCTACTCAAAAAAATGACAACCCAGTGAAACCACGTACCTTGCAGACGTGGTGTTTGCCGCGCGCGGGGCCAATCAACGCGTTGCGCGCGCCCGTCCGTTAAAACGCTCCAACCCTTCGAATATAGCCATGCCGGCCACCATGGCGGCAACGAACAATCCGCCCTGGGCAAACCCGGCGCCGGCGAGCACCAGCGCGGGGCCGGGGCAAATGCCCGCCAACCCCCAGCCCACGCCGAAGAGCGCGCTGCCCAGCACCAGCCGCCGGTCGATGTGTGTTGCCGCGGGCAGCAACATCGGCAAACCCAGCAACGACGTGGTGCGCCGTTTAGCCAGGGCGTAAGCGCCCGCGCCCACCGCAATCGCCCCCACCATCACCAGCGCGAGCGAAGGATCCCACCAGCCGGCGAGATCCAGAAAACCGATCACCTTGGCCGGGTTCGACATGCCGGAGACGATAAGCCCGATGCCAAAAACCAAACCCGCGAGAAAAGCGAATAAAGCGTTCATCCGAGCCTCACGCGACGTCAAGCACGTGGCGCATCACGAACACGGTGATAAACCCCGCGGCCATGAACGTCAGCGTGGCAACCAGGGAACGCGCCGAGAACCGCGACAACCCGCACACGCCGTGGCCGCTGGTGCAGCCCGAGCCGTAGCGCGTGCCGATGCCGACCAGCAAACCGGCGATGATGATCCCCCCATTACCCGATGCGATGACGCTCGCAGGCAGTGCCGCAAACAGTTGATACAAGAGCGGCGCCGCCAGCAAACCGATCACAAACGCGAGCCGCCAACCGACATCGCCTGCGGCGTTCGCGTTGGGCCGCAGCAATCCGCCAACGATGCCGCTGACACCGGCGATGCGGCCGTTACACAAGACCAACATCGCGGCAGCGAGCCCGATCAGCGCGCCGCCGGCGAGCGCGGCAAGGGGTGTGAAAGAAGCAAAATCGATGGTCATGCCAACTCCATTAGGTCAAAACGTAATATATTGATTTTATTGATATTTTTTAATTTACGCCAAGTCACCCTTTGAGTCCCAGACGTTTGATCAACGCTCCCCATTTTTCCGTTTCCTGGCGCAAGAACTCGGTAAATTGCTCGGCGCTGCCGCCGATGATGCCGACACCAGCGGCATTGTAGGTGTCCTGTATGGTCTTTGCTTTGAGTGCGATGTTAAATTCGCTATTCAGGCGCGCGAGGATGTCTTTGGGGATACCCTTGGGCGCCATGATGCCGCCCCAGGGTGCGATCTCATAACCGGGCACCCCGGCTTCGGACACCGTTGGCAGATCCGGCAGCGTGGCGACGCGCTTGGCGGTAGTCACCGCGAGGCCGCGCACCCGCCCCGATTTGACATGGGGAATCATCGGCGTGCTGTTGTGGATGAGGACTTGCGATTCCCCGCTAATGGTCGCGGTCACCGCCAAGTCTACGCCCTTGTACGGTACGTGTACCAGCTTCACCCCGGTCATCGACATCAACAACTCACCGCCCAGATGCAAACTGGTGCCCACGCCGCTCGAGCCAAAATGCAAGGCGCCCGGGTTTTTGCGCGCATGCGCCAGCAACTCTTCGACCGATTTCACCGGCAACCCCGGAAACACCGCCAGCACATTGGGCGTGGACGTAATACGCATCACCATTTGCAGATCGCGCATGATGTCGAGGCGCAAATTGGGCACCAGCGCATGCATCGTTGATAACGCAAACGTCGCGTAACCCAGGGTGTAGCCGTCGGCGGGCGCCTTGGCCACCAGCTCGTAACCGATCAACCCACCCGCGCCGGAGCGGTTATCCACCACCAGTTGTTGCCCCATCTGCCGCGCGATCTCGCTTGCGAACATGCGCGAGCTGATGTCGGGCGAGCCGCCCGGCGCGGAGGGCACGATCAAGCGTATCGGGCGCTGGGGATAAGCCTGCGCCGAGCTTGCCGCGGCGCTTTGCGCCTGCACCGGCGCAAGTGCCATCAACCCCAACACCTGCGCCGTAACGATGGTGGTCACAAGCCCTGTCGGGCGCTGTTGCAATCTCATGCTTGATCTCCTCGCTTGTTGGTTTAAATCACTTGAGTATTATCCATAAACTGAACTTAAACGCCACGAGCGCGGTGATTTGTGGGTTTGGTGGATTCGGGGTAAATTGCCAGAACTCACTGCAGAACCAGCCGCGCGCTGAATTTCATGTAGCGAGTTCTCGCGGTTTCACAAAAGAGGGCTTTTTATGTCAATCAAAGGCAAAGCCTACATCGTAGGTGCCTTCGAGCATCCGCTGCGCAAGGCGCCGAATCATTCGTTGTCGCAATTGCACGCCGAGATCGCAAAAGGCACGCTGGAGGACGCAGGACTCACCAAGAACGACATCGACGGCTTGTTTGTCGCCGGTGACGCGCCGGGCGGCAACGTTTGGAGCCTGGCAAACTACATGAACTTGAATCAATTGAAGCACATCGACTCCACCGACATGGGCGGCACGTCGTATCTGCTGCACGTGGCGCACGCGGCGGAAGCCATCGCCGCCGGAAAATGCAACGTGGCACTCGTCACGCTGGCCGGCCGGCCGAATTCCGAAGGCAGCAGCGGCACGCAAGTGCGCGAGCGCGGCGCCGGCGTGCCCGATTCGCCATTTGAATTACCGTACAGCCCGGTGACGGTGAACCTCTACGCCATGTGCGCGATGCGCCACATGTATCAATACGGCACCACCAGCGAGCAACTCGCCTGGGTCAAAGTGGCAGCCTCGCATCACGCGCAACACAACCCCAACGCGATGCTGCGTGATGTGGTCACGGTCGAGCAAGTGCTCGCCTCGCCGATGATCAGCGACCCGCTGCACCGCATGGATTGCTGCGTGGTCTCAGATGGTGGCGGCGGCGTGATCGTCGCGCGGCCGGAGATCGCCAAGAGCTTGAAGCGCCCGAAGGTCAAGATCACCGGTGTTGGCGAATCCACCAAGCACCAAATGGCGGGCAACGTCGACCTCACCTACTCCGGCGCCGCATGGACCGGCCCGCGCGCGTTTGAAATGGCGGGCATCAAACCCAGTGATATCAAATACGCCTCGATCTACGACAGCTTCACCATCACCGTGGTGATGCAAATCGAAGACTTGGGCTTTTGCAAAAAAGGCGAAGGCGGCAAGTTCGTCGCCGACGGCAATTTGATTTCCGGCCAAGGCAAGTTCCCGTTCAACACCGACGGCGGCGGCCTGTGCAACAACCACCCCGCTAACCGCGGCGGCATGACCAAGATCATCGAAGCCGTACGCCAACTACGCGGCGAAGCGCATCCGAAAGTGCAGGTCAAGAACTGCGACTTAGCCCTCGCGCACGGCACCGGCGGCGCGCTCGGCGCGCGCCACGGCAGCGGCACCGTCATCATGGAAAGGGAATAAACATGGCTACTCCATATCAAGCAAGAAAAATCCGCGATCCGCAGCTAAACCCCGGCGACGAGGCCTACTTCAAGGCCGCGGGCGAAGGCAAGCTCATGCTCGGCAAGTGCAAGGACTGCGGCAAAATTCACCACTACCCGCGCGCCATCTGCCCGCACTGCTTTAGCCAAAACCTGGAGTTGGTGCCGGCCAAAGGCACCGGCGAAATCTACACCTACAGCGTCACCCGCAGAGGGCCGCCCACGCCCTACGCCATCGCCTACGTCAAACTCGACGAAGGCGTGAGCCTGATGACCAACATCGTCAACTGCGATTTGGACACCATCAAAGTCGGGCAGAAGGTGAAAGTGTGTTTTGTGAAATCGGAGAATGGGACGGCGGTGCCGATGTTTGAGCCGGCGTAACTTCCCTCCCAACAGACTCATCCCCTCCCTTGCGTGCGAAGCGCGCGCGGGGGGGGCCAGGGAGGGGGCAGCAACAACGAACTTCACATTCCAGCAATACCAAGGGCCAAGCAGCAATGCTTGGCCCTTTTTGATTGGAGCATACAAGTTGCGATTTCCAACCTTAACGCATCGTTGCTGCCAGCCGCTTAGGTATCTGGCCCGCACACGTCGTTCCAGCGAAGGCTGGAACCCAGGTTGTTACCCGACCCGAAGGGCCTTAAATTACTGCGCGCGCTTCCGGTAGACGCGGTCCAAACCATCAGAAGTGGAAATCGTCGACCACCACTAACGGACACACGATAGGTTCAAAAACGGCATGCGCCCCGTGCATCCGGCCGAAGTTTTACGAGAAGACTATCTCAAGCCGCTCAACATGAGCGCAAACGCGCTCGTCAAGGCACTTCATATGCCCGCGCCGCGCATCAATGATGTGGTGCGTGAGCGCCGTGGTATCACCGCTGACACTGCCATGCGTCTTGCTCGCTATTTTGGCGGTGATCCGCGCTCGTGGCTGAACTTGCAGGCGGCCTATGATTTGAGAATCGCCGAGCGCGCGAACGCCAAGCGAATTGAACGGGAAGTTACGCCGGCAGCGGCTTAGCTGGATCGGCTCGCGCAGTCGGCGATGGAAACTCGTCGTCGGCCCCTTTGATTCCGTGGAATTTCTGGAGAAAACGTGGTCTGTCCACTATTACCCTCCTATTGCTCGTGGAGAAAACGTGGTCTGCCCCCTATTACTTTATGCCATGACGCCGCACTGAGTACCGGCCACGTTCGCTGGCACGCAGGCTCACGTGATAATGCGGTAGAGAAAGAAAATTTTGCCATCCATGCTCCATAGATAAATGCGTCCATGCATGCAGCCTCGCGACCCATCGGAAGTCCGCGGATCGGCCTCAACGAACAGCGCAGTCGTCTCCGTGTTCGGGCGCAAAACCCAGTTTGGCTTGCTTGCGATGACGCCCGCAAGGCGTTGCGCATTGCCTTTGGGGTTGACCGGTATCAGCTTTAACGGCGCCAAAAGGTAGGCAGCGGCATTGGAATCTTTTGCCTCCAAGCGCCACAACTCTTCGCCGTCATTGAAATTGTTCCGACGAAAATAGTGGGTGACTTAAAGCGCAGAGGAGATCGGGGCACACTGGTCCAAAGGCGGTATTGCGACCGAAAGAAAGTCGCGGTCACTCGCATCCCATGACCTTGGCGCCGTCTGCCACAGCAGATAAAACCAAATCGCCGCAAAGGCAGCGAGAACCAGACCAAGGCCTCCAGCCATCCCATACCAACCAAACTTCGATAGCCCTGGCACGAAGATCTCCCGCTGTTGCGGTTTCGAATCAACCGGTTACGAATTAATCGCTGCTGCGCGATTTGCTGCAGCTTAAGGGACCAGCGTCACATTTTCCCTCAACGCCCCAACCACCTGCGGATCGCGCGCCACAATCCGCAGCAACGCCGACGCCGGCCCGGAAGGCCGCTTGCGCCCCTGCTCCCATTCCTGCAACGTGCGCAATGAAACACCGATCAGCTTGGCAAACTGCGCCTGCGACAAGCCCGTGCCCGCGCGCGCGACCTGTGCCGAGGCACTCGCGGGAATAACCTCGTCTTTTTCCACCGTGCCGTCGGCCAGCACGATGCGCCGGCGCCAGCCGCCGTCGGCGCGGCGCGTGAATTCGGTTTTACGCGCCCAGCGTCCCGCTTTCGCATCGCCTATGGCCGCAAGCAGCTCCGCGTTCAAATCGCGCTTCGCTGCGCGCTTGCGTAATTTAGGTGCCTCGGTTTTTTTCATACTGTCGCCTCAATTCTCGTAACAACGTCGGGTCGATGTTGTCACGCACGTTTTTGGCATACATCGTCACCAACACGATTTCGCCCGAGCGCAAACGCAGGAAGTAGATCACACGTGCACCGCCGCGTTTGCCGCGCCCCTGGAGCGCTCATCGCAATTCTCGGCAACCGTCCGAACCGGGTATGACGTCGCCCGCTTCGGGTTGCGCCAACAGGTGCAATTGCAATCGGGTGAACTCACCGTCATCCAGTAACGCCTCACGCGCTTTCGCAAACGGTTCCAATTCAATGAAGGTCAGCACCGCAAGAATATACGCCTGAAGCGTATATATTTCCAATGTAGAAATTCAATAAAACCAGATACTTACAAAAATACGATTTGATACGTCGACCGCAGTCTTTGCTTCGCCAGCGTTTAGCCGCCTCGCTACAACGCTCTCCGCTTGCCCCAACGACTGACCGCTATCCCGCCCAAACCACCTTAACCACCAGCGACACCCCACTCACCACGAGCATCACGCCGATCACCTGCAACGCGCGTTCGTTGGAGATGCGGTGGTGGATGCGGTTACCGATGTAAAGGCCCGCGGCCATCGCCGGCACGCCGATGGCGAGTACGATGCCCAGCGCCCATTGCAGCAAGAGGCCGGTGAATAAAAAGGTGATCAGGCGAAAGCCGTAATCGAAAAACGCGAACCCGGAGAAGGTGGCGCGGACCTTGCGTTTATCGCTCAGGCGATGAGTGAGGTAGATCATGTAGGGCGTGGCGGCGCCGCTGCCGAACATGCTGCCGAAAAAACCGCCGGTGAATCCCGCCGGCACCGACCACCAGTGCGATACCGGCGCTTCGCCCGCGGGCTTAAGCAGCGTGCGGATGCCGAAGATCACCACCAGCACGCCCAGGCCAGTGAGCAAAATTTGCGGCGGCAGCCGCACCAACAGCAACGCGCCGGTGATGACGCCGATCATCGCCCACGGGATCAGGCGTTTGACCTCGGTCTTGTTGACGTGCTCGCGGTCGATGCGGATGGTGGCCACCGTCGCCAGGAAATCGAGCGCGAGCAGCAGCGGCACCGCGAGCTTGAGCGGCACCACATGCGCCAGCAGCGGGATTGCAATAGTGGCCGAGCCAAAACCGGAAACCCCGCGCACGAAAAAAGCGAAAAACACCACCGCGCCGACCACCGCGGCCGCCGTTGGACTTAAATCACCCACTCTGCCTGCTCCATGCCGCGCTAAGGGTTGTCAAGGGTTACGACGGGCGGCACGATCGGCGCCATCCCTATTGAGCGGTGTGCTGCGCATTCAGGCGGCCTTCGACCCCAGCACCACTTGCCTCATCACCCGCGCGCGCGCCAGCGACAGCCACAAATACGCCAGCATGATGATCGCGCCGCCGGCAAGTGACACGCGCGGGCCGACCCATTCGCCGGTGGCGTTGAGCAAAAAGCCGGAGAGGAACATCAGGCTCCACACCAGCGCGAACACACTCATCACGCGGCCGCGGTATTGGTCGTCGACCATGGTTTGCAACATGACTTGCGAGCAGGTCAAAAAGTAGCCGTGGCACACGCCGGTGACGAGAATCGCCGCGAACGACACCCAGTACCAATCGCTCGCCGCGAGCACCATCAACGCCAGGTTGTAGAGCGTGAGGCTCCACAACAACAGATTGCGCCAGGTAAAACGAAGTTGCACCCAGGCGTGGGTGAAAAAGCCCGCCAGCGCGCCGATGCCCGCGGCGGCAGCGAGGACACCCAAGCCGCGTGAATCGACTTGCAGCACGTCCTTGGCGAACACCGGCAGCATGTGGATGAAGCCCATCGCCAGTGTCGAGTGCAACAGCGCGGTGACGATGGTGCGCGCGAACACTTCGTTGCCGCGGATGTAACGCAGATTTTCAGTGAAGTTGTGGATCAAGCTGCCGTGCGGGCGCGCCACCGCGTGAGCGGGGCGCACCACCAACAACACCGCGGCCATGATGGTGACCGCCGCGGCGCACAGCAAAAACGTCACCGGCGCCCCCGCCGCGGCGATGAGGTAGCCCGCCACCGAGGGTGCGATGACGCGGCTTGCGCCAAACGCCATCGAGATCAGCGGCACGGCGGAGCGCAGCAACGGGCGCGGCAGCAGGCGCGGATAAAACGACGCGCGCGCCGGCTCGTCGATTGCCGCGGTGAGCCCCCACAAAAACGCGCCGAGCGCGAGATGCCACAACTGCGCCACGCCAAGCAACGCGGTGATGCCCACCAGCAGCATCGCCGCCGCCGCATTGATTTGCGAGATCCCGATCAGCTTGCGCGCGTCGATGCGATCGGCGAGCACGCCGCCCAGCAGCGTCAACACGAACTGCGGCACAAAACCGCACAAGTGGACTAGGCCCAATTGCGCCTGCGAGCCGGTGATTTCGAACGCCAGCCAGCCCAGCGTGAACGCAAACATTTGCTGGCCGACGACCTGCAACACCAACGCGAGCCAGTAGCGGCGAAAGTCGCGCACACCGAGCGCTAACAAGGGATGGGCATTGTCTTGCACGGGACTAGAAATTGTGTATATCGTAACTATTTGATTTTATTGACTTTTTTAAATGGCTTGCGGGGCACCCATTGCCGCCCGCTCGCCGCGCACCCCGTTCGGCCATGGCGCGCCGATCACGATCGACGCTCCGCGAACATGCCACCGCGCATTGTAAACTGGCGCCGCTACGCCAACCCGGTCATCTCATCGAACACAACCGTTATGCCCAAGCGCATCGATCCTCAAGCCCTGAAAATAATCGCCGCTGATGTGCGCGACCTTCGCGTCAGCGACGATCGCGCCGCGCAACTCGCGCAAGATGTCGCGCGCATCAACGATGCCGCGCGCGCGGAAGGCGCGAAAAACGATTTCAACGCGCAGCCCAGCAATTTCGCGCTGACGTTGGCAAATTTGGCCAGAAAGGCAAAGCGGGTGCGGCGATGAGCGACGACCTTGTCAACCTAAGCCTCACCGAGATCGCGCAAGCGATCCGCCGCAAAAAAATTTCCTCGCTCGAAGTCACGCGCGCGTGTTTGGCACGCGCGCGAGCCGTGCAGCCGCAAATCAACTGCTTTATCGCCATCGCGGAAGCAGCCGCACTGCGCGCCGCGCGCGCCGCCGATCGCGCGGTGAAACGCAGCGCAAAACTCGGCCCGCTGCACGGCGTGCCGCTCGCGCACAAGGACATGTATTACCGCGCGGGCCACGTCTGCACCGCCGGCAGCAAAATCCTGCGCGACTACCGGCCCAACACTACCGCCACCGTGGTCGAGCGCATGGCGGCGGCGGGCGCGATCTGGCTCGGTAATCTGAACATGTCGGAGTTCGCCGCCAACCCCACCGGGCATAACGAGCATTGGGGCGATTGCCGCAACCCGTGGAACCCGGCACACATTACCGGCGGCTCCTCCAGCGGCTCCGGAGCGGCGGTGGCGGCGCGCGCCTGTTTCGGCGCACTCGGTTCCGACACCGGCGGCTCGATCCGCTTGCCAGCGGCGGCCAACGGCGTGGTCGGCTTGAAGCCCACTTACGGGCGCGTATCGCGTTACGCGCTGCTGCCGCGCGTGTGGTCGCTCGATACCGTGGGGCCGTTAACGCGCACCGTGCGCGATTGCGCGCGTTTGACCGCGGTGATCGCCGGCGCCGACGCCAACGACCCGACCGCGAGCACGCTGCCGGTGCCGAATTACGAGCGCCTGCTCGACGGCAAAATCCGCGGCATCAAGATCGGCGTGCCGCGCAATCAATATTACGAGGGTGCTACCGCCGACGTGCGCCGCGTGATGAAGGAAAGTTTGCGAGCACTGCGCGAGCGCGGCGCGCGCATCGTCGAACTCGACGTACCCGACCCGCAGCACACTTATCAACTCACCAACGCCATTGGCCAGGTGGAATCCGCCACGATTTACGCCAATTGGCTACGCGAACGCCCGCGGGATTTTTCGCTGGTGGTGCGCACGCGCTCGGAAGCGGGCCTGCTGGTGCCGGCGGTCACCTACCTCGAAGCGCTAAACGCCCGCGCGCGCATCGCGGCGCAGTTCGTCGAACAAGTGTTCGGCCGCGTCGACGTGCTGCACACGCCGGTGATGACCATGCCGCTACCAACACGCGCCGAAACCGCGGCCAATAGTTCGAGCGATGTAATGGATCTGCTCGCGCGCATCACCCGCAACACGCGCCCGATCAACTTTTTAGGCTTGCCCGCGCTGGCGCTACCCGCGGGGTTTGCCGATAACGGGCTGCCGCTGGGCTTTCAGTTGATCGGGCGGCCGTTTGATGAAGCCACGCTGTTTCGCGTGGGCGATGCGTATCAACGCGTAAGCGATTGGCACACCCGCGCGCCGGTTGTGGGGCACTAAGCGCAACCACGGCATACCCGCAGGCGTTAAAACAAAATTCCCGCTCACCCGACCCCAAGGAGACAAAGATCATGGCCGCCAACGCTTTCACACCCCCCGTCGTCGATGCACTATCGGTACGCGTGCTGGTCGATTCGCGCTACGAGCGGTTTCTGCCGCGCATGACGCACCCCCATGTAAAGGTTGAGCATGTGGGGCGCATCGTCGGGCGCCCGGAGAGCACTTTCGCCTGCGAGTGGGGACTGTCGCTGCATCTGGTCTCGGAAAACAACGGCGCGAAAGCGCAGTACGTGCTCGACTTCGGCTACACGCCGGAGATTATCAATCGCAATTTCGAGTTGCTGGGCATCGAGCCGGCGAAACTCAATGGCCTGATCCTCTCCCACGGCCACCTCGACCATTTCGGCGGGCTGCAGGGTTTTGTTGAGCAGCATCGCGCACAAATGCGCGACGACATCGCGCTCTACGTCGGCGGCGAAACCGTGTTTCGCACCAAGTGGGTCAAGGAAGGCGGCGAAACGCTGCCGTGGTGCACGCTCGACCGCGCCGCGCTGCAAGCGCAAAAGGTGGCTTCGGTGTGCTGCCCGCAACCGCAGGCGCTGGAAGGCGCCTTCACCTCCGGCTACATCGCGCGCACCTCGTTCGAGGAGGTTACCGGCGGCTCGCTGGTGGTGGATGACCACTTTACCGAGGCCGAGCGTGAAGGTAAACTGGTCAAGGATACCCACCCCGACGAACACGCCACCTGTTACATGGTCAAGGGCAAGGGCCTGGTGGTGATCTCCTCGTGCGGCCACACCGGCATCGTCAACACAGTGCGCAGCGCGATGGCGGCGGCCAACGTCGACAAGGTGCACGCGGTGATGGGCGGCTTTCACCTCGGGCCGGCGCCGGTGGATTACCTGCAACACACGCTGCGCGAGCTGCACGCGATCAATCCCGATGTAATCGTGCCGATGCACTGCACCGGCGATCGCTTCATCGAGCTCTTGCGAGAGCAAATGCCGCAGAAGGTGGTTTACTCCAACGTGGGCAGCCGGTTCACCTTTGGCGCATAAGCCGGTTCACCGAGCTCTGATGGCATTCGCATGATAAATACTCTGGTCATCAGCGGCGGCGTGGCGGCCGCCCTGCTCGCCGGCGCGGCGTTCGCGCAAACCGCTTACCCCACCAAACCGATCCGCGTCATCAATCCGTTTCCGCCCGGCGGCTCGATCGACGTCGTCGCGCGCCCGGTGTTCGACCGCTTGCGCGGCCCCCTGGGGCAACCGCTGGTTATGGATTTTCGCCCCGGCGGCGGCACCCTCATCGGCGCCTCGCTCGCCGCAAAATCGCCGCCCGATGGTTACACGCTTTACGCCGCGGCGGGACAGCACGCGATTATTCAAAGCGTCTATCGCAAGCTGCCGTTTGACGTGGTGCGCGATTTTGCCGCCGTGGTGAATCTTGCCACCGGGCCTTATCTGCTGGTGGTGCACCCGTCGGTGCCGGCGAAAAACGTGAAGGCGCTACTGGCGCTCGCCAAAGCCTCGCCCGGAAAGTTGAATTTTTCATCCGCCGGCGCAGGCAGCGGTTTTCACATGGCCGGCGAGTTGTTAAAACTCATCTCCAACACCAACATCGCGCATATTCCCTACAACGGCGGCGCGCCAGCGGCGGTCGCGGTGTTAAGCGGCGAAGTCGATATGACCTTCGGCAGCCCCGCGGTACTGTTGCCGCACTTAAAATCGGGCCGCGCACGAGCGCTCGCGGTGAGCACGCTGCAACGCTTCGCGCCGCTGCCGGAAGTGCCGACGATGCGTGAAGCGGGCTTGCCCGGCTTTGAAGCAGCATCGTGGTATGGTTTGTTCGCGCCCGCGGGCACGGCCAGGGAGATCATCGACAGGCTGGTCGGCGACATCAATACCGTGTTGAAAAGCGCCGAGATCAAACAGGTGTTCGAGCGGCTGGGCCTGGAACCCGCGGGCGGCACGGCGGACGACTTTCGCACACAGTTTTTGAACGACATCGAGCGCTGGGCCAAGGTGGCCAAGGCGGCGAATGTGCGCGTGGATTAATCGCAAACCCATCAGGAGCAAAGCATGGCAACCCGTGTTGAAGATATTTCCAAACCCTATCACCCGATCCCCGAGCGCGCGCACGAGCTGCCGTATTCACCGGCGATCCACGTGTCCGGCCCCGCCGACATGGTGTTTTTATCGGGCATGACGGCGGCGCCGTTGTATCACTCGCACCCGCACATCCGCGAGGAGCACTTTCACGCGCCGGATATCGAAACCCAGGCGCGCAAGGCAATGGACAAAATCAAAATGATCCTCGAAGGCCAGGGCCTTACGCTGCGCAACATCGTGAAAATGACCAAGTACCTCACCGACATGCGCGATCAAGAGGGCGTCTCGGCGATCATGAAGGAATACTTCGGCGAGTGGAAACCCGCCAGCACCAGCATTTGCATCCACTGTCTGAATCAACCGGGCGCGCGCATCGAGATCGATGTCATCGCCATCAAACCCAGATAACCCTCGGAACTGCCCTCATGGTCTGGATCGTCAACGAACAAAACTGCGCGCCCGAGCCTCTTGGCGCCGCCGCGCAACGCCGCCGTTTGCTAAACGCCGCCACGGTGCCGGGCGCGAAAGTGGAAGTTGAACGCCTGTCGCTAGCCGCGGGCGCGCGCTGCGCGCTGGAGGTGCCGGCCGGCGCGTTGGGCTGGATCGCCGTGCTGCAAGGCCGTGTCCACCTGACACATGAACCAGCGCAACATCACTTGGGCGATACCCACGTCGCGCTGTTGCCCGTGGGCGCCAACCACACACTCGTTACCGAAAACGGCGCGGAACTGCTGTACGCCATCGTGCCCGAGGCCGCCACGCTCGACCCGAAACTACGCGATACCACGCTCGAATTCAAAGCCGTCGATTGGGCGCAAGAGCCGCTGCTCGATTCCAAAAACGACAAGCGCAAACGCATTTACGTCGCCACCCCCAAATTGACCGGCACCAAGGCGATGAAAGCGGAGATGATCATTTATCCGCCCGACACCATGGGCTCGAACCATCATCACGAAGGCGCGGAACATTTCATGTACGTGATCAAGGGCGAGACCACCGGCTATTCCGACGAAGTGCCGCACCGCTACACCGCCGGCGATCTGGTGTATCACCCCAACGGCGAGCGGCATTTTTCGCACACCGGTGAAAACGGTCTGACCTTTATCGAATTTTTCGTGCCCGCCGAATACAAAACCGTGTGGGCCGATGACACGCGCATTTGCACCTGGCTGCCCACCGGCAAAAACGTGCAAGGCGGCAAACCCTCGCGCGACATCGCGGCGCATGATTCGCTGCGCGCGGGAGTCGAAACGCCTGCCGATCTGTGAATGTAACTATCTGATTTTATTTATAATTTTAGATCGCCTTAACTGACTCATGGCGCCACGCGATAGACTCGGCCACGCAGGTTGCCTATGATGCGTAGCCGAAGCTGCCGCATCCTCGACACGGCACACCGCCCTCCTTGCAAACCCGGCGCTCGGCGTTTGCCCGGGCAACTTATCTAAACGCGTCAATCTTTGACAGGCAATCTCATGGACATCGGCACCTTTTTGCTCATGCAATCCCCGTCGCAGCGCCCGTCAACGGAAATCTTCGCGCGCGGCATGGAGCAGGCGCAAGCCGCGGAGGCGCTGGGCTTTCGCAACGTGTGGCTGGGCGAGCATCATTTTTCGACGTACGGTTATCTCTCGCGCCCGCTGCAGTTCGCCACCCACATCGCCGCCAAGACCAAAACGCTACGCGTGGGCACGGCGGTGATTGTGATTCCGATACACAACCCGCTGCTGGTGGCCGAAGAAATCGCCACCCTCGATTTGTTAAGCGGCGGGCGCGCCGACATCGGCTTTGGCCGCGGTTATCAACAATACGAATTCGCGCGTTTCGGCCTCGATCTCGATCAAGCGCGCGAGCGTTACGACGAGGCGCTCGACATCGTGTTGAAATCCTTCGAAGGCAAATCGTTTAGCTACAACGGCAAGCACTATCAACTGCCCGAGACCATGGTGTTCCCGCAGCCGCAACAGCAGCCGCATCCGCCGGTGTGGATCGTCGCGCAAAGCGCATACGCGCTGGAGGCCACGGTGCGCCGCGGCTTTAACGTGTTGACCGGCGGCTTCGGCGTCACCGTCGATCACCTTGCCGGTTTCGGCAAGATGTTCGAGGAGGTGTGCGCCAAGGTGCAACCGAAGGTGAAGCCGCGCGTGGGCGTGCAGCGCGCGATCTACGTCGCCGAAAACGACGCCGATGCGCGCGACGCCGCCGAGCACGCGCGCTGGAACATGCGCGTCACACTGAGCCTGCGCAACCGCTACGAGCAGGTGAAAGACGGCCACGCCGTGCCCATCCCCGCCAAGAGCGAACCGGATCTTGACGACCTGGTCGACCACTATTTGTGCATCGGCTCGCCCGATAAATGCGTGAGCCAAATCAAACGCCTGCAACAAGTGATGGGCATCACCCATTTCAACTGCAGTTTCTGGTTCGGCGACATGGATCAAAAGCGCGTGCTGCGCTCGATGGAGCGCTTCGCGAAAGAAGTGATGCCGGCGATTCAGTAGAGTCGCGCTGTGAGCAACCAACAGGACGTGCTCGCCGCCATGCGGCGCGATGTCGGGCAATTTTCGCAGCCCGGCGAGTGGCTCACCATTACGCAACAGATGGTCGACGACTACGTTGCGATGACCGGCGAAACCGGCTGGATCCACACCGATGTCGAGCGCGCGAAACAATCCAAATTTGGCGGCACTATCGCGCCGGGCAACATGGGTGTAGCCATACTGCCCAAAATGAGCCGCTCGTTTTCGCATTACAGCCGCTATCCGCGCAAGTATTCGCTCAACCAGGGCTGGGACAAAATCCGCTTCCTCGAACCCTGCTTAACCGGCTCGCGCGTGCGCGCACGCTCGAAGCTGTTGTCGGTGGATGAGCGGCCCGACCGCTCGCTGCGCGTGGCGGTCGAGTTTCAGCTCGAAATCGAGGGCAACGCCAAGCCGTGGCTTACCGGGGTCAAGGTCGGGCGGTTTTTCTTTGATTAAGACGCGCACGCGCCCTGGCGGAAATAAACGCGCGGGCTGACCGAGGCGCCACGTGGCGACGAACTTCGGAAATCCAAAGAGGATCACACAATGTCGATCAACGCATCGGAAGGGTTCGAACACACGTTAAAGCGTGCGGCGGCCACGATTGGATCGGGCGCGCGCCGCGCGCGAAACCAACATCAGATGCTGGTGGTGGTTGCGCTGGTCACGGGCACAATAGCCACGGCGCTTGCGGGCATTGCCGCCGCCCGTGAAGCACCGCTCATCGCAAGCTGGCCGGTGACTTGCTGGATCGTTGCCATCTTCACCGGCAGCGCTGCGCTGTGCACCGGATTGATCCAACAACTGGCTCTGCCCAAACGCGTTGCCGACTGGGAAGCCTGCATGGGGCGATTGCACGCCCTCAATATCGCCGTTCAATTGGGCCAACGCGACCTCACTCACTTGCTGGCGGAATACCGGGAAATCATCAAAGACTATCCAAACTGCTTTTCCGATGTCGAGGTGTAACGCAAGGCATGGTGGGGGCTCTCACAAGCGCCCAGCGTCAGGGGTTTAGGCGCCGCCGACAACGGGCGTCACCGGCGCCGGCTGCACCTCCGGCCCACGCCACCTTGCATTCGCCGTTTGCCTCGTTGCTCGACAGCGCGCTGTTTTTGCGCGATATTGCTTCACCGTTTTGACCAGGAGAACGCCCTTGGACACGCCCGCCCGCGCGAACTACGACCCGCGCACGCATCACATGCTGACCTTTCACGACGCCGCGCAGAAATTTCGCGATGGGGCCGACACGCCGCGCGCCTATCTTGAACGCTGCATTGAAACCATCGAGGCGCACGAGCCGGTGGTTAAAGCGTTCGTGGTGCTGAACAAAGACGGCGCGCGCGCCGCGGCGGACGCCAGCAGCACGCGCTGGAAAGCGGGCAAGCCGCTCTCGCCCATCGACGGCATGCCGGTGGCGATCAAGGATTTGCTCGAAACCAAGGATATGCCCACCGATTTCGGCTGCGCGGCGTACAACAACAATCAAACCCGCCGCGACAACGCGGCGGTGTGGGCGTTGCGTGAAGCGGGCGCGGTGGTGTTCGGCAAAACCGTTACCGCCGAGTTGGGCGGCTCGCACCCGGGACCGACCACCAACCCGTTCGATGCCGCGCGCACGCCCGGGGGCTCGTCATCCGGCTCGGCCGCGGCGGTGGCGGCGCGCATGGTACCGGCGGCGCTGGGCACGCAAGTCGGCGGCTCGGTGATCCGCCCCGCGGCGTATTGCGGCAACATCGCGTTAAAGCCCACGCAAGGCGGCATCAACCGCGGCGAGCGCCAAACCACCAGCCAAAGCACCACCGGCGTGCACGCCGGTTCAATTGAAGACATGTGGCAAGTGGCGATTGAAATCGTGCGCCGCGCGGGCGGCGATCCGGGCAAACCGGGGTTGTTCGGCCCCACGGTGACACCGGAGCCGGTGAAGCCGCAACGCCTGATCGTGCTCGAATCCGAAGGCTGGCCCGCGCTCGATGGCGCGAGCAAGGCCGCGTTCGAGGCGCTGATGGAAAACCTCGCACGCGCGGGCGTGACGCTGTTACGCCGCAAGGATCACGCGTGGGTCGAAGCCTTCGAGCACTCGATTGCCGACAGCAATTTTGTGTGCAACAGCATCACCGCGTGGGAAAACCGCTGGTACCAGGCGGCCTTGATGGAACATCACCCGAATGGCGTGAGCGAGCGTTTGAAATCAACCGTACGGCGCGCCATGGCGATGAACCCCGAAGACTATCGCGCACTCTTGCAAAAACGCGCCGCCGCGCAGCTATGCCATCAAGCGCTGGCGCCGCTCGCCGACGCCGTCGTCATGCTCTCCAGCCCCGGCGTGGCCCCGTTGTGGCCCGGCGACAAGCCCGGCCAACCGCTGGCGCCGCGCCCCACCGGCGACTCGGTGTTCAACACGCCAAGCTCGATGCTGCAAGCGCCCGCGGTGACCCTGCCGCTGATGAGCATCGGCGGCATGCCGCTGGGTGCGCAATTGATGGGGCAGCAGCATGAGGATGCGCGGATGACGGGGCTGGCGCGGTGGATGTTGCGGCATATAACGCCGGTGGTAAATTGAGACAATAATCGTAGGATGGGTGGAGCGCAGCGCAACCCATCGATCCTAACCACCAATGACCCAATACCGTCGCAATTGGTCTGCGGGCGGTACGTATTTCTTCACGGTCGTCACCGCGATTCGTCGTGCCGGCCTATTGGTCGAACACATCGACGACCTGCGCGACGCTTTTCGGATAAGCCGTGCGGAATATCCTTTCGAAATCGACGCAATCGTGATCTTGCCGGATCACTTGCATGCGATCTGGACGCTTCCGCCTGGAGATGTCGACTACGCGTTGCGCTGGAAAAAGATCAAGGCTCGATTTTCAAGGCAAATTCCAAAAAACGAATCGCGCTCCGCGAGCCGTACCACCAAAGGCGAACGCGGCGTCTGGCAACGACGCTATTGGGAACACACTATTCGTGACGATAAAGACTTCCAAACACACTTCGACTACATTCACTTCAATCCAGTAAAACATGGATACGTGACGACTGCCCGCGAGTGGCCGCATTCCAGCTTCAAACAATATGCGGCCAAAAACATCTACCCATTAAATTGGGGAGGCGCTTGCGACTTCGACGGAGAATTTGGCGAGTGAGGAATTTGTTGATGGGTTGCGCTGCGCTCCACCCATCTTACTTATCCAAAAATTTATCAATAAAATCAAATACTTAAGTTCATGCCCAACACCATCCCCAAAGCCTACCGCAACGAGGGTTTTCTCAACAGCCGCGACGGCCGGCCGCTGCGCATCCTCGCCGAATATCTCGAATCCAAGAGCCGCTTCGACCGCGAGCATGTCGATGACACCATCGTGTTCATGGGCTCGGCGCGCACCCTGCCGCGTGACGCCGCCGAAGCGGCGTTGAAAAAAGTTGAAGCAGAAGGCGGTGACATCGCCGCCGCGCAAATGGCGCTCAACATGTCGCAATACTACGAACACGCGCGCAGCCTTGCGCATCGCCTCACCCTGTGGTCGAAATCGCTCGACAGCATCGAAAAACGTTTTGTGGTGTGCACCGGCGGCGGCCCCGGCATCATGGAAGCGGCCAACCGCGGCGCATCCGAAGCGCGCGGAATGAACGTCGGCCTCACCATTTCGCTGCCCAACGAAGAATTCGACAACCCCTACGTGACGCGCGAACTGGCGTTTCACTTTCACTACTTTTTCATGCGCAAGTTCTGGTTTTGCTACCTCGCCAAGGCGGTGATCGTGTTCCCCGGCGGCTATGGCACGCTCGACGAACTGTTCGAACTGCTGACACTGGTGCAGACGCGCAAAATGCGCAAACCCCTGCCGATCGTGCTTTTCGGCACTGCCTACTGGAAACAGATCATCGACTTCGACGCACTGGCGCAACACGGCGTGATCAACCCCGAGGACGTGAAGCTCATCCATCGCACCGATTCGGAGGATGATGCCTATAACTACCTGGTCGAGCAGTTGACGCGCGATGCGTTGGGGACGCCGGGGGCGATATTGTGATGGAACGCTCCGCGCAGCCGCCGATGTGGAACCCCGTGCCCATCCCCGCGCAGACACCCACACAAGAGGGCTTGCTCGACGTGCAAGGTGCACGCCTGTGGTACTGGGATACCGGCGGCGGCGGCCACCCGGTGATCCTGCTGCACGCGGGCACGCAAAGCGCTGCCGGCTGGGTGTATCAACAGCCGGTGTTGGCACACGCGGGTTTTCGCGTCATTGCTTATTCGCGGCGCGGTTACTATCGCTCCGACGTAAAAGATGCAACCGATCCGGGCATCGGCTCGGAAGATTTGCATGCTTTGATCGAGCATCTCAAGCTCGATAGCGTCGATCTCATCGGTGCGGCGCAGGGCGCATTTTACGCGGTCGACTATGTGCTTGAGTACCCGCAAAAGGTGCGCTCGCTCGCGATTGTGTCGTCGTATCTGGGCATCACCGATGCGGATTACGCCGAGGTCAACAACCGCCTGCGGCCCCAATTTTTCGCGTCACTGCCGCACGATTTTCAGGAGTTGTCACCCTCGTATCGCGCGGGCAATCCGGAGGGCCTTGCCGCGTGGAACGCCACGACGCATCAGGCGGTACCCGGCGCGCGCGTGACACCGCGGCGCAAGCAAGCGTTGACGTGGGCAAGATTGGAAACGATCAAGCACCCGACGCTATTGATGACCGGCGACTCCGATCTTTACACGCCACCGTCGCTCTTGCGCATGCAGGCGCAACACATGCCGCACGCGCAAGTGCATATCGTCGCCGAAGCGGGGCATAGCCCTTATTGGGAGCAGCCCGAGGTGTTCAACACGATTTTGTTGGCGTTTTTGGCCGAGCAAAAGCGTTAGCGCCGTTACGCATCGACAAACGCCGTCTTCACCACCGACTCGCGCTGCAAAAACGTTTGCATCCACGCCGCCGCTTTGGGGTGGCCTTCGCGCCAATTCACGTGGCCAAAGCGAAAATCGGTGTAAGCGAACGCGACGCCTATCGCGATGTGGCCGATGTTAAACGGCGTGGCGGAGAGCGCATCGGCTTCGGCCTCCACCGCGTCGACGAAGTTGCGCAGTTTTAACGCGAAGGTGGTCAACCATTCCGGCGTTTGCCGCGCCTGCGGCTTTAGGGTTTCCGAGCGGCGTAAGAGCGACGAATCCAGTATGTTGTCGCCCAGCGCGTGGCGCTTTAACGCCGTCCAGCGCTCGGGGCCTTGTTTGGGGAAAAGTTTGGGTTGAGCGGCGAGCGAGTCGAAATACTCGCAAATCACCAACGAGTCGAACAGCGTGCCGCCATCTTCCAGTATCAGCGTCGGGATCATGCCCGAGGGGTTGTCTTGCATCACGTCTCGGTTGGGCGTGGAGAGCGACACCACCGCCGGGAGGCGCTCGATTTGCTCCGCCACGCCTGATTCGTAGGCCGCGATCATCGCCTTCCTCACAAACGGCGAACGCGAAGACCAATACATTTTCATCATGATTTGCCTCAATCCAGTTTGAAGTTGATTTTACGTATGAGTTCGCCCAAGCGCTTGGCTGCCGCCGGCAAAGCACGCGGTGTAGCCATCGGGCGTCGAGCGATGCGAGGTAGGCCGCGAGACGCTGCCCTACATGATGATGGCAATCGCGCCGCAGGGGTTGGATAAAATCGCAGCGCCATTAACGGTGCTCTCACGCGCGCACCGGGCGGCTTTTTATGTTCCAAGCAATTTTTTTAAGTAGCTGATTTTATTGGATTTTTTGTTTTGGCGCAAGCGTGTCTAGCGCGCATAATCGCGCCATTCGCATATCGCATCTCGCGCAAAAAACATGCGTAAATCGGAACCGTTGTTTCCGCCCTATGCCAACTGCCCCGACTGCGGCAAAAAAATACGCATCAAATAGGCACCCGTGCGCACCGTGTTTGCAGGGCTCGCCGGGCCGGGCCACATGAAGTGCCTGCACTGCGGTGCGAGCCATGCGCGCGTGGTGGAGCCAGCGGCTGCGATCAAGCAAACCTCGCAAATTTTCGCGGCACAGTTTCATGAAGCGTGCGGTCATGATCAAGGGCACGAGCACGATCACGTCGGGCATGGGAGTGCGAAACAGCGCCTGCTCGCCCGTGCCCTTGCCCCGGCAGGGGCCGCTGGCCCAGCGCAGCACCGCGCCCGTGGACAGCGAGATCAGCGCCACCAGTATGGCAATGGGAAAGCCCAGCCCCGGCCGCTGGGCGCCGCTTTGCGGGTAAGCCGCCTGGTTGTCGGGCGTGTCGGGCATGGATACGGCGGTGCCGTCGAGCAATTTGATCACGCGCCCGCGCCACTTCCAGGGATCACGACAAAGGCTTTGCAGCCGTTCTGCCGCAACCACCACCAAGCGCTCGATCAACGCCAGGGGCAGGCGCTGGCGCGCCTTGCAATAGGGGCCGCTATTGAGGCTGCAGGCGGACATCCCGCGGGCCGTGCGCTGCGATAGATTGCGCGCCACCGCATCCTGGCAGGCGTCGTCGGCTGACAGGGCTTGCTCTATGAATAGCCCTAGCGTCGTGAGCGGCGGATAGATGCGCTGCCGGTATCGTCCAGCCTCCTCACTGACGATCTGTTTGAGCGTGGCGCTTTAGAGCAATTCGTCCATGGCCGCCGTCGGCCCGTCCGCAAAACGACGCTTAAATTCTCCAATCGCTTGCAGCAGGCGTTTTTAAGGAAACACTGAATAAGTTGATTCCATTCCTGGTTCGACAGGCTCACCACGAACGGAATCAACAATTTAGCGTTCGTCCTGAGCTCGTCGAAGGACTTGTTCAGTGTTCCCTTAACCGGCCCTAGCAGCCTGTCGGACTTAACTTGTCGAAGCGAAAAATGAGAGGTGCGAGGACAGATTTTCACGGTTTTCAAGCGAATAGTTCGTACTATTCGCGCAGGAAACCGGGGAAATATGGACCGCATCCG
>VGIF01000019.1 GCA_016868015.1 Betaproteobacteria bacterium
GCGCGACCAGGAATACCTGAGGCTCAAAATCCTCACTTGCATGCTGCCAGCGCTCTGAAATGCCCCAAAATCGCCCACTCGAGTTCCTGAAGAGCCATCACCTTAGCCCACTTCTCCGTCTCCATCGTATGCAGCGCCCAAAATTCCGCTGGGCTGCCGGCAATTGAAGTGCCGCCCAAATCCGCCAAGCGCGCGGCGATCTTGGGTTCCTTGAGCGTCTCGTTCACTTCGCGATTCACGCGTTTGATGATGGCCTCCGAAGTGCCCTTCGGCACCGCCACCCCGAACCACGCACTGGCTTCGAAGCCGGGCACGGTTTCCGCCACGGTGGGTGTGTTGGGCAAGCTCGGCGAGCGTTGCGCGGTGGTCACCGCCAATGCGCGCAAATCGCCGTTGCGGATGAAGCTGATGATGCCGGGCATGTTGTCGAACATGACGTGGTTTTGCCCGGAAATCAAATCGATGATCGCCGGCGCCGAGCCTTTGTACGGCACGTGCACCATGTTGATGCCGGTCATCGATTTAAACAACTCGCCCGACAAATGCACAGAGGTGCCCGCGCCGCCGGAGCTGAAGTTCAGTTTGCCGGGGTTGGCCTTGGCGTAGGTGATAAATTCGGGCACCGACTTCGCAGGCAGATTGCGCGTGACCGTCATCACATTGGGCACGCGAATCAAGCCCGCCACCGGCGCCATATCGCGCAAAAAGTTAAACGGCAGTTTTTCGTAGAGCGTGGCGTTGATGGCATTGGCCGGGTTGGTCAGAAACCAGGTGTAGCCGTCGGGCGCGGCCTTGGTAGCGATTTCGGTGCCAATGTTGTTGCCCGCGCCGGGGCGGTTATCGACGACGATGATGTGCCCGAGCTTCTCCGCCATGCGCGCACTCATGATACGTGCGAGGATATCCGTGGTGCCGCCGGGCACGTAAGGCACGATCCAGCGGATGGTGCGGGTGGGGTAGTCGGCAGCGTGAACGTGGATCGCCAAGAAGCCAACTATTGCCGCCGCGATCCAACCAGATTTCGATAGCGTCAAACGCATGCTGCACTCCTTGAAAAAAGGTGCGTCATCATACCGTGTTCCGCTTAAATTGCGGCGCGCGCCACGGGCGATTACGCACCAGCTCACGATTCGCGTTACGCTTGGTGGTGATGACGGGTGACGAAAATGACACGCCTTAGTGATTCAAAAAATATTTAATAAAATCAGATACTTACGATATATGCTTCCCGACCAACCATTCGAAGCCTTGTGGCCGCGCAGCCCGCGCCAAACCGGCATCAAGCCGCTCGCCGGACGTTTGGAATCCTTGAACGGCCGCACCATCGCGCAAATCTGGGACTACCTGTTTAAAGGCGATGTCGTCTTCGAGCATCTCGAACAAGCCATCAAGGCGCAATTCCCCGCGGTGAAATTCGTAAGCTGGCGCGAATTCGGCAGCACGCACGGCGGTGATGAAAAAGAAAACATCGCCGAGTTCGCGAAAAAATTCAAAGCGCTCGGCATCGATGCCGTGGTGAGCGGCATGGCGTGTTGAGGCTCGTGCACGCCCGCCGTGTTGCGGGCCAGTGCAGCGTGCGAGGAGCTGGGGTTGCCCACCTCGTCGCTCACCTGCGAAGGGTTTATTCGGCAAGCGGGCGCAACGTCGATCGGGCTGGGCATGCCCAATATTCCACTCGCGATGGTACCCGACCACATCGGCACCAAGAGCCCGGAAGAACTCAAACGCGACGTGATGGAAGTCACCGCGCCGCAGGTGATCGACAATCTCACCGTGCAGCCGGCGAGCAAAGGAAAATCCAACGAACCCGCCGCGCGCGACATCGTGTGCAAAGGCACGTTCGCCGAGATCAATCAGTATTTCATCGACCACGAATTGTCGGATGGGCTGCCTATCGTGCCGCCGACACAACAGGCAGTCGAAACGTTTCTCCAATTCACCGACCGCGACCCCAATGAAGTGCTGGGCGTGATCCTCCCCGACAGCCGCGCCGCAACCATCTGGAGCATCGCGGTCAACGGCGTGATGGCAGGCTGCCGCCCCGAATACATGCCGGTGCTGATCGCCGCCATCGAAGGCATGTGCGACCCGGCGTATGGCGTCGAGCACAGCGGTAACACGCCCGGCGGCGACACGCTGTTGATCATCAACGGCCCGATCATCAAGCAGTTGGGATTTAACTACACCCAAGGCGCGCTGCGCGACGGCTTTCAGGCCAACACCTCGATCGGGCGTTTCTGGCGGCTGTACCTCAGAAACATCGCGGGGTTTTTGCCGCACAAAACCGACAAGGCCACCTTCGGCAATACCTTTCGCGTGGTGCTCGCCGAAAACGACGATGTGTTAAAGCAGATCGGCTGGCCCAACACCGCGCAGGAAATGGGCCACGCGGTGGGGGACAACACCGTGACCATTGCGCGCTACACCGGCGGCGGATCGTTTTCATCGGTGTCGGGCGACACGCCGGAAACGCTGCTGCCGTACGTCGCCGACTCGGTGCTGAAATATCACATGTGGCAACTCACGTTCACGACGAGCCACGGCATGGGCAAGCTGCGCCCGCTGGTGGTGATCACGCCGATTTTGGCGGAGACGATTGCCAAGGCCGGCTGGTCGAAAGCCGACGTGAAGCAATATTTATTCGATCACGCGCGACTGCCGGCGTGGGAATTCGAACGCCAGTTGCGCGACTGGAACATCCGCGGCGTATGGGATCTAAAAGACGACGTGCGTAACGGCCGCATCCCCAAGGTGTTTTACGAGAACGACGACGAAAACCGCCGCGTGCCGATGGTGTGGAAACCCGAGGATTTTATGATCGCGGTGTCGGGCGACCCGCTGCGCAACAACATGTATGTGTTTGCGCATAATGGGTTTCTGGGGTTTCCGGTGGGGAAGAAAATTCAGTTGCCGACGAATTGGGAATCAAAACTCAAAAAAATCATAGGGTGGGTGGAGCGCAGCGCAACCCACCAATCGGGTGACGCGACACCACGGAAGGTGGGTTGCGCTGCGCTCCACCCACCCTACAAAATCGGCGCTAAGACATAATCTGCCCGCCATTAACCTGTATCGTCTGCCCCGTCAGATAACTCGACGCCGGCGAACACAAAAACCGTACGGCGGTCGCAATTTCCTGCGCATCGCCCTTGCGCCCCAGCGGAATATTGCTCGCCGCCGCGCCCACGGCGGCGCGCCCCGCCGCGCGCACCGTGTCCATCTGCCCCGGCGCGATGCAATTGACGCGGATGTTGCGGTCGCCGAATTCGCGCGCCAGCGCACGCGTAAGCCCCACCAGGCCATGCTTGGCCACCGAACCGTGAACACGGTTTTTGGCACCTGAGAGCGACTGTGTGCCGCCCAGCGTGACGATACTGCCGCGGCCGTTGGCGATCATCGACGGCAGGCATGCCTGCGCGAGAAAAAACGCGCCATCCAGCGAAATCGACAATGGTGTGCGCCATTCCTCGTAGCCAAGCTCCAAAAACGGCCGCTCAGTGCGCACCGACGCGTTCAACACCAAAAAATCCACGCGCCCGAATTTTTTGAGCACGCTATCGACCATGGCTTTGCATTGCTTGCCGTCACCGATATCGGCGATGTACGCCTCGGCTTGGCCGCCGGCGGCGCGAATTTCATCCGCCACTTGTTTCGCGTTATCCGCCGACTTGCGTGTGTTCACCGCGACCGCCGCGCCGGCTTTGGCCAATTCCAACGCGATGGCGCGCCCGATGTTGATGCCGGCGCCAGTAACCAATGCCACGTTGCCCGCGAGTTCTTGGTTGTCCGCCATGATCCTTGCTCCTTGTGATTGCCCGCGACGATAACGTCGAGACTATACTATGTTCGCCCAAACAATACGGAGCAACGCCATGGCCGCATATGTGATCGCCGATATCGAAGTCACCGACCCCGCCGGATTTGCCGAATATCAGCAACGCGTGCCCGCCACCATTGCCGCTTACAGCGGCCGCTATTTGGTGCGCGGCGGCGCAGCCGAAGTGGCGGAGGGCGACTGGTCACCGCGGCGCTGCGTGGTGCTGGAATTCGCCGACATGGCGCAGCTCAAAAAATGGTACGGCTCGGCGGAATATCGGCCGCTCATAGCAATACGCGCGCGGACCACCCAATCGAATCTTGTGTTTGTCGCGGGCGTATAACGCGCGCGACACACTATACTATGCCCGGCAACGCGGTCATAAGGAATCGACAATGAGCTACACCACGTTTGAAGCACGCCCCCTTTCCGGCTACATCGGCGCTTATATCACCGGCGCCAATCTCAAGGACGAACACAACGCCCGAATGTGGGATGAGCTCAATCAAGCCATCCTCGAATACAAGGTGATCGCGATCCGCGGGCAGCGCTTATCACCGGGCGAGCACATGGCGGCGGTGAAGCACTTCGGTGCGCCGTGTTTTTACCCGTTCGCCAAGGGGCTCGCCGATTTTCCGCAGATGACGCCGATCATCAAGGAATCGCACGAACGCGAAGCCTTCGGCAACGATTGGCATTCCGACACGCCCTATCTCGCCGAGCCGCCGGCATACACCACGCTCTATGCCATTGACACGCCGCTCAGGGGCGGCGATACGCTTTACTGCAATACGCAGGCTGCGTATGAGGAGCTCTCGCCCGGCGCGAAAAAATTGATCAACGGCGTGATCGGCGTGTTCAGCGCGGGCTTGAAGCACGGCCGCGGCGGCGACCGAGCCGCGCATTTCAGCAAGATCACCACCATGCCGGTCACCAACTCGGAACACGCCGATCGCTATGAGAGCAAACACCCAATCGTGCGCACCCATCCGCAAACCGGCAAGAAGGCGCTTTACGTGAGTGCGCTGCACACGCTGCGCCTGGATGAAATGACCGAGCGCGAAAGCCGCCCGCTGATCAATATGCTGAACGATCACCAAATCACGCCGGAGTTTTGCTGCCGCGTGCAGTGGGAACCGGGGCAGCTGACGATTTGGGATAACCGCTGCACCATGCATCACGCGGTCAACGATTATCACGGCAATCGGCGCGAGATGCTGCGGCTGACCGCGCGGCCGGAAAAGCCGACGTAGCCATGCAAGAATGAAAGTGCTTCTATTACAATCACAATCGCCAAATTAGCCGCGAGGAGCCCGCATGCCCAACTATAAATCCACCACCGAGGTCCGCGACAACATGCGCATCGATTGCGATGTGCCCATCACCATGGATGACGGCATCGTGCTGCGCGCCGATGTGTTTCGGCCCGTCGCCGACGGCAAATACCCGGCGCTGGTGAGTTACGGGCCTTACGGCAAGGGGCTCGCGTTTCAGGACGGCTACAAAACCGCGTGGGACATCATGTGCAAGGAAAACCCGGATGCGGTGTCGGGCACGTCGAATCAATACCAAAACTGGGAAGTGGTCGATCCGGAGAAGTGGGTGCCCGATGGCTATGCGATTGTGCGCGTGGATTCACGCGGCGCGGGGCGCTCGCCGGGCTATCTGTGCCACAACGACGCACGCGAGAACAAAGACTTTCACGATTGCATCGAGTGGGTGGCGCATGAGCCGTGGTGCAGCGGCAAAGTCGGCTTAAACGGCATTTCATACTACGGCGCGAATCAATGGCGCGCGGCGGCAACGCAGCCGCCGCATCTCGCGGCGATTTGTATTTGGGAAGGCTGGGTGGATAACTACCGCGACTCCACGCACCACGGCGGCATCATTTGCGTGTTCCGCAAAAACTGGCAGGACATGCAAGTCAAAACCGTGCAGCACGGCGTGGGCGAGCACGGCGCGAAAAGCCGGCTCACCGGCGATCTGGTGTGCGGGCCCGAGACGTTAAGCGACGACTCGTTGGTAAAAAACCGCGAAAACATGTGGGCCAATCTGCTGAAGAACAATCTCGACGGCCCGTACTACCACGAGCGCAGCGGTGATTTATCCAAGGTAAAGGTACCGCTCTTATCCGCCGCGAACTGGGGCGGTCAAGGCCTGCACCCGCGCGGCAACTTCGAAGGCTTCATGCGCGCGGCCTCGACGCAAAAATGGCTGGAAGCACATGGCGGCTCGCACTGGGCGCCGTTTTACACCGACTACGGCGTGGGCCTGCAGAAAAAATTCTTCGATTATTTTTTGAAGGGCAAACAAAACGGTTGGAATAAACAACCGAAGGTGCAACTCAACATTCGCCATGTACACGATAACGGCGGGGTCGAAAAATTTGTGCTGCGTCATGAAAACGAATGGCCCATCGCACGCACGCAGTGGACGAATTACTACTTGCACCCCAATAATATGGAGTTCAGCCCCGAAAAAAATAGTTCAATAAAATCAAATACGTACGACGCGATGGGAAATGGCGTTACGTTCAGCACGCCACCGCTCGATAAAGACACCGAAATCACCGGGCCGTCGGCGTTGAAGTTGTTTGTGTCTTCATCCACCTGCGATGCCGATTTGTTCGTGATCCTGCGTGTGTTCGATCCGCAAAACAAAGAAGTGTTGTTCCAGGGCGCGCTCGATCCCAAAATGCCGATCGCGCAAGGCTGGCTGCGCGCCTCGCACCGCAAGCTCGATAAAGAGTTATCGCTGCCGTACCGCCCGTATCACACGCACGATGAAAAACAACCGCTCGTGCCGGGGCAAATCTACGAACTCGACATCGAGATTTGGCCCAGTTGCATCGTCGTGCCCAAGGGTTATCGCGTCGCGCTCACCATACGCGGCAAGGACTACGACCATGGTTTGAGTGCTGCCTCGCTCTCCAACATGAAAAACCCAATGAGCGGCTGCGGGCCGTTCATGCACGACGACCCGGACGACCGCCCGCCGGCAATTTTCGGTGGCAAGGTCACGCTGCACTTCGGGCCGCGGTATCCGGCGGCGGCGCTGTTGCCGATTATTCCGGCGAAGTAAGCGTCTCGCGTTGGCAAACTTCTCGCGCCCGCGCACCGCTGCGACGACACGCGATCGATCCACCCTGTCGTTCCCGCGAAGGCGGGAACCCATAACACACGTGCCACTTGCAACAGAGCATGGGCTCCCGCCTGCGCGGGAGCGACAGTGCGGATTATCGCGCTTGAACCGCCTGCGGATAATCCGCCCTATATTCCGCAACAATGTCATCCATCGCCGCCGGCCCGGTGAGCCCCAGCGCCCGCGCACGCGCGGTATCAAACCGCCACGGCCAGCCGCCGACGATGCGCGATATCGTATCGTCAATCTCCACACGCACGCGCGCCGCGGCTTTTTCACCGGCACAGTTTTTAAGTGCTGCGAGCATCTCCGAAACGCGCACCGATAGCCCCGGCAGATTCATCGCAATGCGGCTGCCCCATTTTTCCGGTGGCGTTTCAAACGCGGCGATCAAACCTCGCGCCGCGTAACGCGGCGAGGTGACCCACACGCCCGTTTGCGGATCGACCGGGCACACCGCATCCACACCCGCCAGCGGCTCGCGAATAATGCCGCTCATGAAACCAGACGCCGCTTTGTTGGGTTTTCCCGGCCGCACGGTCACCGTCGGCAGCCGCACGCTGCGGCCATCGACGTAACCCTTGCGCGTGTAATCGGCGATCAGTTGTTCGCAAATAAATTTTTGCGCGCCGTAGGAGTTTTGCGGCATTGGCAGCGTGGTGTCGGCGATCACGTCGGGCATCTCGCCGCCATAGACCGCAAGCGAACTGGAGAACACCAGGCGCGGCGGCTTCGCTAAAGCGCGGCACGCATCGAGCAACGCACGCGTGGTATCGAGATTCGCGCGCATACCGGCATCGATATCGGCTTCACACTCGCCGCTGACCGCCGCGGCGAGATGAAATATTCCATCGACGCCGTTGAGCAAATCACCTTTTAGCAACCCGCGCAGATCACCCGTCACACTGCGTACGCGTTTGTCCGCGGCTAGCACGCTATCACGCAACGGCGCGATGTCCGCCAGCACCAATTCCGTAAGTATTTGATTTTGTTCACTATTTAAAAATTCGCCCGCGAGACCCACGCCGAGGAAGCCCGCACCACCAGTGATCAAAATTTTCATAACGTTTAGGGTTACAGAAGAAACGGATGGGTAGAGCGAAGCGTAACCCATCGCGCCACCCATCTCATCGCGGTTTATAAAACAAAATGATGGGTTGCGCTGCGCGTCACCCATCCTACGCCTAAGACGTGTGGTATTCTGCGCCGCATTTCACCACGCTCGAACTTGCAGGAGGAACCACTCATGAAAGACAAAAAATCACCCGAGCGCATCAAAGGCGTGCTCGCCCCCGTCTGCACGCCGTTCAAAACCGACTTAAGCCCCGATCACAACCGCTTTGTCGCGCAATGCAAATGGATGCTCGGCCAAGGCTCGGGCCTGGCGGTGTTCGGCACCAACAGCGAAGCGAATTCGCTGTCGGCGAACGAGCGCATGGCGCTGCTCGATTCGCTGCTGCAAGCAGGTGTTGACCCCGCGCGCATGATGCCGGGCACCGGCTGCTGCGCGTTCACCGACACCGTGCGGCTCACCGAGCACGCGGTCAAAGCCGGTTGCGGCGGCGTGCTGATGCTGCCGCCGTTTTATTACAAGGACGTGCCGGAGGATGGCCTGTTTCGCAATTTCGCCGAGGTGATCGAGCGCGTGGCCGACGAGCGCTTGAAGATTTATCTCTATCACATCCCGCCGGTGGCGGTGGTGGGCATCACGCCCAAGTTGGTCGAGCGGCTGATGAAGCGCTACCCGAAAGCGATCGCCGGCATGAAGGATAGCTCCGGCGATTGGAAAAACACCAAGGTGTTTCTCGACGCCTTCGCCAAGGATGGCTTCGACATGTTCGTCGGCAGCGAATCGTTCCTGCTCGCCAACATGCGCAATCACGGCGCGGGCTGCATCAGCGCCACCGCCAACGTCAACCCGGCGGCGATCGACAAGCTCTATCGCGAATGGAAAAACGCCGACGCCGACGCGCAACAAGCGCAACTGGACGTGATCCGCAAAACCACTGGCCAGTACGTGATGATCCCCTCGCTAAAAGCTGTGATCGCGCACTTCGCCAATGACCCCGAATGGGCCACCGTGCGCCCGCCGCTCGTGCCGCTGACCGCGCAGCAAGCGCAGGCCACCATCGATGGTTTGTTGAAGCTGGGGTTTGATATGCCGGGGCTGAAGAAGGCGGAGACGGCGGCGGTGTAGTCATTACCGCTGCAATGCGTCTCAACAAAACGCGCCGTCGGCGCGTTTTTGTTTTAACGCCCGTGCTTGCCGAGCTCCCACCCCTGCTTGGCAATATGCTTTTGCGCCACCGCGATCGGTTCATCTTCCAGCGGCGTGGCCATGGTATCGTTATAGCGGTTCATGAAGCCAAAGAACGAAATCACCGCAACGATTTCGACGATTTGGTTTTCGTTCCAGTGTTGCTTCAGTTGCGCGAACAATTCATCGGTCACGGCGTTGGGCTGCGACGCGGCTGCGATCGCGAAATCCAGCGCGACGCGCTCGGCCGCGCTAAACAACGGGCTCTTTTGATAGTCCCAAATCGCCGCGAGTTTTTCGTCGGCGACACCCTGCTGGAGCGACCCTCCAGCGTTGTGCGCCATTCAGTAGTGACAGCCATGTGCGCGCGAGGCCATATAGCCAATCAGTCGCTTAGTGCCAAGCGGCACTTCGCCCGCCGGATCCATCACCGCGGCGGAGAGCCCGCGTAACGCTTTGAGTATCGCCGGCTTGCGTTGCAGGATAAGCTGGCTGTTGGGGATGTAATGCCCCGTGGCTTTGATCTTTTCGAAAATGTCGGCGACTTCGGGTACGGCGCCGATGGGTAACGGGTCTAATCTGGACAACTTTACTCTCCTTGTAATAGCGGGTTTTCTTTTCCCGGCGTCGCGGCGTGTGCTTGCGCCGAACGTTGATTAAGCCACCCCTCGACCACACGCGGTACGATGCTTTGCACCGCCACGGCTTTGGCCGAAGCGTTGGCGCTGTTCGCCGCGATCTCGCGGATTTTGAGTAGCGCTTCGCCGGCCACAGTTTCCAGCCAGAACCAGCGCTGCAGGCTATCACTGGAATGCAGGCCCGGCTGCATGGCCTTGGCTTCCAGATAAAACGCGCGCAATTCATCGCACGCGTGTTTCAAGGTTTCGCCTTGCGACAGGCCGGGGACCACCCACGACGGCGGCCCGCCGCTTAACCACGCCTCCAGATGGCTGACGATATCCATGATCGCAAGCCCCGTTACGCCAAGCGTCGAGCGGCCGCGGTATTTGACCGCCACGTCGTGCCACGCATTGAGTTGGGTCACTTCGTCGATCAAGTCTTGCACCAGCGAGCCCGCTTTCGGCAGGACGGGGAAAGCCACCGGACAGACCAAGCCCGCCGGCGCGGGCCGCGCATCGAGCGCTGCGTTTTCCGGGAAATCTTCGAGCACCGGCCCCGCGTCGCGCTCGAGCAGCCCCAATGCCGCGATCAACACCTTGCGCTGAAACGCCGCGTCACCTGGCGCGCCAAACGGGCGGCCCAGCATGAACGGCACCCACAACGCGCGCGGCGGCGCCAGCGCTTCGGTGTGCTCGCGCACCAGACTGATTTGCGTGGTGGGTATGCCCGCTTGTTCGAGGTAGTGTGCTAGTGCGCCGACGGCGCACGTGCAGTTTGGTCAGACCGGGGTCAGCAACACCGCGTCGACTTTGTCGTTGAGCAAATGCGCGGCGAGCTCGTTCGCCTTGGGTTCGTAATTCGTCACTGGCGACACCGCACCCATGAACGAATAGTGATACTCCGCCACCGAGCCGATCACGCCTTCTTTCGCAAGTTCATTCAAACGATCGAGCGGAAACACCACGTTCCAGTCTTCCTGAAAACCGCTGCGGTCGAAGTTGACCGACATATGGCTCATCACCAATTCGCTTGCTTCAATGTAACCGGGGATCACGCGGTAATCCATCGCCGCATTGCCGCTGCCAAACGGCTTATCACCGCGAATGTGCAAACCTGCGGTCGACACAATCGCCACCCGGCGCTTCTCCAGCGCCGGCCCACGCACGAACGGCCGCGCGTCAAAGCGCGGCAGCGTGGGAACCTTTTTGAGCATATTGTCGCGATCGGCATCGGACAAATCGGCCAAACGAACCATTTCATTCCCGCCCAGGAATAAGCGTACGGACTTCCGCATTCTACAGCACCCATGCAGCCTTGCAGCCTTGCAAACGGGGATATCCCGCAAAGAGTAGGTACGTTACGGTCCTAAATTCCCCAGGAAACTGGAAAATACCTCTTGCGCGGCGTAAGTTGGGGCTACGAGCGCTCCAGCGTGATGCCGCTTTCATGCTCCCACAGCTTCGCCACTTCGGTTTGGTCCGGCTGGCCGCCGAATTGTTCGACCGCTCTTACCCATTGCGCCAGCGTGCATTCGGCCAGCGGCGCGTAAGCTTCCAGCGCCTTGGCCATGTTGACGGTGATGCCGATATCCTTGGTGATCAGCCCCATTGCCATGCCGGTGCTGAACTTGCGCGTGAGGATCTGCGGGATCACCTTTTTCTCCAGCGGGTGCTGGCGGCCGTTCACCATCGGCAGCAGCGCATCGGCCATGAACAGGGCATCGAGGCCGAATTTCCTGCCGATGGCCATCGCCTCCACCACGTTGATCATGGCGCAGGCGTTGATGTAATTGCCCAGCGCCTTTAACGCATGCGCGCTGCCCACCGCGCCGCACGGCGTAACACCGCGCCCCATGCTTTTCAGTACGGGGGTCACGCGCTCGAGCGCTTGCGCGTCACCGGCGGCCATGATGTCGAGTGTTGCGTCCTTGGCGAACACCACGCCGCCCATCACCGGCGCGTCGATCACCTCAATGCCGCGCGGCTTTAGCGCCGCAGCGAGGGCCTGCGTGGCCACCGGATCGGATGTGCTCATGTCGATGACAATGCCGCCGCGCGCAAGGGTGCTCGCCACGCCGCCATCACCGAGAATCACCTGATTGACGATTTTGTCGGTGGGCAACATGGTGATTACCGCGTCGGCCTTGCCGCCCAACGCGGCAAGCGACGCGGCGACACGCCCGCCATGCTGGGCGACAAATTTCGCCGACGCTTCCGGGTTGATGTCATAGACGGTGAGATCGTATCCGGCGCGCGCGAGGTGCGCCGCCATGGGGCCACCCATGTTGCCCAGCCCGATAAATCCTAAGTTTTTGATTTTATTCATTTTTTTATTTCACTTATAAAACCGCACCACGCGCCGCGATGGGCCACAGCGCTTCGACTTTGCCGCCGCGCACGCACACGTAGTGATCGTAAAGATTCACCGTCGGATCGCAATGGCCGGGTACCAGCTTAAGTTTGGTGCCGAGCGGCAACGACACGCCGGCGTCAACCTTCAACACACCATGCTCATCGGATGCTTTCACGTACTCGACGCCCTGGGTGTCAAACACGCGCGGCATGCCGGAATCGACACTCGAGGCTTTCAACCCCGCATCGCAAATCGCGCGATCCGGCGCCGGCGTGCTCATCACCGTGGCCCAGATAAACAGGCTGTGCTCAAAGCGCGGAATGCCGCTTTCGGTCCAATCGTTTTTGGAGTAATCGACGTCCATGAAGATATACGAGCCGGTTTGCAACTCGTGATAGACGCTGCTCGCCGCCTCGAACATATAGCTACCGGTGCCGGCGCCAGTGACGCGTTCGCAGGGAATACCCGCTTTTTCGAGCAGCGCGGTGGTGCGTTTGACGCTGTCGCACGCGCCTTCGATGGCCGCGCGGCGCTCTTCGGTTTTGCGCAGGTGTTGCGCGCTGCCCTGATAGGCTTGCAGGCCGGCGAAGCGCAAGTTTTGGGACTGATGTATCTGCTGGGCAAGCCTGAAGGCGGGCTCGCCCGGCTGCGCGCCGCAGCGGTTGGCGCCGACGTTGATTTCCACCAGCACATCAAGCCGTACACCGGCAGCGCCCGCGGCGGCATCCAACGCGCTGATGTTGTGCGCGTTATCGGCGCACACCGCGATTTTGGCGCGCCGGGCCAACGCGATCAGCCGCTTGATTTTTGCGGCGCCGACCACTTCGTTGGCGATCAACACATCGGGCACGCCGCCGTCGACCATCGCCTCGGCCTCGCTCACCTTTTGGCAGCATACCCCCACCGCGCCCAACGCCATTTGCCGCTTGGCGATTTGCGGACACTTGTGGCTTTTGGCGTGCGGGCGCACGTTGATCTTGCGCCCGGCGAGCGACTCGTTGAGTAACTTCAGGTTGCGCTCGAAGGCATCCAGATCGAGCAGCAGCGCGGGCGTGTCGACTTCGGCAAGCAGCATGCCGATTTGAGCGGGCGTGTAGTAGGCCATGGGTTATTCACCTCGGAAATGTGCGCTTAAGCTTAGTGAGCATGAGCAAAGCCGTCAACCAACCGTGCGCGCTCGTGACAGCCGCCGCATTCGGCGCTACGATGCTCAAAAATACACTCGACAAAACGTTGTTGCGAGGAGGCTCGTGTGCCGCACCCAGCCAGCTTGTTGACCGTCGCGCTTGCCCTGCTAACGGGCATTGCGCACGCGCAAGCACCGGCGTGGAAACCCCACAAAAACGTGGAAGTCGTGGTGCAATCGGCGGCGGGCGGCTCCTCCGACCGCAGCGCGCGCATCACGCAAAAAATACTCGCGGGGCTACCCGGGTTTCCCAGTGTGAGTGTTAACAACCGCCCGGGCGGCGGCGGCAACGTGGCTTGGGTGTACCTCAACCAGCAAGCGCCGGACGCGCATTACATCGCGACACTGTCCTCGACGGTCATCACCAACAACGTGCTGGGTTTGAGCCCGCTCAACTACCGGCACTTCACGCCGCTGTCGATTTTGCTGCGCGAGTACCCGGTGTTCATCACGCGCCCCGATTCGCCGATCATGAATGCGCGCGATCTCTCCGAGCGGCTGCGCCGCGACGCAGCATCGGTGAGCTTCGCCTACGCCACCGCGCGCGGCAATCACAACCACGTGTTGATCGGTATGTTGATCAAGGCCGCGGGCGGTGACCCGCGCCGCGCCAAGGCGATTGTGTATAACGCCGGCGGCGAAGCGACGGCCGCCGCGCTCGGCGGGCATGTCGATGTCGGCGTGGTGGCGCCGGCAAATGCCATACCCTTGATCGCCGCAGGCAAAGTGCGCGTGTTGGGGATCGCGGCGCCACAACGTCAGCCCGACGCGTTCACGCAAACGCCGACGCTGCGTGAACAAGGCATCGATGCGGCGTATTTCAGTTGGCGCGGCTTCATGGGCCCCAAGGGTTTGACCGCCGCGCAAAAAACGTTTTGGGATAATGCGTTCGCGCAAATGGTAAAAGCGCCCGAATGGAAACAAGATGTCGAACGCAATGCGTGGGCGCAAGATTTTATGGGCAGCGCACAAACGCTTATGCATCTGGAACGCGAAACCGAAACGCTGCAAAAATTGTTGACCGAGCTGGGCGTGCTTACGCGCAGCAACATTTAAAGGGCTTTAAAAAATGTTCAATAAAATCCAATACTTAAAAATGCCCGCCATTTTGGGTTTGGCAACGCTGCTTGCCCCGCTCGAGGCGCACGCACAAGCGTGGAAGCCCAGCAAAACGGTGGAGCTGGTGGTCGGCTCCGCGCCCGGCGGCTCGCCCGACATCATGGCGCGCGTGGTGCAAACCATTTTCCAAAACACGGGCCTGGTACCCAACGCCACCGTGATCAACCGGCCGGGCGCCGCCAACACCATTGGCTGGGCGTACATGAATCAGCACACGGGCGACGCGCACTACATCGCAACCATTTCGCCGGCGCTGATCGGCAACCGGCTGATGGGCACCTCGCCGTTGAACTACACGCACTTCACGCCGCTTAACATCATCGCGCGCGAGTTTGTGGTGATCACCGTGCGCGGCGATTCGCCAATCAAAACACTCGCCGATCTCACCGCGCAGATGAAAAAAGACTCGCAATCGCTCACTTTTGCATTTGCCACCGCGCGCGGCAATCACAATCACATCGTGATGAGCATGTACCTGAAGTCGATCGGCATCGACCCGGCTAAAGTCAAAACCGTGATCTACCCCGGCGGCGGCCCGGCGATGACCGCGATGCTGGGCGGCCACGTCGATGTCTACGTCGCCAGCCCGCGCAGCATGTATCATTTGCACAAGGAAGGCCGCGCGCGCATTCTGGGCATCTCGGCCGAACGCCGCCAAACCGGCCCGCTCGCCGAACTACCCACGTTTAAAGAACAAGGCAGCGACGCGGTGTTCTACACCTGGCGCGGCTTCATGGGGGTGAAAAATCTAACGCCCGCGCAAGTCGCCTACTGGGACATGACCTTCGAAAAACTCGCCAAATCGAAAGAGTGGCTGGCCGAGACCGAAAAGCAATTCTGGAATCCGAGCTACTTGCTGAGCGCGGCGTTCATGAAGCAGCTCGAAATCGAAGAAAAACAGACGCGCACGATATTGGCGAATCTTGGGTTGCTGGCGCCCGGGCGATAATATGCAGTTGTAGGGTGGGTGGAGCGTGGCGGAACCCACCGTTCGCGAATCGCGGCGCTGAGATCGGTGGGTTACGCCACGCTCCACCCACCCTACGAACCGCAAAAAAACCGCCGAGGAATCAACATGACCGATCTGCACTACCTATCGCTAGCCGAAACCGCCGATCTCATCAAAACCAAAAAACTCTCACCGGCGGAACTCACCGAGGCATTGTTAAAGCGCATCGAATCGTTCAACCCGCAACTGTCGGCCTACATCACCGTCACCGCCGATCTCGCGCGCAGCCAGGCCCAACAAGCCGAACAGGAAATCGCGCAGGGCAAATACCGCGGCCCGCTGCACGGCGTGCCGTTTGCACTCAAAGATATTTACAACACCGCGGGCATCCTCACCTCCGGCGGCTCGAAGGTTTGCCTCGACAACATCCCCAAGGAAAACGCCACCACCACGCAAAAGCTGCTCGATGCCGGCGCGATTCTGCTCGGCAAGTTGCAAACACATGAATTCGCCCACGGCGGCCCCTCGTTTGATTTGCCGTGGCCGCCCGCGCGCAACCCTTGGAACCTCGCGCACTTTACCGGCGGTTCTTCCAGCGGCTCCGGTGCCGCGCTCGCGGCGGGTCTAGCACCGGCGGCGCTCGGCAGCGACACCGGCGGCTCGATCCGCGGCCCGGCGTCGCACTGTGGCATCACCGGCATCATGCCCACTTACGGGCTGGTAAGCCGCGCCGGCGTAATCCCCAACTCGTTCACTTTCGATCACTGCGGCCCGATGGCGCGCAGCGCCGAAGACTGCGCGATCCTTTTGCAAGTGCTCGCCGGCTACGACCCGAAAGACGGCGGCAGCATCGAGCAAGTAATTCCCGATTACCAAACCGCAGTGAAAACCGCCAACGTCAAGGGCCTCAAGATCGGCGTGCTGCGCCATTACTGGGAAGAAGACCTCCCCGCGCACGAAGACCTGCGCGCGGCGATGGAGGAAGCCGTCGCCACGTTTAAACGCATGGGCGCCCTCGTCGAGGATTGCCGCGCGCGGCCGATGCTGGATGGCCTGGACATCAAAGTCGTCATCGGCGAATGCGAAATTTATTCCATCAACCAACACGACCTGCAAGCGCGCCCCGGCGATTTCGGCCGCGATTTTCTCGGCCGCGCGCTGCCCGCGTGTTTGTTCCAAGCGAGCGATTACGTTCAAGCGCTGCGCGAACACAAACGCTATATCGCCGACATGCAGCCGCTCTTAAAAAAATACGACGTGCTGCTCACCATGGGCTTCGGCCCCGCGCCGCGTTTCGAGGATTATCGCGTCACCAACTTCTGGCGCAAATCGAATGCGTTTACGCCGTCGAACTCGGCGCGCACGCCTTCGCTGGTGTGTTGCGGCGGCTTTGCCAAAAGCGGCTTGCCGCTGGGCATTCAGCTCATCACCCGCCCGTTCAACGACGCACAAATTTTGGCAGCCGGCCATGCGTATCAGCGCGAAACCGATTGGCACACGCGCCGCCCGCCGCTCGACCCCAAGGCGCAAGCGCCGAAGGTCGATGTCAGTGTGTTCGAGCCCAAACCCGATGTCGACGCCGCCACGCGTGCGTTAGCCGAAACCGCGGCGAAGCGCGCGGGATTGAAATTGAACGAGCGGCAGATGGCGATACTGCTTGAGAACGCGCCGGCGGCGTTGGAAATGGCGAATCGTTTGCGTAGGCCACGCGATCGGCTGGATGAGCCGTCGGCTACGTTTCGGTTTGCGAAATGATTAAAACCGAGGCCCGCGGCCGCGGCTTGCGTGCCAGAAGGCAACAATGACAATCTTGTCGAGCTTAACTTGATAGTAGACGTGGTAACGAATGCGCGACAGATAGATCCTGCGCAAATCGGGATAACGTCGCGTACGGGATGTTGCCCCAACGCCCGGCTGATGTGAAAGCAGCGCTACCGCTTCTTCAAAATCAACGCGAATCGCATCGGGCGCTGCCGGCCTGTTCCTTACCCACCATTTTGCCGCGGTCTCGATTTGCGCCGCGGCACGCGCTGTAATTTCGACGCCAAACAATTTGCTCAGGCAATACCGCGAAGACGCGCGAGCATTTCCTTAGCGGAAATCGTCTCGCCTCGCTCGGCTTGCGCAATCGACTCTTGGAGTTGCGCCTCTAGCTCAGGCGGCACATCAAATGTTTCGTCCGCCTCGCGCGCGAGAACGGTAACCACCGCGCCCTCAGGCAGAGCGTCCCCTTCCACGATAACTTTTCCGCCGACGACGGTTCCAATAGCAAGCTGCATGGTGTACATGATACATGAGAAACATGATCATGCAGCGTAGCCTCGACAAACCGTTTTTCGCCCTCGCCACCATTGGCCTTGGCGCCTCCATCGCGCCGATGGATTTCGCCGTCAACGTGGCGTTACCGGCGATCACCGCCGCGTTTGCGCTCGACATCGCGGCGATACGCTGGGTGGTGGTCAGTTACGTCACGGTTTACGCCGCGCTGATGTTGGCCTTCGGCAAACTGGGCGACGTGATCGGCCACCGCGCGGTGTTTCGCGCGGGGCTCATCGTCGGGGCGGTCGCATTCGTCGCCTGCGGGCTCGCGCCGAGCTACGCGTGGCTGCTGGCGGCGCGCGCGCTGCAAGGCATCGCCACCGCGCTGGTGTTAAGTTGCGCGCCGGCGCTGGTGGTGGCGGCGAGCGGCGATGCGCGGCGCACCTGGGCGCTGTCGCGCTACACCATGACCGCGGCGATTGCCGGCATCGTCGGCCCATTGGTCGGCGGCGCGGCGATTGAATTCATGGGCTGGGCGGGGGTGTTTTGGTTTCGGCTGCCGGTGACGCTGGCGGCGTTGCTGTTGCTGGCGTGGCTGCCGCAGACCAAGCCGCCACCCGCAGCGCGCAAACTCGATCTCGTGTCCTCCGCGCTGCTCGCAGCGGGGTTGGCCTTGGTGCTGGTCGCGCCGGCGTTGTTGCTAAGCGCGATCTCCCTCGCCTGGCCGCTTGCCGCCGCCGCGTTAGGCACGCTGCTGCTCACGTTATTCGCGCGGCGCGAACGCGGCCACGCCGAGCCGCTGCTGCCCGCCGCGGTGGTGCGCGACCCGGCGGTGCGCCACGCCAACCTCGCCAGCATCATGATCAACCTGGTGGGCTTCTCGATAGCGCTGATCGTGCCGTATTACCTCGCGCGCGTTGGCGGTTTTGACGCGGCGGTGATGGGTTTGTTGCTCGCGATCTCGACGGTAGGCGTGCTCGCCGCGTCGATGTTTGCGCCGCGCGTGGTGCGCGCGGCGGGGCAACACATGACGATGCTGATGGCGGCGGCACTGGTGGCACTGGCGCAAGTCGTGATGGCGTTTTGGCCCGCGGCACCCGGCATGCTCGCGCTAGCGCCGGGGCTGGTGCTGCACGGCCTGGGCATCGGCCTGTTTCAAGTGGGCTACGCCGATCACATCGTCGCGAGCTTGAACGCGCGCGACCGCGGCGTTGCGGGCGGCCTCACCGTGTTGACCCGCACCATCGGCGTGATCGTCTCCGCGGCGCTACTCACCAGCGCATTGCAAATGCTCGAAGCACGCCACCTCGCCGCGGGGCTAGGCGCCACGGCGGCGTTTCATGCGGCGTTTCGCGAGCTGTTTTTGGGGTCGGCGCTGGTGCTGGCGGCGTTTGTGGCGTTCAGCGCAATTCGCAAAGGGCGGCGATAGCGGGAACAACGCGGCAAGCGCGCCTTACTCACGCACTGGGCAATTTGACTTCCGATACATGCCGTCCCTGATACCCCGGTGGCAAGCTCAGGCGGGTTGCATTGCCCACGCTTGTGCACTTCAGCCTTCTCCATGCAATAACAAGGTCGGCTACCGCGTATAGTTGACGGGGCTACTTATAGGTTCACTTGCGTTACCGCCTGTATCTGCGTCGTTTAGGAACTCGCGGCCCTTGATCGCTCAAGCGCCGCTCCTGCATGCTGCCAAGGCGTATGGACAATTCCTTGGTCCGGACTTTTACCCGCTAGCTAAATTGCTGTTACTGCGACCAAATTCGATCGGGCATAGTCCACTACGTCGCCGTCTTAGTAAACCGAATCGTAGTAGCCCGCGCCGTATGATCCGTCACCACATTCACCAGCGCCGGCTTTCCGTTCTTGATCGCTTCCTTGGCGCGCTCCAACGCGGGGCGTATGTCTTCCGGCTTATCCACTTGCTCGCCATGGCACCCCAGCGATTGCGCGAATAAATCAAAGCGCGTGTAGCCCAAGTTGCGTCCGGGCTTGTCGCCTTTAGGGTCCGCCGTCCAGCCGCCGTTAAGACTAATCACCACGATCACCGGGATGTTGTGGCGCGCGGCGGTGTCGAGCTCCATCGAGTTGAGTCCGAACGAGCCGTCGCCGTGCAGCACGATGACTTGTTTGTCGGGGCGCGCAACCTTGGCACCAACGCCGAAGGGCATGCCGACACCCATGGTGCCGAAGGTGCCGGAGTTGATACGGTGGCGCGCGAAAAAGGTGGGGATCGACTGACGGCCGAAGTTGAGAATCTCTTGCCCGTCGACCACCAGCACGCCGTCGCGGTCGATGAAGTCGCGGATTTCCTTGCACAGCCGCAGCGGGTGGATGGGCGTGGCCGCGGTGGACATGGCTTTTTCCGACTCCGGCCCTTTCAGCCTTTCGATTTCGGAAAGCCGCCCGCGCCAGCCCGCGTACTGCGCGGCCTTGATGCGCGTGCCGCCGGCGTCGAGCAACTGCTTGATCACCGCCTTGGCGTCGCCCAAAATCGCCACGTCCGCGCGCGGGGTGTTGCTGATTTCGCCGGGGTCGACGTCGATGCGAATGATTTTGGCGTTGGCGGAAATGCGCGGCGGTTTCACATGGCCGAACACAAAGTTAAGCCGCGTGCCGACGATCATCACGCAATCGGTTTCCTTCATCGCCGAGGAGCGCGCGTTCAAAAACGCCTGTGGGTGATCTTCTTCCAGCACGCCGCGGCCTTGCGGCGTGGTGTAAATGGGAATGCCCTTGCTCACCACGAATTCGCGCAGCTCGACCTCCGCGCCCGACCACAACACGCCGCTGCCGGAGAGAATGACCGGCCGCTCGGCCTTTTCCAGAATCTTGATCGCGTCTTCGATCAACGCCGGGTCGCCCTGCGGGCGCGCGCGCACGAGTGTTTTGCTGAAGTCGGGCCATACCACTGTTGAGTCGTCAATCGTGTTGTTGATCACATCAGAGGGCAAATCGAGATACACCGGGCCGGGTTTGCCGCTCACCGCCGTGCGAAACGCGAGATCGATGTATTCCGGCAGCCGCCGCGTTTCATACACCCGGTTCGCCCACTTGGTGACGGGCTTCATGATCGCGACTTGATCGATTTCCTGAAACGCGCCGTTGCCGTATTCGCCGATGGGGCTGGAGCCGCCAAAGCCGACCACCGGCACGCCGTCGATCAGCGCGTTGGCCAAACCAGTGGTCAAGTTAATCGTGCCGGGGCCCGACGCGCCAAAACACACGCCAGGGAAATTGAGCGCACGTGCGTACGATTGCGCGGCCATCGCCGCGGCTTGCTCATGCCGCACGTCGATGCCGCGGATGCCGCGCCTCATCGTCGCAAGCAGCGTGTCGTTGATCGGCCCGCCCATGATGAAAAAAAAGTTTTTGACGCCGATGCGCTTGAGCGATTCGCCTACGAGTTCGTTGCCGGTGATGGTTTCCATAAAATTATTAATAAAATCAAATAGTTATAGAAATGGTGCGGTTGGGTGAAATGGTGCAATGACCACTATCGTCGTTCTGGCGAAGGCCAGAACCCAGGTTGTAAACCGATGCGCCGCATCTAAATTCAGCGCCTGCGGCGCAAATTACGAGCTGGGTTCCAGCCCGCGCTGGAACGGCGGTGTTGGTATGCGACGTAATGCGAGTCGATGATAACGCCTGCGCACTCGGCACACGGCGACAAGGCCACAATGCGGAGAAAACCCACACCATCTATACTGCCCCCCCCCATGAACAAGCTCAATCACTTAAGCGCCACGCAAGCACGCAAACAACTCGCCGCGCGCACCATCACCAGCGAGCAACTCGTGCGCGATTGTTTGGAACACATCGCCACGCGCGAGCCCGCCGTCGGCGCGTGGATGCACTTGGCGAAAGACGCCGCACTCTCTCGCGCGCGCGAACTCGACCAAGCACCATCGCAAGGTTTGCTGCACGGCATCCCCATCGGCGTAAAAGATTTGATCGACACGGTCGACATGCCCACTAGCTACGGCACGCCAATCTACGCCAATCATCAGCCGGCATGGGATGCGCCGTGCGTGGCGATGGCGCGCGCCGCGGGTGCCGTGGTGCTCGGCAAAACCGTCACGACCGAACTGGCGTATTTCACGCCAGGCAAAACCGCCAACCCGCGCAATGTCGCGCACACCCCCGGCGGCTCATCGAGCGGCTCGGCCTCAGCGGTGGCAGACAACATGGTTCCGCTGGCGTTTGGCAGCCAAACCGCGGGCTCGGTGATCCGCCCGGCGGCGTTTTGCGGCGTGGTGGGTTACAAGCCGAGTTTCGGGCTGATCAGCCGCGTTGGCGCAAAAGCGCTCTCCGACACGCTCGACACCATCGGCGTGCTCGCGCGCATCGGCGGCAAAGACATGGCCATGACCAAACATTCCCAGCGTCACCAGCACGACACACAACATCCATCGCATGATTTGCATTTCGGCACCCTTGATTTTGGTTTGTTTTTGATTGACAGGACCGTTTTGTTGATCAGGGCAACGAACGCCGAAAACAGCACGCATCCGGCAGCTTCTGCAGCAATTGCACCAGCCAGCGTTCGCGCTGTTCCGTGGTGTGCACCGCCTCATCCGCAATCAACGCATGGGTTGGTAACAAGGTTCGCGGATAACCGGTGTAGCGTGCAGTGACATGATCATCGTTTTCAATCGCGCGGCGCATGGTTTCCGGCTAGTTGTACTTCTTAATCACCTCGATCAACTCGTCGCTTGGCACCAGTTGATTCGAGTCGATTTTGATGTAGCGAATAATGCCTTGCTTGTCGACCACGAACCACGAGCGCTTTGCGCGCAAGTAAACACTGATGCGCTTGGATTTGATCATCTCCGGATCATCGTTCAACGCCGTGTAGGCGCGCAACATCGCGCGCTGGCCATCGGACAGCAAGGGATAAGTAATTCCCATGCTCTTGGCCCAAGCCTGATTGGCGGCGTTGAAATCCACACTGACGCCCAGCACCTGGGCGTTGACGGCTTCGAACTTGGGTAAATCCAGTTGAAAGCCGAGTGCCTCCTGCGTTCAAGCCTTGGTAAACGCGCCGATGTAGGTAAAGATCACCACCGACTGCTTGCCGGCGAAATCGCTGAGCCGTATATTGGTGCCGCTGGTGGAGGGCAGCGAAAAATCCGGCGCCTTGTCACCCACTTGCAACGCATGGCTCGCCTGCGCCGCGAGCAGCAACGCCGCGGCGAAAAAGAGCGACTTCATCCTGCGTAACACCATCAAGTTCTCCTTGGTTCTATGAAACGGGTTTAGCGATCAAGGTTTGAATCAGCTTACGCACGTCGGCGCGCTCCAACTCCAACGGCCCAAACGCGCGCGCGGCGATATTTTGATTGCGGTCAATAATATACGTCATCGGCACGCCGCGCGCCTCGATCTTGCGCGCGTAGGCCATGCCCTTGTCGTGCGCGGCCGGCATGCTGAATTTGTGTTCGGCGAGATAATGCTTCGCCGCGGCGGCATCGCCATCGAGCGAAATCGTCAGCACCACGACATCCTTCGCCGGGTATTCGTTGTGTGCCTTCTGCACGGAAGGCATTTCCTTGCGGCAGATGTCTCACCACGTCGCCCAAAAGCGAATGACGATCACCTTGCCTTTAATATCGGCGGACTTCAACGTGCCGCCGCTTAAGTTGGCCAATTCGAAATCGGGCAGCTTTGTAGGTGAGGCCGCCACGCTCAACGCGGTGCGACCGGCGAAAACGCTCTGCGACAAAGCGGCCGCACTCACCAACAGGCTACCGGCGGCGATCACCATATAAATAAAAAGTCTTTTAAAATCCGATAGATACATTCATGCCTCCTACAACAACTACTTACCACACCGACGTGCCGCCATCCACCGGCAAAATCACGCCGGTGATGTGGTTCGATGCCTGCGAGGCGAGCAACACCGCCGCGCCCTTGAGATCGTCCGCACCGCCGGTGCGGTGCGAGGGCACTTCGGCTTCAAGATATTCCTGGTTGCGCTCGAACAGTTTTTGATTCAGCGGCGTGACAAAAAACCCCGGCGCGATGCAGTTCACTTGGATATTGTGCTGCGCCCATTTCACCGCCAGATCGCGCGTGAAATGCACCAGCGCGCCCTTGCTGGTGCTGTAGGCGATGCTGCTGTACGCCGCGGGGTTGCGCCCGACGATGCCGGCGATGGAAGCGATGTTGATCACCTTGCCGCGCTTTTGTTTGATGAACTCGCGGCCGATGGCTTGCGCGCAAATCAAGGCGGCGTTGAGGTTAAGATCCATCACCTGCTGCCAGCGCTCGAGCGGCATATCCTCCGGCGCCGCCACCCAAGCGCGGCCGGCGTTATTCATCAACACGTCGACGCGGTTGAATTTTTTCAGCACCGCGTCTTTCATCGCTTCGACTTGATCGGGTTGGGTCACGTCGCACGCCACCGCCAGCGTTTTGACGCCGAGTTTTTCGAGTTCCGCGCACGAGGCCTCGCACACTTCGACCTTGCGTGAACACAGCACGATGTTCGAGCCGGCTTCCGCGAGCCCCGTCGCCATTTGCAAGCCGATGCCGGTGGCGCCGCCGGTGATGACGCTGACTTGGCCTTCGAGGTTTAGTAGGTTTTTAACACTAGTCATGCGAAATATTCTACGGGTAGATGATTATTTCAAAAATTCGAAGTCCGGCGTTGCACGCCAACCCCTTCCCTCACCCCCGCCCCCTCTCCCGAAGGGCGAGGGGTGAAAAGCCCTTCTCCCCTCGGGATCAGGATCAGGGCACACCGAAAGCGAAGCAGAAGGGTTGGGATGAGGGAGGCATTTACACCTCACTTCAACAACAACCCACCGATGATATTGCGCTGTATCTCCGACGAGCCTTCGTAAATTCGCACAATGCGCGCATCGCGGAACGTGGTTTCGATGCCCGCCTCGCGCATGTAACCCATGCCGCCATGAATTTGCACCGCGGCATCGGCGACTTTGCCCAGCGCTTCGGTGGCGAACAATTTTGCGGCGGACGCTTCCATGGTGCCGCGTTCGCCGCGCATCAACACATCGATCGCGCGATAGGTGAGGCCGCGCGCCGCATCGCGCTGCACGCTCATGTCGGCGAGCATCCATTGCAGGCCTTGGTGCTCGGCCAACTTTTTACCGCCTTGCACGCGCACTTTCATGTAATCGATTGAGCGATTGATCAAGTGATCCATGATGCCGCAACTGCGCGCGGCGACGGTCACACGGCCGGAAGTGAGCGTTTTCATCGCTTGAACGTAACCCAAGCCCTCGCCGCCCAGCAGATTCTCCGCTGGCACTTCGCAATCGGTAAACGCCAGCGGCGCGGTGGTGCAGCCGTGCATGCCCATTTTGAGTTCGTTTTTGCCGACGCTGAACCCTTTGAAGTTGCGTTCGACGATGAACGCCGAAATGCCCTTGATGCCTTTGGACTTGTCGGTGATCGCCATCACCGTGAACACGTTGGCGATGCCGGAATTGGTGATGTAAATCTTTTCGCCGTTGAGAATGTAACGGTCGCTTTTTTTCAGCGCGGTGGTACGCATGTCGGCGGGCGAGGAACCGGCCGACGGCTCGGTCAACGCGAACGTGCCCACCCATTCGCCGCTCGCCATCTTGGGCAGATATTTTTGTTTTTGCGCGTCATTCCCCAGCGCGACAATGCCGGCGGTGCTGATGCCGGTGTGGTTGCCGATCACCGTGGCGAAGCCGTAGTTGGTCGTGCCCATCACCTCTTCGATCGCGCACTTGCCGCGCAGCGTCAAGCCGCTGCCGCCGTATTGCTCGGGTATGGTGAGGCCGAAGAGGCCCATGTCGCGCGCGAGCTTCATCAGCTCCTCGGGAATGGCGTCTTCCTCCTCGATCTGGCGCGAGCGCGGGTCAACTTCTTTGCGCAGGAAGCGGGCGACTTCATTGGCGTAAGCGCGTTCGTCGGGCGTGTAGGGACTCATAGTCGGTACCTCAAAAATCAAATGCTTTTTTGACTCAGATTTACGCAGATGAACGCAGATTGAAAACCCACAACGTCATTCCGGCCAAGCGAAGCGCGAGCCGGAATCCAGGTTGTAACCTACGCGGAGCGCAAATTTGCAGTGCTGCGCACCGAATGGTAACAACCTGGATTCTGGCTTTCGCCAGAATGACGGTGTTGGTGTTAAATCTGCGTTCATCTGCGTAAATCTGCGTCAAAGATTTTTAGTTCTTGACCTTCGGTTTAATCAACGCATCTGCCGCCTTAACGCCCTTACCCTTCGCCATCACAAACAGCGGATTGATATCCAACTCGGCGACTTGATCTTTCAAATCCACCGCCAACGCCGACAATTTTACAATCGCATCGACCAGCGCATCGACGTCCGCATGCGAGCGGCCGCGTGCGCCGGTGAGCAGCGGGTAACCTTTGATCTCGGCAATCATTTCGCGCGCCATCGATGGCGTCACGGGTGCTAAGCGAAACGACACGTCTTTCATGATCTCGGCGAAGATGCCGCCCAAGCCGAACATCACCGCCGGGCCGAACAGCGGGTCGTTGGTGATGCCCAAAATCGCTTCGGTGCCGCCGCTCAACATTTCCTGCACCAACACGCCATCGATCTGCGCTTTCGCGTTATAGGCTTTGGCATTGGCGAGCACTACGTCGTACGCGGCGGCGAGTTCCGCGTCGGACTTCAAACCGAGTCTCACCGCTTTGGCTTCGGTCTTGTGCGATATGTCGGGCGACTGCACTTTGATCGCGACGGGGTAGCCGATTTTCTTCGCGATCGCGAGCGCTTGATCGCGCGTGGTGGCGAGTTCTTCCTGCGTCACCGCGATGCCGTATTCGGCCAGCACTTTTTTTGCTTCGTATTCGGCGACATCCGTGGCTCTATTCGTAAGTATTTGATTTAATTGATTTTTTTCCATCGCCAGCGGTTGTTCATTGCGCTGCGCCGCGATGCGGCGTTTGGCGTCGGCGTAACCGCTTAGCGCCGCAAACGCCTTGCCGCAGCGCACTGGCGATTTGTAATGCGGGATACACGCATCGTCGAGCAACGCGTAAGCATCTTTCGCCATCACATCACGCGCACTCCACGCGCAGGCAATCGGCTTGTCGGTGGTGTTGGCAATCGCGATGATTTCGCCTGCGATTTTGGCGGCGAGCTCGCCTTGCAGCGAGGCGTTCAACAACGCGATGCAATCCACGCCTGGATCGTCGACAATCGCCCGCAGCGTGCGGCGGATCAAGGTGATGTCGTTGAAAATCGAGGCCGTCACATCCACCGGGTTGCCGAGCGAGCCGTATGAGGGCACAAACGCGCGCAGTTGTTCCACCGTCCGCGGCGCCAATTGCGCAAGCTTCATGCCGCCGGCAATACACTCGTCGGTCATCAAAATGCCCGCGCCGCCCGACACCGTGATCATCGCGATGCGGTTGCCCGCGGGCAGCTTGCGTGAGCGGAACATGCGGCCGTAATCGACCATGTCCTGAATGTCGTCAATCTGGATGATGCCGGTTTGTTTGAACGCGGCTTTGTAGAGTGCCATCGCGCCGCCCAAGTTCGCAGTGTGCGAGGCGGCGGCTTTTTGCCCTTCGTCGGTGTTGCCGACTTTCCACATCAAAACCGGCTTGCCGGCATCCATCGCCTGCATGCCGATGCCATGCAGCCGGTGTGCGTCTTTCACGCCCTCGATGTAGGCGACGATCACATCGGTTTGTTTATCGCGTATGAAGTAATCGATGAAGTCGAGCGTGGACACGCCGATCTCATTACCGGTGGTGACCATTTGCCGGAACGCGAGCCCGCCGTCGAGCGACGATAACGCCAGCACCGAAAAACCAAAGCCGCCCGACTGCGACACCATGGAGACGCCGCCGGCAGGAAATTCCTTGGTAAAAAACACCGAGCCGAAGCCCGCCCACACCTTGTCCGCCACGTTCATCATGCCCTGGCAGTTGGGGCCGATGACGCCGATGTTGTATTTTTCAGCAATGGCGGCCAACCGCTTTTGCAGCGCCACGCCCTCGCCGCCTGTCTCCGAAAAACCGGAACTGAAAATCACCACATAGGGCACGCCCTTTTTTCCGCATTGTTCAAGCATGTCCGCCACGCGCGCGGCGTTGATCAGGATCAGTGCGAGTTCTGGCGTCTCCGGCAAGTCCGCCAGCGCGGGGTAACACTTGTGGCCGAGAATTTCCTGATAACGCGGGTTCACCGGATAGAGCTTGCCGCTGTAGCCGTGGTTCCCCAGGTGCGACAGCGGTTGGCCGCTGATGGTGATGAGGTCTTGCGAAGCGCCGATTAAGGCGATGGACTTGGGACTGAAAAAACGTTCGAGGTCGGTGCGCACGGTGATGGTTTCTGTCGTTGAATCTGCTGCGGAGGAAAGAATTATACGATGCGGAACGGTGCGCAACCTCAAGTCATCGTTTCGCGTCATGTTCCACATACTCACGGTGCTATGATCGCTTCTGACAGGAACCGACACAAACATGACGACTGCCGCCACGCCTGCGATTCCCCGTGCCCAATACCTCAAGGAGCTCGGCCTGATCTCCGTCGGCCACGGCTTGACGCACTGGTATCCGGCGACGTTTTATTTGCTGCTGCCGTTGATCGGCAAGGAGCTGGGCTTAAGCTTTACGCAAATCGGGCTCATCCTCACCGTGCAGCACGTGGTGGGCGCGATCGCCAACTTGCCCGGCGGCATGGTGGTCGATGCCTACGGTAAAAAAGGCCACTTGCTGGTGATGTCGCTGATCTGGATCGGCGTGCCGTATGCGGTGATGAGCATGGCGCACAGCTATTGGGTGCTGCTGCTGTGCATGGCGCTGGTGGGCATCGGCAACAACCTGTGGCACCCGGCGGCGATCCCCACGCTCGCGTTTCGCTATCCGCTGCGCAAGGGTTTTGTGCTGTCGGTGCACGGCATGTTCGGCAATCTGGGCGAAGCGATTGCGCCGCTGGTGATCGGCGCGCTGCTCACCTGGTTTAGCTGGCGCACGGTGGTGGTGATGAACGTGGTGCCCGGCGTATTCATGGCGGCGCTGATTTTGATTTTGCTCGGCGCGTTCGCGGTGGCGAAGGAAGGCGATGCCCACGCGATCAATGCCAAGGCCGCCGAGCCGTGGTCGGCGCGCAAATATTTCGCCGACTTCTTGTCGCTATTCCGCAACAAGTCATTGATGCTGGTGTCGGTGAGCAGCATGGTGCGCACGTTCACGCAAGCGGGGCTGCTCACCTTTTTGCCGTTGTATCTCGCCTACGAATTGAAATACAACCCGTTCATGGTCGGCGTGTGCATGGCGGTGATGCAAATCGCGGCGTTTGCCGCAAGCCCCGTCGCCGGGCATCTATCCGACAAATGGGGCCGCCGCCGCGTGGTGATGTCGAGCATGTGGTTAACCGGCGTCACCATCGTCGGCATGGTGTTGACCGGCGGCACCATTTGGTTCGTGGTGTTCGTGGGCCTGGTCGGTTCGTTTTTGTATGCCATGCGCTCGGTGTTCCAAGCGTGGGCCGTCGAATCGACACCCAAGCACCTCGCCGGCACCGGTGTGGGCGTGCAATTTTCCATCACCGCCATCGGCGGCGGCATCGCACCGCTGTTTTTCGGCGTGATCGCGGATGCGTGGGGGCTCTACGTCACGTTCTATGCGATGGCGGTGACGATCGTGCTGGGGAATTTTTTGGTGATGTTTGTGCCGGGTGGGGAGAAAAAGTAGCGGAATGGAGGAGTTCTTTCTGGTTGCCGCTGGAACCTTGATCACGATGCCCTTCTTCGCCGCGACGTTTTTTATGATTTGCGCGACGAGACTGTGAAGTGAAAGAAGATTGTGGTGGGGGCGCGAGTGAAGGGTGAATCATTCGTGGTTACCGCCACCTCGAACATCGCCTTACCACCGCCGTCATTCCAGCGAAAGCTGGAATCCAGGTCGTTTGACCGTGCGTAGCACCTGAATTTAGCGCCTGCGGTTTTGTAAAAGTGTTGTCCCCCTCCTACCTCCCCCCGCTTTGCGGGGGAGGGGATGCTGGCTTTCGCCAGAATGACGAGTTGGTATTTCGACGTTGTTGAGTTTTTAGTACCTCGAAGGAAACGCAATGCTCATCCAAGACAAACTCCTCTGGGACACCCACGCCGAAAAAAACCTCGCGCTGATGAGCACGCTCGGCATCGACTGCATTTCGCTCGAACTCCCCGACGGCCCGCGCGCGAATCCGTTGCTCGATCTATCGACGCAAGACGCGTGCAACGCGTTTATCCGAAAGGCCAAGGCGCAAGTCGCCGCGCATAAGATGGAGCTGCGCACGGTGCTCGCCACCAGTGGCTTTGCGGAAATCAAACGCGGCACTGCGGGCCGCGATGAAAAAATCGCGTTTTTGCAAAACGTGATTCGCGCGATGGGCGAGGCGGGCATCCCGATCATGGCCTACAACTTCAAGCTCATCCTATCGAAATATTTGCGCTCGGCGGCCACGCCCGGCCGCGGCCTGGCGAATTACATTTCGTTCGACTACCACGAATACCTCAAGAAGCCGGCGCCCGCGGAAAACCCGACGCTATCCGAGGCGCAAATGCTGGAGAACATCGCCTACTTTTTGAAAGCGGTGATTCCGGTCGCGGAGCAAGCGGGCGTGCGCCTGGCGCTACACCCCGACGACCCGCCGATGCCGCGCGGTTACCCGCCGCTCGCCGGTTCGGCGCACATCGTGTCGCGCTTCGACGACTATCACCGCATTTTCGATCTGGCGCCGTCGCGTTCCAACGGCATGCTGTTTTGCCAAGGCTGTGTGACCGAAATGCAAGGCGCGGATGTTTACGACGCGATCCGCCACATGGGCGAGCTCGACAAAATCGTGATGGTGCATTTTCGCAATGTGCGCGGCGAGTTTCCGAAATTTCAGGAAACCTTTGTCGACAACGGCGATGTCGACATGTTGCGCGCGATGCAGGCGTATCGCGATGTCGGTTTCAAGGGGCCGTTTTCACTCGATCACTCACCGCTGTTTGCGGGATCGGACATCGCGAACCAAGCGTTCATGGTCGGCTACATGCGCGCGCTGATTCAAGCGGTTTATCGTTGAAATGCATGCGCGCTCCAAACAAATATCAATTAAATCAAATACTTACGATATTTCCCGTTTCGACCAACCGCGCGCTACTTGATCCCCGCATCCTTCACCGCTTTTTGCCAGCGGCGAATTTCTTGCACGATGTAAGCGCGCGCGTCAGCGCCGGCGCGCACTTCGGGATCGAAGCCGTTGTCGATCAAGCGTTTGCGAAAATCCTGCGGCTCCATCACGCTGCGCAAGGTCGTCACCAGTTTTTTCTCGATGGCCGCGGGCAAACCCGCCGGCGCCACGAGAAAACGAAACGCACCCGGATTCACCTCGGGGTAGCCGGCCGCGGCGTAAGTCGGCACGTCGGGCAGCAAGTGATACGGCTGCTTGCCGCTGATCACCAGCGGAATCAGCGCGCCGGATTTCAGATGCGGCCATACCGAACCGGGCACCAGCGAAGTTAAGGAAGCGCTGAATAAGTCCCCGATTGCTCTGTAAACGCGAATTCCAGTGGTACGTTCTGATTGGGAGGACGTATTCGCGAGCCACGAGGCAAGA
>VGIF01000020.1 GCA_016868015.1 Betaproteobacteria bacterium
TAGCGCGCCACGCAACGACGAAACGTCGTCAACGGAATGTGCTGCGTGAGTTGCGCGAACACGAGTTTGCCCAGGTTCATCGATATCTCCTGCGAGTGAGTTGCTCGCAGGATCGCAAATCGAGAAAACGCTGTTCAAATCGAGACCAGAAAAAATCATCTGTTATTTATTTACAATCAACCAATTAGCACGTTTCGGGCACTCAACGTCCGGACACTGCTGACCGTCTTTCAAAAAAGAAACCGGCCATAACGTCGATATGATCCTCGACAGCGCGAAAAATTCGCTCGCGCGCATCGAAGCCGGCGAGCGCGCCGACGTTGCGGTGTTGCTCGGCAAAAATATCGACAAACTTGCGGGCTTGGGCATCCTCACTCGCGCGAGCGCGCAACCGTTTTCGCGCTCCATCATCGGCATGGCGGTGTTAAAGGGCGCGGCGAAACCCGACATCAGCACGGTCGACGCGTTTAAGCGCACGTTGCTCAATGCGCAAACGATCGCGCATACCGAGTTCGGCCCCAGCGGCGCGTACTTCCCCGGCCTGATGGAGCGGCTCGGCATCGCCGAACAAATCAAACCCAAGGAAGTCACGCGCCCTGGCGGTTACATCGGCGTGGTGGTTGCGGCGGGTGAAGCGCAAATGGCGTTTCAGCAAATCGTCGAGTTGCTGGCGGTGCCCGGAATTGATGTGATTGGGCCGATACCGCAAGAACTGCAGTTTAATTTTGATTCCAAGGCGGCGATTTTTGCGGAATCAAACAATCCGGCGGCGGCGCGCGAGCTGCTGGCGTTTTTTGCGCGGCGCGAGCACGCCGCGACATTTAGGCAAGCCGGTTTGGAACAGTTACCGTAGCGGCCCGTAGGGCGGGAGCAGCGCAGCGTATCCCGCCGCCGCGCGAGACAACCGAAGGCGGGTCCGCTGCGCTGCTCCCGCCCTACATAACTACATAACATTAGGCAAACAAACCCGCCCACGCCATCAACACCACCGCCAAACTCAACAACAACCCCGCCACCGCCAAACTGCGATAACCGCCGCGCACGAACGCCTGAATCGCGAACACCACGCCCGCGACGCCGGCAACGCCCATCAGCGCGCCGATCACAAACCATGTGCCCCATTCCGCCTTGGGTACCGCCAAGGGGATTTTGCCGGCGATCGCCCAGGCGAGGGCGAACGCGGCGATCGGTAACCCCACCGCGAGCAGTGCGGGAAGTAAAGCGCCGCGCTTTGGCGGCTTAACGGCCGCCGACAATGGCGTGGACGGCGGCGGTGTGTTGTCTTCCATGGCTTATCAACCCTTCAACCATTGTGGCTTGTTCTATTTTTCGATTGCGCGAGCACCGCGGGTAACACGCGATTAGCATCGGCATCGCATCCTAGTCTACACCGGCGCGGCGTTCGGATTCTGCTATCCTGCATGGGCTACTTCAATCCTCAGGAGCCCCCCATGCCCACTCCCCTACGCATCGGCGTCATCGGCGCCGGCCGCAACACGCGCTTGCACCACATTCCCAAACTCAAAAAAATCGACGGCGTTCAGATCAGCGCGGTGGTCAACCGCTCGCGCGCCTCGAGCGAAAAAGTCGCGCAAGAGTTCGGCATCGAGCGCGTGCACAATCACTGGCAAGAACTGGTGGCCGACCCCGGCATCGACGCGGTGGTGATCGGCACCTGGCCGTATATGCACTGCACGATGACGCTGGCCGCCTTGGCGGCGGGCAAACATGTGCTGACCGAGGCGCGCATCGCGATGAACGCCACCGAGGCGCGGCAAATGCTCGCTGCCTCGCGCGCGCGGCCTGATCTCATCACGCAAGTGGTACCCGGCCCGACCACGTTTTTGGCCGACCCGACGATCATGCAGTTGCTGGCCGAGGGTTACATCGGCGAGTTGCAGTCGCTCGATTTACATGTCGGCATCGGCATGCTGGATCGCGACGCACCGCTGCATTGGCGCATGAACCGCGAGTTCTCGGGCGTCAACATCATGTCGATGGGCATTTGGTATGAATGCGTTTCGCGCTGGGTCGGCCCGGCCAAAGCGGTGATGGCGCGCACACGTATCGCCACGCCGTATCGCATGGATCCAGACCGCGGCGAACGCCGTGCGGTCGATGTGCCCGATCACGTGGAAGTGCTGGCCGACTTATCCAACGGCGCGATCGCCCGCATGCATTGGAGTTCGGTCGCGGGCTTCATGCCCGGCCCGGAGGTGTGGCTCTACGGCAGCGAGGGCACGCTGCGCCTGGAACAACTCGAACGCGATAATCTCCGACTCACCGGCGCCAAGCGCGGCGACAAAGCGATGGCGGTGATCGACATTCCAGAGAACAAAAAATACCGCTGGCGCGTTGAGGAAGAATTCGTCAGCGCCATCCGCGGCAACGAACCGGTGCGCCGCACCTCTTTTGCGGATGCCGTGCACTACATGGATTTCACCGAAGCAGTGCATATTTCCAGCCGCGAGGGGCGGCGGGTTTATTTGCCGTTGGGTTAGAAAGTTTAGAACCCTTCACCGCAGAGGCGCGGCGACGCAGAGGACTCGCAGAGAAAACCCCAAAACGAATTTGAAGTTCTCTGCGTAAACTCTGCGTCTCCGCGCCTCTGCGGTAAAGTTGTTGATGTTCGACCTTTATTGAATAGCCATGATAGAAGTCCCTGTCCTAATCGCCGGCGGCGGCCCCGTGGGGTTAAGCGCCTCCATTCTGCTCTCGCGCCTGGGCATCAAATCGCACCTGGTCGAGCGTCACCCCAGCACCGCGTTTCACCCCAAGGCGCGCAACATCAACATGCGCACCATGGAGATATTTCGCCAGTGCGGTGTTGAAGACGCGGTGCGCGCAGCAGGTTTGCCGATCGAGCGCACCGGTTTTCTGATTTGGGCTGAGTCGCTGGCCGGGCGCGAAATCGAGCGGCGCGTGGAGCAGCGCTCGCACGCGGATGGCCCTGAACTCAGTGCATCGCGCCATTGCTTGTGCGCGCAAGATGACCTGGAGCCCGTGCTGCGCAAGCATGCCGAAGCGCTGGCGCCCAGCGACCTCGCGTTTGCCACGGAGATGATTCACTTTGAGCAGGATGCGACGGGTGTCACCGCAACGCTGCGTCGTGAAAATCGCGAAACCCAAGTGCGTGCGCAATACTTGATCGCCGCCGACGGCGCGCGCAGCCCGGTGCGGCGCGCGCTCGGCATTGCGATGCGCGGTATCCCGGAGATTTATCGCAGCGTAAACGTGTTGTTCAACGCCGATCTCACACCGTGGGTGAAAGACCGCCCTTCCGCGATTTATCTGATTCAGCAAGGCGATTTGCGCGCGACCTTCATGACGATCAACGGCGTGAACCGCTGGGGATTTTTGATCAACCTGCCGGTGGATGCCTCGTTCGAGCCTTACACGCCCGCGCGCTGCGCCGAGGTGGTGCGCGCTGCGGTGGGCGAGCCCAACTTGAAGGTCGACATCCTCGGTATCGATCCGTGGATCGCCGCCGCGGTGGTGGCCGAGCGCTATCGCGTCAACCGTGTGTTCCTCGCCGGTGACGCCGCGCATCATATGCCGCCCACCGGCGGCTTTGGTTTGAATACCGGCGTGCAGGATGCGCACAACCTCGCGTGGAAACTTGCCGCGGTGTTGCAAGGCTGGGCCGCACCGAGCCTGCTCGATACCTACGACGCCGAGCGCCGGCCCTACGGCGAAACGGTCACCGAGCAAAGCCTGGAAAGCGCGCGCTCGATGGGGCGCGTTAAATCGGTCGGCGGCGCGCCGCCGCCATCGAACGCGCGTGCGCGTAAGGAATTCCACAACGAACTGGGTATGATTTTCGGCGCCAACTACGCATCGAGCGCGGTCATACCCGACGGCACGGCGCTGCCCGTGGTCGCCAACCCGGTGACCGATTACGCGCCGAGCGCGCGGCCGGGCAGCCGCGCGCCGCATTTGTGGCTGGAGCGCGGTGGCCGGCGTGTTGCTGCACTGGATGTAGTGGACAAAGCGTTTGTGTTGCTCGCGGGTAATCGCGGCGCTTCGTGGTGCGACGCCGCGCGTAAGGCGGCTGAAACGCTGCGTGTTCCGCTCACCGCGTACACCGTCGGCGCCGGCGCGGAACTTGGTGATGCGGACAATCGCTGGGCCAGCGCGTACGGCGTTCAAGCCGACGGCGCGGTGTTGCTGCGGCCGGATGGGCATGTGGCTTGGCGTAGTAGCGGCGGTGCTCCTGACGACGCTACGTCAGTCATTGCACGCGTGCTTGCTTCGATCGTTAGCCGCAGCACGTAAGGCGCAACACATCCTATGTTGTCGTTCCCGCGCAGGCGGGAACCCATAACACAGCGGCACCCGAGTCACCCTATGGGTTCCCGCCTGCGCGGGAACGACACTATGGGCAATTCAACACTTTTGGTAGCTGAGACAGAGCAGCAAAAAAACGGTGTTGACGTTCTCTGCGTAACCTCTGCGCCTTTGCGCCTCCGCGGTGAGATTTTGGAGTGCAGGTAGCCCTACTTCACCCACCAATGCATCGCATCCTGCCCCTCGCCTTGCGTGCCGTTCGGCCCGCCGCCGCCGCTGCGCAGGAACATTTTGCGCGCGTGGCCGGCTTTGTATTTGCCGGCGAGCGCGTCGACGATCCAATCCATGCCCATTGAGTGGCAATCCATACGCTGGCCTTGCGCGGGGAACACCGTGGTTTGGTGATAGGCGTCTTCGTACACCCACAATTCTTTCGGCGCTTTGATCTTGTCGTAAAAGCGGTAGACCAACTCGACCGGGCTGCGCGCGTCGTACTCGCCGGTGGTTAACAGCGTCGGCGCGGTGATGCCGCCTTCCTTGCCCTCGACGTTCATTTCGCTGACGATTTTGTCGAGCTCTTCTTCGCTCTTGGCGCCCGTGAGATAGCCGAACAGCTGTTTGTAGCGCGGCGAAAAGGTGTCGAGGATGAAGTACTTGTCGAGGTACGATGCCCACACGCCGACGTTGGCCTTGATAATCGGGTCGCCCATCGCCGCCACGCCCAAGCCCCAGTGCGAGCCCATCGATTGCGAGAACACGGTGATCTTGTCGGCATCAACCTCCTTGCGGCCGGCGAGCCATTTTGCCACCGCGATCACCGAGCGTTCGTAGTTGGTGGCGGTCAATTTGGTACCGCGCAGATTGCTGGTGCCCTGGCCAGGGCCATCCATCACCAGCAAATGCATGCCGCGGTCGAGCGCGTGGTTGCCCGCCGGGTCGGGGTACATCTCCTTGGTCATGTCGCAGCCGGGGATAAAAATCACGCACGGCGCTTTGGGGCGGCCCTTCAACATATGAAAGTTACACTGAAGTTCCGCGCCCTCGAATGGAATCTCCACGCGCTCCATCGGATAGGGCGAGAGCTCCATCACTTTTTCGTAATTGGCGATGCAGCGCCCGTGCAGATAACGCTTCTCGTCGTTGGTTTCGAGCACCGGATGCTGCGCGGCGGCGAACTGGGCGGAGGCTTTGTAATAGAGTTCAAACGCCGTCATGCGGTGGCCGGCGGCTTCTTCCTCTTGCGCGACGCGCTCCATGCGCTGCGCGATGCGCCCGACGTGCTTGGAAATCTGCGCGTGGCTTTTCACGCTGGCGGGGAAGTTGCGGCCATCGGCGTCCCAATGGAACACGCGGCCGGTTTCTTTGACGAGGTAATCGAAGATCCATTGCTGGCGGTCACGGTCTAGGCGAGGGGTACGCATGATTGTGTGGTCTCCTGAGTAGTGTGTTGTGGCTTAAATTGAGCGGCCCAAAATCATACCGTAGCTCTACTGCGTAGGCTTGAGGCCGATTTCCTTCATCACTTTAGAGAACGCCGCGATATCGGCGCGCAGCCGCTTATCGTGTTCTTCCGGCGTCGTGGTCGAAACGTGTATGCCCACGGCATCCAGACGTTCCTTGATATCGGGCAGCCGCAGCACATGCGCAAAATCCTTGCTGATTTGCTGGCGCAGCGGCATCGGCGTGCCCGCGGGCGCGAATACGGAACTCGCGCCCACCAGCGTCCACTCCGGCAGCACATCGCCGATCAGCGGCACGCCGGGGAAGGTCGGATAGCGCTGCATGATCGCCACCAATTTGCCGTCCCTCACCATCGCTTGCGCGATCAACGGGGAGATCACCGTGAAATGTGCGCGCCCCGCGGCGACTTCGATCGCGGCTTCGGTCGACCCCTTGTAACTCACATGCTGCGCCTTGATGCCGGCGGCCATGCGAAAGCGCTCCGAGTTCATGTGATCCATGCCGCCCGCGACGGGCGAGGCAAAAAAGATTTTGCCGGGCCGCGCCTGTGTATACGCCACCAACTCCTTTAACGTCTTGACACCCATCGCCGCCCCCACCACCACGATGTTATTGCTGGTGTATAGCTCGGTGATGCCCGCAAAATCCTTGAGCGTATCGTAGGGCAGGTTGGTAAACATCACGTGGCGCACGGCGATCGAGCCGGAGACCACCAGCAGCGTGTAACCGTCGGGCGTGGCTTTGGCCACCGCGCTGTTGGCGATCAGGCCCTGCCGGTTATCGATCACCAGATTTTGTTTCCAGTGTTCGCCCAACTTGGGCGAGATCAGCCGTATCGTGGCATCGAGTCCGGTGCCGGCGGCGGCGGACACCACCAGACGCACCGGCTTTACCGGAAACGGCTGCTGCGCGGCAGCGTGCGGGGCCAGCCACGCGGCACAAAGCATCAGGAGCGTGATAAAACCAGCAGCACGTGCGCAGCCGCGCTTTACACCGACCATCACCATAACGTCCTCCCTTCGATATTCAACCCTACTTTTTCACCAGTTTCTGCACCCGCCAATTCAAGGTATCCGCGATGTAAATGTCTTCTTGGCTATCTAACGCGATGTAATGCGCTTCGCCGTATTGATTCGGCCCCTTGCCCTGGCTGCCGGTGATGCCGAGCACATTGCATTCCGCGTCGAGCTTCATCACTTTGCCGGCATGGCCGAAGGCCATCATCATGTGCGCGTTGTCGTTGCACATCGCCAGCCCGCACGGCGTGCCGGGGTGGCTCGATTCGCGCAGGTAGTTGCCCTGGCCGTCGAACACCTGGATGCGCTGGTTGGAACGGTCGCAAATGTAAAGCAGCCCCTTGCCGTTCATCACGATGGAATGCGGTTGATCGAACTTGCCCTTCTCTTTGCCGGTGCCGCCCCAGGTTTTGACGTGGTCGCCGTTGGCGGTGAACATATGCACCAAGTTGTCGCCCTTGCCGTGGCCTTGCGTGACGTAGATCTCGCCCTTGGGGCCGAACGCGATGTCGTTGGGTTCATCAAAACATTTGAGATGCCCGGCGTGATGCCACTCACCCGCGCGGCCCGCCACCCCCAGCACCATCAGAATGCGCCCGTCGGCGTTCATTTTCACCACGATGTGCGCGCCGGTGTCGGTACACCAGATGTTGCCGTCGCGGTCGATGCGCAGCCCGTGCGGCAACGTAAAAATGCCGCGGCCCATCGTGCGCACCCAGTCGCCGTTGCGGGTGAATTCCATCAACGCGTTTTCGCTGCGGTTAAATACCAGGATGTTGCCGTTGCCGCGTATCGCAATGCCCGAGCACGGGCCGAAGTTCACGCCTGGCGGCAGTTTAAAAATATCGGGAACGGGCACGTAGCCCAGGTCGGGGATGGGGGTCGCCATGGTGAATGCGTTTCCAAGCGTTGTCGGTTGTTTTAAATACGGCGCGCAGCGTAGCAGCATTTTAGCGCCGCGCGCGACGTGCTTTGATTGTTCCATCAAAACAAACGCTTGCGTCTGCTAGAATGATTTGCGTCATCACCCAAGCAACGCCACGATCTTCATACGCCTGATTGGTTTGGACCAAGCGTGCTCGGCAGATCTTTGAAATCATTCGTTGGATCAAGCCGAGCGAGGCAGTGCAATGCGAAATCGCAGGCGTGGCAAACTCGCTAACATCTTCGTGTGCGAATGGCGGACATCGCCTCAAAAAAATAATTAATTAAATCAAATACTTACGATATGACATCGAAAATACCGTTGTTACTCACTGGCGTGCTCACCGGCATGCTGTGCAACTCTGCCGCAGTCGCGCAGCGCGCCGACGAAGCCGCCAACTACCCCGCGCGCCCGGTGCGCGTGGTGATCGGCTTCACGCCCGGCGGGCAGCCCGATATCGTCGCGCGCTTGCTCGCGCCCAAACTTAGCGCGGCGCTGGGCCAGCAGTTCGTTATTGACAACCGCCCCGGCGCGGGCGGTATCACCGCCACCAAAATCGTGGTCGATGCGCAGCCCGATGGCTACACCATACTTGGCTCATCTTCGGCGATCGCGATCACGCCGGCGGTGTTCGCCAAGCTGCCGTACGACACGGTGAAAGATGTCATCGGCATCAGCGGCGCCTACAGCGCGGCGTATTTGCTGGCGGTGATCCCGGCGTTTAACGCTAAAACGGTACAGGAATTTGTCGCGCTCGCCAAGGCCAAACCGGGCGCGCTTAACTTTTCCTCGGCCGGCAACGGCAGCGGCACGCATTTCGCCGGCGAAATGGTGAAGCAGGCGACCCAAATCGACGTGGTGCACGTGCCGTATAAAGGCATCCCGGAGGCCTTGAACGACGTCGTCGGGGGGCGCGTGCAGTTTACGCTGGCGCCGCTGGGCGCCTCGGTGGCGCTGGTGCGCGATGGTCGCTTGCGCGGGCTTGCGGTCACCGGCGAAAAGCGCGTGGCGATTTATCCGGATTTCCCGACCATGGCTGAATCGGGCTACCCCGGTTTTCGCTGGGATTCGTGGGGGGCGTTTTACGGCCCGGCGAAAATGCCGCGCGCGGTGGTGAACAAACTGAACCGCGAACTTGCGCGCGCGCTAAACGAGCCCGACATCCAGCAAAAAATGAGCGCGCTCGGCATGGAGCCCACGCCGTCCACGCCCGAAGCGCTCGACAAGCTGCTGGCGCAGCAGATTGCGTTGACGCAGCAGTTGGCAAAAAAAGCGGGGATCGTGGCACGCTAAATCCGCTAAATCCGCTAAGTCCGCTAAACCCCGCGCAACCGCCACGGCGCGCGCAAGGGCATAATAGTGGCGTCAACGACAACGGGCCGCGCCCGCCGCGGCCAACACCCAAAGGAGGAAACCCATGAATCGAATTTCACTGTTTGCCGCGGCATTGGCCGGCGTTTTATGCGCCGCCGGCGCGGCGTGGTCACAACCGTATCCCTCGAAACCCGTGCGCGTCATCGTGCCGTTCCCGCCAGGGGGCGCCAACGACATCGTCGCGCGCATCGCCCTGCCCAAGGTGTCGGAGCAAATGGGGCAGCAGTTCATTATTGAAAATCGCTCCGGCGCCGGCGGCACCATCGGTTCGACCTTTGTCGCGCAAAGCAAACCCGACGGCTATACGCTGCTGATCCAAACCGTGGCCTCGCATGCGTCCAACGCGCACCTTTACAACAAGCTGCCGTACGACCCGCTGCGCGATTTCGTCGGCGTAAGCCCCATCGCGCGCGTGGTGAGTGTGCTGACGGTGCACCCCTCGCTGCCCACGCGCTCGGTGAAGGAGTTCATCGCGCTCGCGAAAAAGCGCCCCGGCGAAATTCTGCACGGGCACTCCGGCCAAGGCAGCTTTACCCACATGAACGGGGTGATGTTCGAATCACGCGCCGGCATTCGCATGGTGCAAGTGCCGTTCAAGGGCGGCGGGCCGGCGGTAATCGCGCTGGTGTCCGGCGAGACGCAGGCGCAGGTGGCGGCGATCGGCGAGTTGATCGCGCACATCAAGGTCAACCGCGTGCGGGCGCTGGGCGTCACCGCGCCGGAGCGCATCGCGCAGTTGCCCGATGTGCCGCCCATCGCCGACACCATACCTGGCTACGAGTCGGCGACCTGGGTCAGCGTGTTTGCGCCCTCGGCTACCCCCAAGCCGATTCTCGACCGGCTTAACGCGGAGCTTGGCAAGGCGCTCAAAGACGCTGATACCGCGTCCAAGTTAAGCGCGCAAACCCTCGACCCGGCGCATCGCTCGCCCGAGGAGTTGACCCAGCGCTTGCGCGCCGATCACGAAACCATCGGCAAGTTGTTCCGAGAGGCCGGGGTAAAGCCGAATTAGAGGCCGGCCAATCGCTCAGAGCATTAACGGGGCAGCATCACACCAATTTCAGCGAGGAGGAGGGCATCACCATGGTTTCAGCGTTCAGGGCCGTTCTCGCCGGCGCATTCGCGATCGTGCTGTTCGGCGCGCCGCCGGTGTTGGCGCAGCAGGCGCGTTATCCGGATCGCCCGCTGCGCCTGGTGGTGCCGTGGCCGCCCGGGGGCACGGTGGATGTCACCGCGCGGCTCACCGCGCCGGGGGTGGCGGCCACCATCGGGCAGCAGGTGGTGGTGGATAATCGCGGCGGCGCCTCCGGCATGATCGGCGCGAGCGCCGTTGCGCAGTCCAAACCCGACGGCTACACGCTGCTCATCAACACCATCCCGCACGTCACCAGCATGTTGATGTTCAGCAAGCCGACGTATAACGCGCAAAACGATTTCGCCTACATATCAAACATCGCCGCGACGCCTTCGTTTATCAGCGTGCATCCGTCGGTGCCGGTGCGCACGGTGAAGGAGTTGATCGATCTGGCGCGGGCGCGGCCCGGCGCGCTTAACTACGCGGGCGCGGGCGTCGGCAGCAACCTGCACATATCCGGCGAGTTGTTCAACCTGCTGGCGAAAATCGACATGCCGGTGATCCAATACAAAGGCGGCGGGCCGGCCTTGACCGCGGCCATCAGCGGCGAGGTGAGTGTGGCGTTTGCGGGCGTTGCCGGCGGGGCTGCATTTGTCAGAGCGGGGCGGCTGCGCGCGCTCGGCGTCACCAGCTTAAAGCCGGTGGCCGCGCTGCCCGGCGTGCCGAGCGTTGCCAGCGTGCTGCCCGGTTATGAATTCACCGCCTGGTTCGTGGTCGCCGCGCCGCGCGGCACGCCGCCCGACATCCTTGGCGTGCTCAATCAGCATTTTAATCAAGCGATCCGCTCGCGCGAATTGGTATCGCGCCTGGAGCAGGAAGGCATCGAAGCGCTCGGCACCACGCCCGAGGAAGCGACCACCCATATCGCGGCGGAACTAAAAAAGTACGAACGCCTGGTGCGCGAACGCAAGATGCAGGCGAATTGATCGGCGCTGGCACGCAGGCGTTCGGCTACAATCCGCCATCCGCATCAACGATACGGCTTGGCGTGCCACCGCGGCGCGCCGCGCCGATCACATTCATTGGAAGGATGTATCCATGGGTTCAGCTTTCAGGACCGGTCTAGCCGGCGCTTTGGGATGGGTATTCGCGTTGGGCCTCACGTTGCCCGCATGGGCGTAGCAGGCGCGTTATCCGGAGCGCCCGCTGCGGTTGATTGCGCTGTTTCCGCCCGGCGGCACGGTGGATGTGACCGCGCGGCTGACCGCGCCCATGGTGTCCTCCGCCATCGGCCAGCAAGTCGTGGTGGAAAACCGCGTCGGCGCATCCGGCATGATCGGCACCACGTTTGTTGCGCAGTCCAAGCCCGACGGCTACACGTTGCTGATCAACACCACGCCGCAGGTCACCAACACGCTGATGTTCGGCAAAGTGACGTACAACGCGCAAAACGATTTTGCCTACATCTCGAATATCGCTTCGACGCCATCGTTCGTCAGCGTCCACCCCTCGGTGCCCGCGCGCACGGTGAAGGAATTGATCGATGTGGCGCGCGCGCGGCCAGGCATGCTCAACTACGCCGGCGCGGGCGCCGGCACCAACCCGCACATCGCCGGGGAGCTGTTTAATCTGCTGGCGAAAATCGACATGCCGGTGATCCAATACAAGGGCGGCGGCCCGGCGTTGACCGCGGCGATCAGCGGCGAAGTCGGCGTGGCGTTTTCCGGTATCGCGGGCGCGGTCGGCCTGGTGAAGTCGGGGCGGCTGCGCGCGCTTGGCGTCACCAGCTTAAAGCCGGTGCCCGCGCTGCCCGGCGTGCCGCCGATCGCCAGTGTGCTGCCCGGCTACGAGTTCAGCGCCTGGTTCGTCGTGGCCGCGCCGCGCGGCACGCCGCGCGATATCGTCAATCTGCTCAATCAGCATTTCAATCAAGCGATCCGCTCGCGCGAGTTGGCGCCGCGCCTGGAACAAGAGGGCATCGAAGCCATCGGCACCACCCCCGAGGAAGCGAGCACCCATATCGCGGCGGAACTGAAAAAATTCGAGCGCGTGGTGCGCGAACGCAAGTTGCAGGCGAATTAAAGCCCAAGGTGCGGCGGTGATTGCGATCAAAAGCCCGGCTGAACAATTTTATATTTATGTAAGTATTTGATTTTATTTATATTTTAAAAATAAGCAAGCAAGGGCAACAGGAGCCGCCGCGCGGCGGCCGCTGTTCTTCTCAGCCTCGCCAAAATCGTTCACAATGGCTGTCACACGCAATCGCCACGCATATTCAGGAGGCCCACCATGGCAGTCAGAAAACTAGGACATGTCGGCATCTTTGCGCAGGATTTCGAAAAGCTGCGCGATTTTTATTCCCAGACGATCGGGCTCACCATTACTGATGAGACACCGAGCGCCGCGTTCATGAGTTCCAACCCGGAACAAGAACACCACGAGTTGCTGGTGGCCAAGGCGGCCGATGCCAGCCAGCGCACGCAGGTGCAGCAATTATCGTTTAGCTGCCAAAACCTCTCCGATATCATCGGCTTTTATCAAAAGTTCAAGGCGCAAGGCGTCAAAGTAAGCCGCGCGGTGTCGCATGGCAACGCGGTGGGCCTTTACTTTTATGATCCGGAGGGCAACCACTGCGAGCTTTACTGGACCACGCCGTTCAAGGCGCGCCAGCCGTATGGCGTAGCGGTGGATCTCACCCAACCGGAAGCGGAAATCCTGCGCGGCATCGAGGCAGACGTGAAAATCCACGGCGCCACCGGGCATCGCGACCCGGAATCGTTTGTGCGCCAGCGCGAGCAGTTTGTGCGCGACGGAATGCGGGTTTAGCGCTCGCGCAGCCAGCGTCAGCGCCCAACCACTGAGTTTCCGTAACTTATTGATTTTATTAAATAATTTATTTCTTCGTAATCACGCCTGCTTCGCGCAATGCCGTGATCGCCTCAGGCTTCATCCCCAGAAAATCACGCAACACTTCTTCGGTGTGCTCACCAAGCGCGGGCGAGGGCGTGCGGATCGAGGCCGGCGTTTCCGATAGTTTCGCCACCGGGCCGACGATTTTCGCTTTGCCGATCTTGGGATGATCGATGTCCACCAGGGCGCCGCGCGCCTTGACTTGCGGATGTTCGACGAGTTGCGCGATGTTGTTGATCGCGCCAAACGGAATGCCGGCGCCGAGCAACAGGGTTTCCCACTCGGCAAAGCTGCGCGTTAAAAAAATCTCCTGCAGCATCGGCAACAACAGGTCGCGGTTTTTCATGCGCTCGCGATTGGTGCGAAAGCGCGGATCGTCGGCAAGTTCGGGGTGGCCGATGGTGGGGCAAAAGGTTTTCCACAGCTTTTCGCTGCCCACCGCGATCGCGAAATCCTGCGTTTGGGTGCGAAAGGTTTGATACGGCAGCAGCGCGTTATACGCGGTACCCATCGGCGCGGGTATTTTGCCGTCGGCGAGATAATTGCCGATCATGGTGTTCAACAACGACATTTGCCCTTCCAGCATCGACACATCGACTTGTTGGCCGCGGCCGGTTTTTTCTTTCACACGCAGCGCCGCTAGCACGCCGAACGCGCAGTTAAGCCCTGCGGTGAGATCGGCAATCGATACGCCGCAGCGCACGCCGCGCCCGCCCGGCTCGCCGGTGACGCTGATCATGCCGCTCTCGGCTTGCAAAATGAGATCGAGCGCCGCACGTTCGCTGTAAGGCCCGGTTTGGCCGAAGCCGGAAATCGAGGCGTAAATAATGCCGGGATTGCGCGCCCTGGCTTTGTCGTAATCGAGGCCGAGTTTTTTCAGCGTGCCGACGCGGAAATTCTCCAGCACGATGTCGCAGCGCTCGACCAGATCGAAAAAGATTTCTTTACCGCGCGCATGCTTCAGGTTGATCTCGATGCCTTTTTTGTTGCGGTGCAGTGCAGCGAAGTACGCCGTCTCGCCACCCGACTGCAGGGCGCCCCAGGTGCGCGCGATATCGCCCGCGCCGAAGGCTTCGAGCTTGATCACGCTGGCGCCGAAGTCGGCGAGCATGGTGGAGCAGTAAGGCCCGGCGAGAGCATGCGTCAAGTCGAGTACCTTGACGCATTCCAAAGGGAGTTTCATGGGTTCTTCCGTGATGTTACGGGTTAGCGGTACGGCCAGCGTGCAGCGCAGCTTAGGCGCTTAGTTTGTGTTGCGGCGCATTGTCGCCGATCCAGCGGTTAAGCAGTGCCAAAAAATCATCAGCGCTCACCGGCTTGGTCATGTAATCGTCCATGTCGGCGGCGAGGCATTCCTCGCGATACCCCTCGAACGAATGCGCAGTCAGCGCCGAAATCGGCGTGCGTTTTTTGCCGGCGTTTTGTTTTTCGAGGGCGCGAATCTGGCGCGTGGCCTCGAGCCCGTCCACCACCGGCATCTGGCAATCCATGATGATCAGATCGAAGGCCGCGTCGCGAAACGCTGCCACCGCCAGCGCGCCGTTGGCCGCATGGCTGACCTGCGGCCCCAGGCGGCGCAACAACACCAGGGCGATTTCGGCGTTGCTTTCATCGTCCTCCACCAGCAGCACGCGCTTGCCGGCAAATGGTTTTTGGGCCGCACGCATCGCCGCCATGCGCGCGGTGTCGCCCAGGTGGCGCTGGGCGGCGCGCGGCAGCGCGATGGCGAACGAAAAGCTTGACCCTTGCCCCGGTGTGCTTTGCAACTCGATGTCGCCGCCCATGCGCTTGACGATCTCGCGCGTGATGGTGAGGCCCAGGCCCGCGCCGCCGAAGCGCCGCGTGATCGAACTGTCCACTTGCGCGAAGGCGTCGAAAATCGCATGCTGCTTGTCAAGCGGTATGCCGATGCCGGTGTCGCGAATTTCAAACCGCACTTGATCGCCGCCGTCGGGCGCCGCGTGCAACTCGATGCGTCCGCGTTCGGTGTATTTGACGGCGTTGTCCACCAGGTTGGTAAACACCTGGCGGATGCGCTTGGGGTCGCCGAACACAAACGGCGGCAACGTGCGCGCAATGTTCCAGTTAAGCTCGATGCCCTTGGCGCGCGCCGATTCGGCGTAAAGGTCGTGCACCTCCTGCAAAATGCGCGGCAGCTCGAACACCTCGCGTTCGATCTTGAGTTCGCCCTCTTCGAGCTGCGCGAAGTCGATCATGTCGTTGATGACGCCGAGCAGCGCGCACCCCGAGCGGTGAATTTTGCCGACATAACCGGCGGCCGCGGGCGCCAGCGGCTCCTGTTGCAGAATTTCCGCCATGCCGATGATGCCGTTTAGCGGCGTGCGGATTTCATGCGTCATGTTGGCGAGAAACTGCGTTTTCGCGCGGTTGGCGGATTCGGCCGCGACGCGCGCGTCGACCAGCGCTTGCTCGGCTTGCTTGCGTTTGGTGATGTCGTGCACAAACAGCAACTGGCTGCGGCGCCCGTCGATATTCATGTTATCGGCCGAGACCTCGGCCGGAAACGCGGTGCCGTCGCCGCGCGTGAAATGCAGTTCGACGTTATGCCAGCGGCGCGTGTTGTCGCCGCCTTCGACGTAGCGGCGAAACGCCGCGGTGTCCGCCGCCGGCGAAAGCGGTGCGAGCAGCGCGGCAATCGGCATGCCAAGCAATGTCTGGGGGTCGCGGCCGAACACGCGGGCGAGCGCAGGGTTGGCGTATTCGAGTTTGCCGTCGGGCCCGGCGATCAAAACGGCATCATAGGCGGTGTCCCACAGCGAGCGGTAAAAAATCTCGTTGCGGCGCAGCCGCGCGCGCATCGCGCTGATGTAGCCGCCCATGAAGGTAAACCAGGTGAGTGAAGCGCCGAGCAGTACCCATTGGAATAGTTCGAGCCTGAGGTTGAAGGTTTGGGGGTGATGATGAAACACCAGGCCGATCACCGCGCCATGGGCGATCCAGGTAAAGGCCGCCAGCGCCCACAATTGGCGCGAGCGCAGCCGGAACACCGCGAACAGAAAAATCATCACCGCCCACAGCATGAGGATGCCGCGCGCCGGCCCCGCGTGATACACCATGTAGAGCAGTGTGCCGATGCCCGTGGCGATTTGCGCGGCGGTAAGGCTCGGATCGCGAAGTTTCAGGTTGAGGCCCGAGCGAATCACCGCGTAAAACACCGCGTTGGCGCACAGCATCAGCAGGGTGTAGGTGATGAGCACGTCGTAGCCCCAAATGCCGGCCCACACGCCGACGGCGATCAACGCGATCGCCAGCACGTAACTGGCGGATGCGATTAAAAAGCGTTTAAGCCGCAGCGCTTGTTGAGCCGCAACGTCATCCGCGGCAAGTTGCCGCGCACTGACGGGTGTGGGGCTCGCTACGCGCATTTAACGTTTGGGGAAATACAAATCGGTGATCGAGCCTTCGGCGATTTCCGCGGCAAAGGCGACGGTTTCGGAGAGCGTCGGGTGCGGGTGTATGGTCAAGCACAAATCCGCCGCGTCGGCGCCCATTTCCAGCGCCAGCACCGCTTCGGCGATCAACTCGCCGGCGTTGATGCCGACGATCGCCGCGCCCAACACGCGCCGCGTGGTTTTGTCGAGGATGAGCTTGGTCATGCCGTCGTCACGCCCGGTGGACAGCGCGCGCCCGCTCGCCGCCCACGGAAACACCGCGCGTTCGAACTCGATGCCTTGCGCCTTGGCTTGGGTTTCGGTGAGGCCCATCCAGGCGATTTCCGGGTCGGTGTAAGCCACAGACGGAATCGTGCGCGCATCAAAAAACGCCTTGTGCCCGGCGATCACTTCGGCGGCGATTTTGGCCTCGTGCGTCGCCTTGTGCGCGAGCATGGGCTCGCCGCAGACGTCGCCGATGGCGTAAATGTGCGGCACGTTGGTGCGCTGCTGTTTGTCGACGGCGATGTAGCCGCGCTCGTTCACGGTGACGCCGGCGGCTTCGGCTTTGATGTCCTTGCCATTGGGGCGGCGGCCCACCGCCATCAAAATCGCATCGAAGGTGTCGCTGCTGGCGCTACCGCTGGCGTCAAAGGTGACTTTGAGGCCTGCCGGTTGCGCCTCGATTTGGGTGACCTTGGTTTTGAGCAGAATTTTTTCGTAGCGCTTGGCGCTGCGTTTTTCCAGCACCTTGACGATGTCTTTGTCGGCGCCGGGGATCAGCGAGTCCATCAACTCGACCACGGTGATTTTGCTGCCCAACGCATCGTAGACGGTCGCCATTTCCAGGCCGATGATGCCGCCGCCGATCACCAGCAGGCGCTTGGGCACCTGCGCCAACTCCAGCGCACCGGTGGAATCGATGATGCGTTTGTCCTCATACGGAAAGCCGGGGATGCGCGCCACCGACGAACCCACGGCGATAATGCAATGATCGAAGGCGATGGTTTTTACGCCCTCGGCGGTTTCGACTTTGAGCGTATGCGGCGAGGCGAACTCGCCGCGCCCGGTAACCACTTGCACCTTGCGTTGTTTGGCAAGCCCAGCGAGGCCTTTGGTGAGTTTGCCCACCACGCCGGCTTTCCACGCGCGCAGTTTGTCGAGGTCGACGTTCGGTTTGCCGAAGCTGATGCCGGCGTGCGCGGCTTCATCCGCCTCGGTGATGACTTTGGCGATATGCAGCAGCGCTTTGGACGGAATGCAGCCGACGTTAAGACACACACCGCCGAGCGTCGGATAACGTTCGACCAACACCACTTTTTTGCCGAGGTCCGCCGCGCGAAACGCCGCGGTATAGCCGCCGGGGCCCGCGCCGAGCACCAGGACTTCGGTTTGAAAATCCGCTGCTGTCTTGACCGTTGGGGCGGCGGGTGAGGCGGTTGGGGCGTGAGGCGTGAGGGGTGAGGCGTGAGGCGCGGCGGGTGTTGGTGTTGGCTGGGCTTGCGGCACCTTGTTTTCGGCTTCAGCGCTTTCCAACATCAAAATCAGCGAGCCTTCCGACACCTTGTCGCCGACCTTGGCCTTGAGCTCTTTGATCACGCCGGCGATGGGCGCGGGCACATCGAGTGTGGCTTTATCGGATTCGAGCGTGACCAGCGGGTCTTCCGGCTGCACCGTGTCGCCGGGCTTCACCAGCACCTCGATGATCGGAATATTCTTAAAGTCGCCGATCGCCGGGACTTTAACTTCTATCAGGGTTGCCATTAAAAAACTCAATAAAATCAGATACTTACTAAATAACGCCTGTGCCATCACAAAAAGCCTTCTTGTTCGCCCTTGGCGTCGTGCGTCTGCATCCACCGCGCCAGCGCCGCTAGCGGCTGCGGTAATTCACGTGCAAGCAGTTGTTCGATAAGGACTTTATCATGGCTGGACAGGCGCGCGCGCGCACTAAGTCGCAACACATCAGCGATTTCCATGTGCCACGGCGACCAATCCAGGCCGTGCGCTTGCCACACGCTCGCCGCGTCGAGCGCAATTTGTATGCCGGCGGGATGGGGATCGCAGGCGATGTGCGCCGCGGCGGGCTTGAACCGCAGCAGCCGATGCGCGCAATCCTTCCACCACGAGGGCGCAAAACCCGGCAGCCACAACACGCCGTCGCGCGCGCCGTGTTCGCGCGCCACGCGCTCGAAGCTGGTGCGGTTTTCCACCAGGCGCCAGCAGCCGATATCGCCGTCGATGGCGTCGAGCGCTTGCAGTGTTGCGGGTGACACGCCGAGCACATCGGGCACCGCGCCAAGATCGAGCCGTTTGCCGCCGCAACCCAGGGTGAGCGGCGCGCGCAGCCACAGCGCGGGCGTCTGTTTTTCGATACCAAAGGCATCAAAGCCCGGCGCGGCCGCCAGCCAGCGCCATTCGGCCTCGCGCACCGTTTTGGTGGCGCCGCGCGCGTAAAGCGCGAAATCGCGGCGCGTGCCGAAGCGATGTTCGGCGAGCCACAAATCGAGCTTGCGCAGCAGGGTAAGGCGTTCCAGCGCGCGTGCCGGCGGCAACTCGGTGAGCGTGTCCCATGGCGGATGCAAGCGTTCGTCTTGCGGCGGGCGCGCGTGTTCTTGCTCGAAGTGCGCGCGCAGCGCTTGCGTGTCGGGCAAACCCAAGGCCGCGGCCAGTGCCGCGCGTTCGATGAACGTAACTTGCGTGACGCGCCATTCGCCGCGCTCGCGCGTTTCATCGGTTTCGATAAGCCCTGCGCGCAGCAGCGCGGCGAGCAGCGCCTGCGCGGCGGCGTAACCGCTGTTGCCGGCGGCGGCGAGCAGCGTGCTCCAGCGGCGCTTGTCCGCGCCGTTGAGCCATGCGGCGAGCAGATCGCGCCAGGCCGCGGGCCACGCCGCGACGATAGCGGCATTCGGCCGTGGCGCGCGCCGCAGCCGCCGCGCACGCAAGGTGCTTTTCGCGCCGACATCGAGCGCGCGCGAGGCTATGCCCTCGGCGTCGGGCGCGGACCAATCCTCAGGCGGGCTGGGCGGCGCTTTCATCACGGCGTAACATCGCCAGCGGCGGCGCCCAGCGCTCGTGGGGGCGTTTTTTTTGCGTCACCAGCGTGAGCTGCACCGGGCTGAACACGTTGATGTTGTGCGTGCTGGGCGTGGTGATCAAATACTGCGCTTGCGTCGCGCGCAAGAACGCCGCGACGCGGTCGATGTTCATCACGTCCAGATGCGCGAACGGCTCGTCGATGAACACAAAACCGCCGGGGCGCTCGCTCTCCAGGGTGAGCGCGATCAGCAGGATCAGCGATTTCATCACCTGCTGCCCACCGGAAGCCTCGCCGTCATTTAGCCCGATCATGCCTTTTTGGTCGAAGTTAAAGCGCACGTTAAGCCCCGCCTGCGCCAGCGCCACATCGTCGTTGGTGAGATGCGGCATCTCGTAATCGACCTCAATGCCGGCCTTCAAGCCGAGCTCGCGCAAATGCCTGCCGTAGCTGCGCACGGTGGCGCGCAGCACGTTCAGATATTCGCCGCGCGCATCCTCGGTGATCGATCGTGCGCGTTCGCATTGCATGCGGCTTTCCGCCACGCGTTTGGTTTTGGCCGCGACATCCTCGGCGAGTTTGTCGCGGCGCGCGATCACGGTGTCGTCGGTCTCCCACTGCCCTTCCTCGATTTGGCGCTTGATCTGGTGCAGTTGAAAATCGACGCCCTGCAGCGATTCGTATTGCGCCAGCAGTTGCGTGAGCGCCTGCTCGTTAAGCCAATCGGCGGGCATGCCGCTGCGCAACAGCGCTTCGCGTTCGATACGTTTTTGCTGCTCATCGGATTGCGTTTGCAACTGCATTTGCGTCACGGTGAGCGCGCTTTGCGCTTCGCGCAGCGCGTTCGCGATTTGGGTTTTCTCGCCGGCGAGCCGGCCTTGGTCGCCGCTTAGGCTGCGTTCCGCGGCGAGCGCCGTGTCGTGCGCGGCGTTGGTGTCGCGTTCTTGTATTTCTTCGGACACGAGCCGTGCTTCGGCCGCGGCGAATTCCTCGGCGCGCGCGGCGAGCATGTTGGCGGCGTCTACCCCCGACACGCGCGCTTGGTCGCGGCTGATGGCCGCGAGCAAGGCTTTTTCCCCGGCGGCGAGTTGTGCCAGGCGCTCGCGCAGTTCATCGCTTTGCGTTTGCAGCGCCGCTAACTGCGCGCGCCGCGCCGCTTCGCCGAAGCGAAAGTCCGCCGCCGCCACGCCGCTAAAACGCGCACCGCGGCGCTCGCGGTGATAACCCGCACGGGTGATCCAGTCTTGCTGCGTATCGAGCTTGGCGCTGGCGGCCGCGTCCTCGACACGCTGCACGCGGTTTAACCACGCGCTGAGCCACGCCGGCACATCGCCCGCGAAGCGCAGCACTTCCAGCATGCTGCCGGCCGCCGGCGCGGGCGGTGGTTCGAGATCGGGCGTGAGAAAGCTCCTATATTGCAACTTCTCACCAATGCGCCAGGCCGCTTCGCGGTCGCGCGGACGTTTGAGCAGCACCAGGTGGCGATACGGGGCGAGCAGCGCTTCCACCGCGGCTTGCCACTTCGCGTCGCTGACTTCGACGATTTCAGTGAGCATCGCGTGTGCGATGCCGGCTTCGTCGAGCGCGCCGCGCAACTGCGCGACATAGTGTTCCAGCGCGGGTTTGCCGCTCTTGAGCGCAGCCAGGCGCGCATTCGCCTCGGCGTGCTGTTGCGTTGCGAGCCTGATTTCAGCTTGCGTCGCGGCAAGCCGGGGCCGTTTTTTTTCAAGCCGCGCCGCCGCTTCGGCGCTGTCGCCGCCCGCGGCCTTGGCTTGCTCACGCAGGCGCTCGCGCTCCTTCAACAAGCTGCGTGTTTCCGCGGCGCGGGTGAGCGCCTCGCGCTGGCGCGCGGCAGCTTCCCCGCGCGCACCGGCCGCGGCTTGTTGCTTGTCGGCGAGTGCGTCGAGTTCGATGTCATTGCGTGCGCGGCGGCGATCTTCCTGCGCGATGCGCGCTTGTTGTTCCGCCGCTTGACGGCGCAAGTTGTCGAGCCGCGTTTCGGCGTTGCGCATGTGTTGCCTAAGCTCCGCCACTTCCAGCCGTGGGCGGATCTGCGCGATAAGCGCCTGTTCCTGATTTTTGAGCCCGCGCCATTGCAAAAAACTGTTGGCGCGCTGCACGAACGCCTGGTGTTCGTTATCGGTGCGCGCGAGGTCGATATCGAGCTGGGCGAGCTCCGCTTCGCCTTCGCGTTGATCGCTGCGCGCCTGCATATAATCGTCAAGCACGCGTTTGTCGCCGAACACGTGAAACACCAGGTCGAGCAGCGCCTTGGGCGTGTATTCGCACAGCCGGTCGGTTTCGCCTTGTTCCAGCGCCAGCACCTGCGCGATCGCCGGCGTCAAGCCGCCGCTGGCGAGACGCCGCTCGTAATCGCGCACGCCGAGCCAATCGGGCGAGCGTTCCATCGCCTCGTCGATGGGCGCGTCGCCCGGCGCGATCAAATATTGGCGCTGCCAATCGCCGCCTTGCTTGCGAATGCGGCATACCAGCGTGACTTCATCCTCGAGCAGCGGAAAAAACGGGTGGCGCGCGTTGCCGATGCGCCGGTTGTCCACCACCGCGCGCAGCCACGCGAACGGTTCGTTGGCATGGCGCACATAACGCTTGTAGTCGCGTTTGCCCGCGCAGGGCAGCGCAAACAGCGTGCGCAGCGCATCGAGCAGCGTGGTCTTGCCCGAGCCGTTGGGGCCGACGATGGCGACGATGTTGGCATCGAGCGTCTGGCGAAAACGTTGCCAGTAATCCCAGTGCACCAGCTCGATGCTTTTGAGGTGAAACACGCGCGTTAGTCTCCGCTGTCCGCCGCTTCTTGCGTTTTGGCGCCGCGCGCGGCCAGCAGTTGCGCCAGCGCGCCGTCGAGGATGCGCGGCGCAAGCACGCCGTGATCGAGCGCGAGATCGAGCATCGGGCCCTCGTAAATCACGTTGTTGCGACGTTCGATAAAACCATGGCGCGAGAGCACGCCGAGATTGACGTTCACGCGCATTTTGCCGCCGAGCTGTTTGCCGAAGTCGGCCAGCAGCGCCGATTCCTGCACGCTGCCTTCGACCGCTTCGCCGGTGGGTATCGGCTTATCCAGGCCGAACAAATCGTTTTGCTGGGCTGCGCTGTTGTCGCGGCGCGACAACTGGCGCTCGCGCTTGGGCAGGATCAGTAGCGCCCACAACACCACCAAGAGCGCCACGCCATCGCGCGGCAGCCCAAGGTTGCTCGATAACCACTGCCCGTTGCGGCTCATCACCGGCTCCTCGGCCTCGCGCGCGAGACCCAGCGCGATGTGCGTGGCGTAGGGGTTATCCAGCAGCCGCAGCCCGCAGGCGGCGAGCCTGCGTTCGACCTCTTCGCGAAACGCTTCGTCCACCAGCACGCGCCGTGCCAGCGGCTCGTCGCGCGCGAGCCAGCGCTCGGCGATCAAGCGCGCGATCAGGGTTTGCGCGTCGTCGGTCATGCGGCGCTGTTTCCCTAACCCCCGCCCCCTCTCCCGGTGGGAGAGGGGAGATTCGCGCTGCCTGTTCGCGCGGGCAGGCTTGCCTGAACGGGGACGATTGTGCCGCGGCTGATTTGCGCGACCTCGTCGCGCGCGATGGATTCGTGCGCGGCGAGCAGCGTGACGGTCAGCGGCAAGCGTGCGAGTTCGGCAATGGGCCCGCGCATTTCCGCCGATTCCGGATCGCCGATTAACGACAGCAGCGACAAGCGGTAGGCGGATAGCGCATAACCGCCGCGCACCACCGCATCGGCGAGCGGGGTTTCGTTTTGCAGGGCGCCAAGTTCGCTGATGTAACGCTCGAGTGCGGCGTGGCGCTCGTGGGTCATTTCCGCGGTGTGCGGCGCATCGCACGGCGGCGGCAGCGTGGTATCGGCTTGCGCGGCGCGCTCGCGTTCGAGCAATTCGTATTCGGCTACATCGAGCATCAGATCGGCCATGGCGAAGGGTAACGGCAGCACGCCGCCGATCACGTTTTCACCCAGCGCCGCGAGCCGCGGCTGATTCAACGTGCGCAGCCATTGCGCCACGTCGGAGGAGGAGAGCCCGCTGCCGCCCAGCGCCACGCTTTGCAGCTCCAGCGCGTGCAGCGTGCGCGCGAACGCGGCGTGCATGCGCAAGAGCCGGCTTTGCGCCTGGCCGATGGCTTGCGCGTTGCGGTGCATCGCGGGCGCGAGTTCGCCGTCTTTCATCAGCGCGCGCAGAATGTCGTTGCCCTTTTGCACCGTGGCCTCGATGGCGTCAAACTTGGCGGCGGCCTGGCGAATGCGAAATTCCGAGCCGCTCACCAGCGCATCGTCAAACGCCTGTTGCAGCTCGCGGTACTTGGTGAGCAGCAGATTCAAGGCTTCGAGCGAGGGCTTGCCCATCGCCTGGCCGGCGGCGACTTGCGAGGTGATGTAGGCGAGATCGGCATCTTCGCCCGCCGGCAGCGCCAGCACATTGGCGAGCGCGGAGAGCGCCACGCGCGCAGCACCCGAGAGCTGCCAGGTGCGGTCTTCGGCATCCCACAGCAGCAGGCCGAATTCGCGCAAGCGGTTTAACACCGTGCGCAGCTTGACCGCATCGAGGTAGGCGAAGTGTTGTTCGAGTTCCTGCGGGCTCCAGCGCGGCGCGTCGGGGCGGGCGCCGATTTCACGCATCACCAGCAAGCGAATCAGGATTTCCGATTCGCCGCCGCGAAATACCGTGACAAACGCATTCAACAGCCCGCGCGCGTTGGTGAGCGGCGCGAGCGCCGGCACATCGTTTTGCGTGACGCCGCCGGCGAAAAACTGATCCAGCGGCAGTTCGGCGTCGTCGGTGGGGGTGTTTTGATCCATGGTCACACGGGCGCGCGCCGGGCCTGCGAGCGAAAATGCGTAAGTATTTGATTTAATGTACTATTTTCTGACGTGGCCGTCACCGAACACGACATACTTAAGCGAGGTGAGGCCCTCCAGGCCGACCGGCCCGCGCGCGTGCAACTTGTCGGTGGAGATGCCGATTTCGGCGCCCAGGCCGTATTCGTAACCGTCGGCAAAACGCGTCGAGGCGTTGACCATCACCGAACTGGAATCGACTTCGGTAAGAAAGCGCCGCGCGCGCGTGAGATCTTCGGTGACGATGGCGTCGGTGTGTTTGGAGCCGTAAGTCGCGATGTGTTCAATCGCCTGATCGAGGCCGTCGACCACGCGCACGGCGAGAATCGCGGCGAGATACTCGGTGTACCAATCCTGTTCGTTCGCCGGATTCATTTCGGGCACGATGGCGCGTGCGGCTTCATCGCCGCGCAGCTCGATGCCTTTGTCGAGATAAATCTTGCAAAGCGGCGGCAGGATTTTGTGCGCGATGCCGCGTGCCACCAGCAGCGTTTCCATGGCGTTGCACACGCCCAGGCGCTGCGTCTTCGCGTTGTCAGCGACGCGGATCGCTTTGTCGATATCCGCCTTGTCGTCGATGTAGACATGGCACACGCCATCCAGATGCTGAATCATCGGGATGCGCGATTCATGCAGCAGCCGCTCGATCAAGCCTTTGCCGCCGCGCGGCACGATGACATCAACGAATTCGCGCATGGTGATCAATTCGCCCACTGCCGCGCGGTCGCTGGTTTCAACGACTTGCACCGCGTGTTCGGGCAGGCCCGCCGCGGTTAAGCCTTCGCGCACACAGGCGGCAATGGCTTGATTGGAATGCAGCGCTTCGGAGCCGCCGCGCAAAATCGCGGCGTTGCCCGATTTTAAGCACAGGCCCGCGGCATCCGCGGTGACATTGGGCCGCGATTCATAAATGATGCCCACCACGCCCAGCGGCACGCGCATTTGCCCGACTTGAATGCCGGAGGGCCGATAACTGAGCCCGCTGATTTCGCCGATCGGGTCGGGCAAGCGCACGATTTGCATCAAGCCATCGGCCATGGCGGCGATGGTCTTGGGCGTGAGGGTCAAGCGATCGAGTGCCGCATCCGGCAGTTTTTTGTGGCGCGCTTCGGCGACGTCCTTGGCGTTGGCGGCGAGCAGCGCGGCTTCCCCGCGTTCAATCGCCTGCGCGGTGACCGTGAGCGCGCGGTTTTTGGTGGCGGTGTCGGCTCTGGCCATCGCGCGCGAGGCCGTGCGCGCCTGGCGGCCGATGCCATGCATGTAGGTTTGCACGTCCATGGGGCGATTTTAGCGCTTTACTTTAGTGGAGGGTGAAGGCGTGAAGGGTGCCCGATGACTGTGGCCCATCACCTTTTACGCCTTCACCGGGCGTTGCGCGCCAGCGCGCGCAAACCGCATCGCCAACTGCAGCAACTCGTCCCACACATCACCCTTGGCCAGCCCCTTGACCATGCGGTCGATGGCCGCGGCGTGACGCAGCGCCTGCGTCACTTGGGTGGGGGTGAAGCGCCGCAGATTTTGCTGCAGGGCGGCTTGGTGCGCCGCGCCCCACACGCGCGCTTCGCGCCACAGTGTGTTCAGCGGGCGCCCGGCCGCCTGGCCGTCGAGCAGCTTGCCGATGGCGCGGATTTCTTCAGCGAGCGACCACAGCGCCATCGGCGGCGCGGCGCCTTCGCCTTTTAAACCATCGAGCATGCGCGTAAGGCGTACCGCGTCACCCTCGATCATCGCCTCGCCCAGGTTGAACACGTCATAACGCGCGACGTCGAGCACGGCGTCGCGCACTTCATCGAAGTTAAGCGGGCCCGGCGCAAACAACAGCGCAAGCTTTTGCACCTCTTGAAACGCCGCCATCAAATTGCCTTCGACGCGCTCGGCGATAAAGCTCAGCGTGTCGGCATCGGCCTTTTGCCCTTGCGCCTGCAGCCGCCCGGCGAGCCATTGCGGCAGCGCCTTGCGTTGCACCGCCTTGGCCTCCACCACGATGCCGGCGTGATCGAGCGCTTCGAACCACGCGGCTTTTTGCGCGCGCCAATCGAGTTCGGGCAAATAAATCAGCGTCACGGTGTCGGCGGGCAACGCCGCGCAAAACTCACGTAGTGTTTCGGCGCCTTCCGTTCCTGGTTTGCCACCGGGAATACGCAATTCCAGCAATTTTTGCGCGGCGAACAGCGACTGCGAATTCGCCGCCATCGCCAGTTGCCCCCACTTATAGCCACTGTCGACGGTGAGAATTTCGCGCTCGACAAAACCCTTGGCGCGCGCCGCCGCGCGGATGCGGTCGGTGGCTTCGAGTGCCAGCAACGGCTCATCGCCAAACACGGTGTAAAGGGGCTTGACCTCGCGGGCAAGCTGCTGCGCGAGCTGCTCGGAAACGAGACGCATGCGCTGAACCTATTGGGCGGGGCGCATCGCCTGCAATTGACGCATCAACTGGCTGACCGCGTCGGATTGCATGTCGCGGTAAAGCAGCGCCTCTTCGGATTCCTTGGATAACGCGTCTTCGTCGCGGTAAGACAAATCGCGGTAGAGCGCGATTTGCGTCGGTGCGCGCAATTCCCGGTTGTCCTTGCCGGCGACGCGGTAGGCCATGTGATAGCGCAGCTGATACTCGCGCACGCGCCCGCCCGCGGACAACGACAAAATGACCTTTTCGCGCGTTTCGCTCAGCAAATGAAACGTCGCTTGCGCTTCCTTGGGAGTATCGACCACGCGCGTGTTGCTGCCCGAACGCACCGCGCGTTTGAACTCCACCGCGAAGGGCGAGGTCGGCGGTGCGTTCACAAACAGCGTTTCGTAAGGCAGGTTGGCCGCGCCCCGCAACTGAAAACCGCAGGCGGCCAGCAGCAGTGCCGCGGCAAGCGCGAGCGCGGCGGGCAATAGCTTGCGAGACATGGCTGACATTTTATGCGCTCTCATGCCGAGACCAAGGTATTTACGTAAGTATTTGATTTAATTGAATATTTTTAAACGACCAGATTAACCAGCCGGCCCGGCACCACGACGAATTTTTTGATCGCTTTATCGCCGATAGCGCGTTTGACATCGGCGTCGCCGAGCGTGATGGCCTCGATGGTTTCATTGTCCGCCTCGCGCGGCACGCGCACGCCGCCGCGTTTTTTGCCGTTGACCTGAACGACCAGTTCGATTTCGTCTTGCGTAAGCGCGCCGGCATCGGGCTCGGGCCACGGCGCGTTGAGGATGTCTTCGCCGTAACCCGCATCGCGCCACAGTTGATGGCAGATATGCGGCGTCATCGGCGACAGTAGCCGCAGCGTGAGCGACAAGCCTTCGCGCACCACCGCTTGTTTTAACGCGGCGTCCGACGCGCTTTTTTGCGCGGCTTCCAGCGCGTTTAGCATTTTCATGCCGGCGGAAGCGACGGTATTGAACTGGTGGCGCGCGATGTCGTAGTTGGCTTGCTTTAACACCGCGTGGATTTCGCGGCGCGTGTCGGCGAGATCGGCGGGGAGCTTGGCGCCTTCAAGCTTGGCGGTGAGCGGCGTGCTCGATTGCGTGAACTCGTAACCAAATGTCCACAGCCGGCGCAAAAAGCGCGCCGAGCCTTCGACGCCGGCGTCGTTCCATTCCAGCGTTTGCTCCGGCGGCGAGGTGAACATCATAAAAAAGCGCGCGATGTCGGCGCCGTATTCCTCCATCAGCGCTTGCGGGTCGACGCCGTTGTTCTTCGACTTGGACATGGTGCCGATGCCGCCGGATTGCACCGGCTGCCCGTCGGCGCGCAGCGCGGCGCCGACGCGGTTGCCTTTGTCGTCGGTTTTGATTTCGACTTCGGCGGGGTTGTAATAGCTAATGCGACCCGTTTCTGGTTTGCGAAAAAAAATCTCGTTCAACACCATGCCTTGTGTAAGCAAGCGCGAAAACGGCTCATCCATTTTCACCAAGCCCAAATCGCGCATCACCTTGGTCCAAAAGCGCGAGTAAAGCAGGTGCAAAATCGCGTGCTCGATGCCGCCGATGTACTGATCGACCGGCAGCCAGTAGTTGACGCGCTCGTCGACCATGCCGCCGGCCTGATTAGTACAAGCGTAGCGCGAGTAGTACCACGACGAATCGACAAAGGTGTCCATGGTGTCGGTTTCGCGCTTCGCCGGTTGACCGCACGTCGGGCACGCCACATTCAAAAAATCCGCGCGTTTGTTGAGCGGATTGCCGCTGCCGTCGGGCACGCAGTCTTCGGGCAGCACCACCGGCAAATCCTTGTCCGGCACCGGCACGTCCCCGCAGGCGCCGCAGTGGATCAGAGGTATCGGCGTGCCCCAATAACGCTGGCGCGAAATGCCCCAGTCGCGTAGACGGTAAAGCGTTTGCTTTTCGCCCAGACCTTTTGCTTGGAGATCGGCGGCGATGGCGTCGACCGCGGCGGTGTAGTTAAGTTTGTCGTACTTGCCGGAGTGGATGCATACGCCGTTTTCTTTATCGGCGTACCATTCTTGCCACGCGTCGATGCTGAAGGTTTTGCCCGTAACGTCGATGACCTGCTTAATCGGCAAGCTGTATTGCTTGGCAAGATAAAAATCGCGCTCATCGTGCGCCGGCACCGCCATCACCGCGCCTTCGCCGTAACTCATCAGCACATAGTTGCCGACCCACACCTCGACTTTTTCGTGGGTCAAGGGATGCTCGACAAAAATGCCCGTCGGCATGCCTTTTTTCTCCATGGTGGCGATGTCGGCTTCCATCACACTGCCGCGTTTGCATTCGTCGATGAAGGCGGCGAGTTTAGGGTTGCTCTTCGCGGCATGCGTGGCGAGCGGATGCTCGGCGGCGACCGCGACGAACGTCACGCCCATGATGGTGTCGGCGCGGGTGGTAAACACCCGTAGCTTTTCGGCTTTACCATCGACCGCGTAAGGGAAGGCAAACCGCACGCCATAAGACTTGCCGATCCAGTTGGCCTGCATGGTGCGCACGCGCTCCGGCCAATCGGGTAGCCCATCGAGCGCAGTTAACAACTCGTCCGCGTATTTCGTGATCGCCAGGTAATAGCCGGGAATCTCGCGCTTTTCAACCACGGCGCCGGTGCGCCAGCCGCGGCCGTCGATGACTTGCTCGTTGGCGAGCACGGTTTGATCGACCGGGTCCCAATTCACCACCTGGGTCTTTTTGTAAGCGATGCCTTTTTCCAGCATGCGTAAAAACAACCACTGGTTCCAGCGATAGTACTCGGGCTTACACGTGGCGAGTTCGCGGCTCCAGTCGATGGCGAAGCCCAGCGACTTTAGCTGCTTTTTCATGTACGCAATGTTGTCGTAGGTCCATTGCGCGGGCGGCACGCTGTTGGCCATGGCGGCGTTCTCGGCGGGCAAACCAAACGCGTCCCAGCCCATGGGCTGCATCACGTTGTAGCCCTTCATGCGGTGATAACGCGTCAACACGTCGCCGATGGTGTAGTTGCGCACGTGCCCCATGTGCAGCTTGCCCGACGGGTACGGGAACATCGACAAGCAGTAATACTTGGGCTTGCCCGGCGCTTCGCGCGCGAGGAACGCTTGGGTGGTTTCCCAATGCGCTTGGGCGTCGCGTTCGATTACGGCGGGATTGTATTTTTGCTCCATGATGCAGAAATTTTTTTAGGCTCTTGATTGCGCCGATTATACCTGCTGGGGCATGCGCTCGATGCCGTATAATCGCGGCAAATTTCTCTCGTGTGCAATGACGCCTGCTTTTTTAAACGGACTTAACGATCAGCAACTCGAAGCGGTGACCTTGCCGCATCAGTCTGCGCTAATTTTGGCCGGCGCCGGCAGCGGCAAAACGCGTGTGCTGACCACGCGCATCGCGTGGCTCATCTCAATCGGTGAAGCGAGCCCGCAGGGGCTATTGGCGGTGACGTTCACCAACAAGGCCGCCAAGGAAATGCTGCTGCGTATTTCCGCCATGCTGCCGATCAACACGCGCGGCATGTGGGTGGGCACCTTTCACGGGCTGTGTAATCGCATGCTGCGCACGCATTATCGCGAGGCGGGGCTGCCGCAGTTCTTCCAAATTCTCGACAGCCAGGATCAGCTGGCGCTGATCAAGCGGTTGATGAAGGCGTCGAACATTGACGAAGATCGCTACCCGCCGCGTCAAGCGCAGTGGTTTATCAACGAGTCGAAAGAAAAGGGCTTGCGCGCGAAGAACGTTGAGCCCTACGACGAATTCACGCGCCGCATGAGCGAGTTTTACGCCGCCTACGACACACAATGCCAGCGCGAAGGCGTGGTGGATTTCGCGGAGCTCTTATTGCGCTCGTGCGAAATGCTCGCCGCCAACGATCCGTTGCGCGAGCATTATCAGCATCGCTTTAAACACCTGCTGGTCGACGAATTTCAGGACACCAACCGCTTGCAATACCGCTGGTTGAAACTGCTGGCCGGCGCGGCGAGTTCGATGTTCGCGGTGGGCGATGACGATCAAAGCATTTATGCGTTTCGCGGCGCCACCAGCGAAAACATGCTGCAGATCCAAAAGGATTTCGCGGTCGAAAAGGTGATCAAGCTGGAGCAAAACTACCGCTCGCACGGCAACATCCTCGATGCGGCTAACGCGTTGATCGGCCACAACCAGCGGCGCCTGGGCAAAAACCTGTGGACATCCGAGAGCAAAGGCGAGCCGCTGCGGGTCTACGAAGCGGCGACCGACCTCGAAGAAGCGGCGTTCATCGTCGAGGAGGTGAAAGCGCTGCGTAACGAAGGCGTGAGCCTCGCCGACATGGCGGTGCTGTATCGCTCCAACGCGCAGTCGCGCGTGCTGGAACACGCGTTGTTCAACGCCTCGGTGTCGTATCGGGTCTATGGCGGTTTGCGCTTTTTCGAGCGCCAGGAAATCAAGCATGCGCTGGCGTACCTGCGCCTGATCGCGCAGCAGGCGGGGAGCGAGGACGACGGCGCGTTGTTGCGGGTGA
>VGIF01000021.1 GCA_016868015.1 Betaproteobacteria bacterium
GTCATTTGTTTCATGTCTTGCCTCGTGGCTCGCGAATACGTCCTCCCAATCAGAACGTACCACTGGGATTCGCGTTTACAGAGCAATCGGGGACTTATTCAGCGCTTCCCTATCAAATCAGCGAAAATCGGCCCGGTTAGAGGCACCAACATGATCAAAGTCTATCAACCCCATATCAAAGCGCCCCAAGAACGCAGCCGCGAGTCGCTGTGGTTCGCTTTTTACGAAGGCCGTATTTTAGTGCGCGTCTCGGAAGGCACACCGACTCTACCCAACTGCAAACACCCGCTGGAATACGGTTTGGAAATCGCGCAAGAACATTATCTGGGCACCTACGGCGGCGAGCATTGTTATTGCGCGGAACTCGCGCCGCAGCAATCCGCGCACACAGTACCCGATGGCCACCAGTTGCTCGGCTTGCGCGATCTGCTGGGTCACGTCGACGACACGCTCGCCGGCATTTCCGGGCGCGCGTTTCAAATACTCGAATGGAACCGCAACCATCGTTACTGCGGCCGCTGCGGCGGCGAAACCGTGCCGCGCGCGGACGAACGCGCGCGCACTTGTCCCGCTTGCAAGCGCACCAGCTACCCGCCGGTAGCGCCGGTGATCATGATTTTGATCACCCACGGCCGCAAAATGCTGCTCGCGCGCAAAGTCGGTTGGGGCAACACGCGCTACTCGGCGCTCGCCGGTTTTGTCGAACCGGGCGAAACACTGGAATCGACGGTGATCCGCGAAACGCGCGAGGAAGTTGGCGTCGAAATCAAAAACATCCAGTATTTCGGCAGCCAGCCGTGGCCCTTCCCCAACAACCTGATGATCGCCTTCACCGCCGAATACGCCGGCGGCGAGATACGCCCCGATGGTGTGGAAATCGAACACGCCGCGTTTTTTGATGCCGATGAACTGCCCAATTTGCCGGCGGGCATCAGCATTTCGCGGCGTATGATCAACACGGTGAGCGCGCAATTGCGCAAACTGCCCAAAACCTCATGAACGCTCTCCAACAAACTAAACAGCTCGGCCAAAGCATTTGGCTCGACAATTTATCGCGCACGCTGATTCAAGAAGGCGGGCTGGAAAAACTGATACACGACGACGGCGTGAGCGGCGTCACCTCCAACCCCGCGATTTTTTTCAACGCGATCAGCAAGAGCCCCTACTACAAGGACGACGTCGCGCGCTTGAAAGCGGCTAAGACGCCGGCGGAGCCCTTGTACGAAACGCTGGTGATCCCCGACATCCAGGCCGCCTGCGACTTGATGCGCCCCGAGTACGAACGCACCCACGGGCGCGACGGCTACGTAAGCCTCGAAGTGTCGCCCGCGCTGGCGCACGACACCGCGGGTACGGTAGCGGCGGGTTTACGCTTAAAAGCCGCGGTACAACGCAAAAACCTGCTGATCAAAGTGCCGGCGACGGCGGCGGGTTTGCAAGCGATCGAAGAACTCATCGCACAAGGCTGCTCGGTCAACGTCACGCTGATGTTTTCGCTCGCGCATGTAAACAGCGTGGCGCAAGCGTATATCCGCGGACTGCAGCGGCTTATCGATCAAGGCGGCGATCCCGGGCCGGTGAAATCGGTGGCGAGTTTATTTTTGTCGCGCGTGGATACGCTGGTCGATAAACAACTGGAGGGTCAAGCGGGCACCGCACTGGCGCTGCGCGGCAAGGCGGGCGTAGCGCTCGCCAAACTCGCTTATCGCGAATACCAAACAACCTTCGCCTCGCCCGCGTTTAAAACGCTGGCCGCGCGCGGCGCGCAACCGCAATTCATGTTGTGGGCGAGCACCGGCACCAAGAACCCCGAGTACAGTGACGTGCTCTACGTCGAATCGCTGATCGGCGCGGACACCATCAACACCGTGCCCGACGCCACGCTCGCCGCGTTTCGCGATCACGGCAAAGCCGCGGCAACCCTGGAACTCGGCGCAGCCGAGGCGCAAGCGCATTTCGAGGCGCTCGCCAAAAGCGGCATCGACATGCATCAAGTCGGTGAAACGCTACAGGTGGAAGGGGTAAAACTTTTCGAACAGGCGTTCGATCAGTTGCTAGCGCTACTCGCTTAGCATTTAACGTGCAAAACGTAAGTATTTGATTTTATCGAATATTTTTCCAGAGGCATTTTCCACCACTGGCTTTGTCGATATCCGCCAGTTGCGCCTCATGTGCGGCGATTTCTTCGTCGCTCGCGCGTAACACGATGATGTCGAATTTTTCGCGCGCGGCCTCTTCCGCCTGCGCCACGGCCGCAGGCTCGGCATCAATCAACAAACTGTCCTGCCCGCGCGTCATCGCCAGATAAACCTCGGCCAGCAATTGCGCGTCGAGCAGCGCGCCGTGCAACGTACGGCCGGTGTTGTCGATTTGGTAGCGCTCACACAGCGCATCGAGGCTGTTGCGCTTGCCCGGATGCAGTTCGCGCGCCTGCTTCAAGCTGTCGATCACAGCAGCGCATACCGTGGTCACCGGCTGCAAATCTAACAGCCGCAACTCGTGATTCAAAAACGCGATATCGAACGCAGCGTTGTGAATCACCAGCTCCGCGCCCTTCACGTAATCCAAAAACTCTCGCGCGATTTCGCGAAACTTGGGCTTATCCTGCAAAAACTCGGTGGTGATGCCGTGCACTTGCAGCGCGCCCTCGTCGCTGTCGCGCTCCGGATTCACGTAGCGGTGAAACTGCTTGCCGGTGGGCTGGCGGTTGACGATTTCAACGCCGCCGATTTCGATGATGCGATGGCCCAGCGCGGGGTCAAGCCCCGTGGTTTCGGTGTCGAGAATGATTTGTCTGACTTCAGGCATGTTGTATCTGCACCTGCGCCACGCCGCGATTCGCCAATTCATCCGCGCGCTCGTTGCCATTATGCCCCGCATGCCCCTTCACCCAAATCCACTCGACGTCGTGTTGCTGCGCCAGTGCGTCAAGCTCGCGCCACAGATCTTCGTTTTTCACCGGCTTTTTGTCCGCGGTACGCCAGCCGCGCTTTTTCCAACCGTGAATCCACTCGCTGATGCCCTGTTGCACGTATTTGGAATCGGTGTGCAACTGCACTTTGCAGTGGCGTTTTAACGCCTGCAGGGCGCGGATCACCGCAGTGAGCTCCATACGGTTGTTGGTGGTGTGCGCTTCACCGCCGAAAAGTTCTTTTTCGCTGCCGTTCGCTTCCAGCAGCGCGCCCCAGCCGCCCGCGCCGGGATTACCCTTGCACGCGCCGTCGGTGTAAATACGCACCACCCCGGTCATTGCGAATCCCGCGCCGGGTGATGGCTATGCGAACTGTGCACCAGACGCAAACCGCGCGCGGCGAGTTGATCCTTGCGCGGCATCGCCACCAATTGCTCCTGGCGGGCCTTCGGTTGCGCCCACTGCGGTGTGATGATGCGCATGCCGCGCACGCGCTTGATGGCGTGCAAGAACGTCACCGCGCCGCTAAACGGCCACCAGCGGTCGCCCGCCGCGTCCATGAACTTAAAGCGGTCGAGCCATTTTTGGCTAACGCAGGGCGGCGCGTAACAGCCCATGGCACCACCCGCCATTTCAAAACCGAGCAACGCCAGCCAATCCTTCAGCCGCAGAATGTGGATAAACCGCCCGCGCCACGGATACGTCCTGCTTTTACCGAACGAATGGCGCATGCCCCACAAGCTCATCGGGTTAAAACACGCCACCACCACGTGCCCGTCGGGCACCAGCACGCGCTCGACTTCGCGCAGGATCTGATGCGGGTTTTCGGCGAATTCGAGAACGTGCGGCAGCAGCACCAAGTCGATGCTGGAACTCACCACGGGCAATTCCGCGGCGGCGGCGCGCAAATCCGCGCCCGCGGCCGGTGCCACGCGTGCGCGCAGCGGCATGCGGTTGGCGGCGAGCAAATCAATCTGAGACAGGCCGATTTGCAGCGCGTTGTAACCGAAAATATCGCTCACGGTTTTGTCGATGTACGCGCGTTCACGCGCGAGCAGATACTGGCCCAGCGGCGTGGCCAGCCATTCGGCCACTTCCGTTGAAGCATTCGACCCGGCAATCGAGCGCGTTTCAGTTGACATGCGAGCAGTTTAAATCAAAATAGCGACTGCGCTAACTCTCATTCGCAATCGTTTGCAGGAGGCACCTGATGGCCCTACCCCCAAACTTTGACGTCGCGCCGGTGCGCGCGTTCACCGACAACTATATCTGGACCCTGCGCGATAAAACCCACGCCATCGCCGTCGATCCGGGTGACGCCAAGCCGGTGCAAGACTATCTCGCCGCGGAGCAACTCGAACTCGCGGCGATTATCATCACCCATCACCACAACGATCACATCGGCGGCGTCAAGCAACTCATCGCCCAGCGCAACATCCCCGTCTACGGCCCGCACGATCCGCGCGTGCCCGACGCCACCCAGCGCCTGAAAGAGGGCGAAACCATCACGCTGCCGCATTTCAACATCACCCTCAGCGTGCTAGAAGTGCCCGGCCACACCAGCAGCCACATCGCCTATCACGGCGAGGGCATGCTGTTTTGCGGCGACACCCTGTTTGCCGCGGGCTGCGGGCGCCTGTTCGAAGGCACGCCGGCGCAGATGCACGAGTCGCTCGGTAAATTCATGCGTCTGCCCGACACCACGCGCGTTTACTGCACCCATGAATACACCTTGTCGAACATCAAATTCGCGCGCGCGGCCGAGCCCGACAACGCCGAGTTGCAAAAATGGGAAGCGCGCGCCAAGGCGCTGCGCGAAGTCGATACCCCCACCGTGCCCACCACCATCGCGCTGGAACGCGCCACCAACCCCTTCGTGCGTTGCTCGGCGGCGGGCGTCATCGCCAGTGCAAGTCAGCGCGCCGGCAAGTCGCTGACCGACCCTGTCAGCGTACTGGCCGAAATTCGTGAGTGGAAAAACAAATTCTGAGTGTGACGCCACCGTGACTTGATTTGCGTGAGCGCCTTAAGTATTTATCGTAAGCATTTGTTTTTATATAATTTTTTTGCTTGACGCCGAAAGCGGTAGCGGCTACCATTCGGCCACCAATAAACAGGGGGAAACGTCCAATGATTCGACGTTCGCGTACTGCGGCCCAGAGCTTGATCGTCTTCGCCGCGGCCATCTCCGCGGGCTGCGCCCAGATGTCCGGCACCTACACCGCCGGTGACCCACTGCCCAACAGCAACTGGCCTACACCATCGGTTAACAACACGCCGGCGCCGACACCACCGGAGCCCACGCACTTACCTCAGGTTGTGAAAGTCCCGCCGCTGCCCACCCCGACTCAGCTCGGCGACGCAGCGTCAGCGTCCAAGCACGCCAAACCAACGGTGCGCCGAGCCGCACAGGCCACAACGACAGCCAAACCACAGATCGGGAGCAGCCAAGCGGCGGACGCGGCTGAACCACGCGACATTTGGCAACGTGTTCGCAACGGCTTTCAGATGGCGCACTTTGAAAACTCGCTGGTGAGCGACTGGGAAAATTACTACGCAAGCCGCGGCGAATATTTTGGGCGCATGGTCAACAACGCAAGCCACTTCCTGTTTCATATCGTTACCCAAGTCGAGCGGCGCAACATGCCGCTGGAAATCGCGCTGTTGCCGATGATCGAATCGGCGTTTAATCCTGTGGCCTATTCGCACGCACACGCCTCGGGCATCTGGCAGTTCATCCCGTCCACCGGACGTAACTACGGCTTAAGGCAAAGCTGGTGGTACGACGGTCGTCGTGATGTAATTGCCGCCACCGACGCCGCGCTGGAATACTTGCAAACGCTCCACGGCATGTTCAACGATTGGGAACTCGCGCTCGCCGCCTACAACTGGGGCGAAGGCGCGGTGCAGCGTGCCATCGATCGCAACCGGGCGCGCGGCTTACCCACGGATTATCAAAGCCTCTACCCCGGCATGCCGGCCGAGACCCGCAACTACGTGCCCAAGCTGATCGCGGTGAAAAACATCATCGCCAATCCGGCGCGCTTCGGGCTCACCCTCGCACCGGTGCCCAACGAACCGTACTTCGAAGTGGTCGCCTTGCAGCGCCATATCGATGTTGCGCGCGCGGCGCAGTTCGCCAATATGTCTTTGGAGGAATTCCGCTTCTTGAATCCCGCGCATAACAAGCGTGTCATCAACAGCAATGTCGCGCAAACCGTGGTGCTGCCTAAAAACAGGGTTACGCAATTTAACGCCAATATGCACCAGCACGAGAACCAGCCTTTGGCTTCCAAGCGAACCCACACGGTGCGCGCCGGCGAGCGGCCTGAAACCATAGCCGCGCAATACGGCATCAGCGTGGAAGAGTTGAACCGGCTCAACAACTTCGGCGGCCGCCGCCAAATCGCCACCGGGCAAACGATACTCGTGCCCAATAGCGAACTGCAGCCGGTACTGGACGATAACCCGGCATTCGCACCAGTTGCCGCTTCAGCCGCGGCCACGCGCACGGTCATGCAACGCGTGGTCGTCACGCGTGGCGGGGCAGCGCCGGCCCGCGCCACGGCAAACGCGAAAGCGCGTCCAGGGCCCGTACCGCTACACACCGCGGTCAGGCGAGGGGGTGCAACGGCACAAGCAACCAACCCCGCGGCGCGGCCCGCCGCCAAGCCTGCCGCACGCCCCGCCGCCAAGCCGCGCGCGCAAAGCATCGCCTTTCAAGCGCCGGCACCGGCCAAGGCAAAACGTTAGTCGACACCGTCCTCACCGCAAAAAAGGGCGCCGCTGGCGCCCTTTTTTTAGCCGGCCATGCACGCGTCGTTTACGCCGCGCCCGCCCGCACCAGCATGCGCGTGTAATCCGATTGGCTGCGCGTCATGACCTCTTCCAGCGAGCCGCGTTCGACAATCGCGCTATCCTTCATCACCAGCACCCGGTGTGCCATCGCGCGCATCACGTCGATGTCGTGGGTCACCAGAATGTAGCTCAAGTGATACTTGCGTTGCAGTTCACCCAACAACGCCAGCACTTGCTTTTGAATCGTCACATCCAGCGCGCTGGTAGGCTCATCCAGCACCACCACCTCCGGCTTGACGATCAGCGCGCGCGCAATCGCGATGCGCTGGCGCTGCCCGCCGGAGAACTCATGCGGATAACGTGACAGCAGCGGCGCCACCTCGCCACTTTCACGCAAACCCACGTCGGTAAGCGCCGCCATTACGCGTTCGCGGCGCTCGTTTTCACCAAGCCGCGGCTCGTGAATTTCCAGTCCTTCGCCGATGATTTGCTCAACCGTCAAGCGCGGCGACAACGACGACAGCGGGTCTTGAAACACCACTTGTATCTTGCGCCGCAACGCGCGCGCCCCGTTACCCTTGCCGTTGCCCCTATCAAGCCACGGCGCACCGCCGATGCGAATATCGCCTCGCGCCTTGACCAAATTCAGCACCGCCAGCGCCAGCGTGGTTTTACCCGAGCCCGATTCGCCGATCACGCCCAGGGTTTCACCCGGCGCGAGATCGAAATCGACATCGCGCACCGCCGTGAACACCCCTTTCTTGAACCAGCCGCCAAATCCCGGCAGACGCTTGGGGTAATCCACCTGCACGTGTTTGGCCGACACCACCGCGCCTTCGCCCGGCGCGGTGACGTTGCGTTCGGGACGGCTATTCAATAACTTTTGCGTATACGCATGTTGCGGGCGCTGCGTGACCTCGGCAGTTTTACCCTGCTCGACGATCGCACCTTTTTCCATTACCGCCACGCGATCGGAAAAACGTTTCACCAGATTCAAGTCGTGCGTGATCAAGAGCAACGCCAGCCCCGATTCACTTCTAATTTTCTCAATTAAATCAAGCACTTGAATTCGTATCGCGACGTCGAGCGCGGTAGTGGGCTCGTCCGCGATCAACATGCGCGGATTGCACGCCAGCGCCATCGCGATCATCGCGCGCTGGCGCTGCCCGCCGGAGAGCTGATGCGGATAACTGCGCGCGCGCAACTCCGGCTCCGGGATGCCCACGCGCGCCAGCGCCGCCACCGCGCCATCGCTGGCTTGCGCGGCATTCATGCCCATGTGCAATTGCAGCGACTCGGCGATTTGCCGGCCCACCGTGTAAATCGGATTTAACGCCGTCATCGGCTCCTGAAAAATCACCGCGATGTCGCGCCCCCGCATGGCCTGCAACACTGGCTCCGGCAGTTGCAGCACGGACTTGCCGTCGAACGTAATTTCGCCCGACAAGCGTGCGGTTTCGATCAAGCGCAACAGCGACAACGCCGTTACCGTTTTACCGGAACCCGATTCACCGACCAGCGCGAGTTTTTCACCGGCATCGAGCGTGAAAGAGGCGCGATGCACCACGCGGCGCGAGCCGAAGTCGATGTTCAGATCGCACACGTCGAGCAGGCTCATGATTCCTCGGCCTCCAACACTTTGCGCGGATCGAGCGCATCGCGCAGCGCATCGCCGATCAACACCAACAGCAGCAACATGCCGACCAGTACGCTGAAAGTGGTTACCGCGATCCACCACGCATCGAGATTTTCCTTGGCCTGATTGAGCAACTCACCCAAGCTCGGCGTACCGGGCGGCATGCCGAGTCCCAGGAAATCCAAACTGGTCAGCGCGCCGATCGCGCCCGCCATTTCGAATGGGATCAGCGTTACCACCGGCGTCATGCTGTTGGGCAGAATGTGCCGCCACATGATTTTACGGTCGCTTTGCCCCAGTGCCTTGGCCGCGCGCACGTAATCGAGCGTGCGGTTTTTCAAAAACTCGGCGCGCACGTAATTCGACAACCCCATCCAGCCGAAGATCGATATCAACACCACCAGCAGCGTAAAACTCGGGGCGAACAACGCCGAAAAAATAATCAACATGTAAAGCCACGGCATCGCCGTCCAAACCTCCTTGACGCGCTCCATCACGATATCGGCCCAACCCGCGAAATAACCCTGCAGCGCGCCGTACAACACGCCCAGCACCGTGCACACCGCGGCGACGATCAACGCAAAAAACAGCGACAAGCGAAAACCGTACAACAAACGCGCCAGCAAATCGCGGCCCTTGTCATCGGTGCCGAGCCAGTTGTCGCCGCTGGGCGGCGCCGGGCTGGGGCTTTTGGCAAAGTAATTGATGCTGGTGTAGTGATACGCATTCGGTGGATACAGCGCGAAGTTGCCGGGCTTGGCGAGGTTTTCGCGGATCAGCGGGTCGTGGTAGTCGGTGGGCGTGGGAAAGTCGCCGCCGAAGGTGGTGTCCGCGTACGTCTTGAACACCGGAAAATACCATTGCCCGTCATAACGCACCGCCCAGGGCTTATCGTTGGACAGCACCTCCGCCAACAAGCTCACTACAAACAACGCGATTAAAACCAACAAGCTGTAGTAACCGAGCTTATTACCGCGAAAACGCCGCCACGCGCGGCGCGCGGGGCTTGCGTGTAGGTACGGATTGACGTGAGCGGTCTCGGCCATGGTTAGTCGAAATACGTCAGTCGAAATACTTCACGCGCGGGTCGACCCACAAGTAGCACAGGTCGCGCAGCAAATGCGTCAACAACCCGATGAGGGTGAAAATAAACAAGCTGCCGAACACCACCGGGTAATCGCGGCGGATGATCGATTCGTAGGACAACAACCCCAGCCCATCGAGCGAAAACAGCGTTTCGATCAGCAGCGCGCCGGTAAAAAACGCACCAATAAACGCAGCTGGAAAGCCGGTGGCGATCGGAATCAGCGCATTGCGAAATACATGGCGCCACAACACCTTGCCCCCGGGTACGCCCTTGGCGCGCGCAGTCAGCACGTATTGCTTGCGGATTTCCTCCAGCATCGAGTTTTTGATCAGCACGGTGATCACCGCAAACCCGCCCACCACCATCGCCGTCACCGGCAGCGTGATATGCCAAAGGTAATCGGTGATCTTGGCAAAAAATCCGAGCTCCGCCCAATTCGCCGAGGTGATATCGCGCAGCGGAAACCACTGCACAAAGGTGCCGCCGGCGAAATACACCATCAGCACCACCCCCAGCACGAAACTCGGTATGGCGTAGCCCAGCAGCACCAGAAACGTCGTGACGGTGTCAAACGGCGTGCCCGCGCGCACCGCCTTGGCAATGCCGAGCGGCAGCGAAATCGCGTAGATAAAAAAGAACGTCCACAACCCCAGCGTGATCGACACCGGCAGCTTTTCCTTGATCAACTGCCACACGTCCTTGTTGTGAAAAAAACTCTTGCCCAGATCGAGGCGTGCGAACTGCCACAGCATTTGCACAAAACGCTCGTGCGCGGGTTTGTCAAAGCCGTAGAGCTTTTTGATTTCTTCCACCCGGGCGGCATCCACGCCCTGGCGGCCACGGTAAACGCTTTCGGTGGCTGCCGCGGCGATTTCGCCGCCCGCGCTATCGCGCCCTTGCAACTGCGCCACCATCTGCTCCACCGGCCCGCCGGGCACGAACTGCACAATGATGAAGGTAATCAACAATACCCCGAACAACGTCGGGATCATCAGCAGCAAACGCTTAAGGATGTACGCCCACATGGCTACTTTTTACTCCACCAGGTACGCAGCACCCAATCCGCCGGCGAATAGTACTGCGGCGCTACAGGCGGCTGCTCGAATTTGCCGCCGCGATAAGCCACGCGATACCCTTCCGCAAACCACTGCGGCACGACGTAAAAACCGTGGCGCAACACGCGATCCAGCGCGCGCAGCCGCGCCACCAATTGCTCGCGCGTGGTCGCCAATACTACTTGTTTCAGCAAATAATCCACATTCGGATCGCGCACGCCGGTGATGTTGTACGAGCCATCGGTATCGGCCGATTGCGAGCCGTAGCGATCGACCAATTCGCTCCCCGGCGCTTCCGAACCGGGGTGGCGCTGCGTCGTGATGTCGAAATCGAATACATCCCAGCGCTTTTGAATCAGCGCGAAATCCGCCCGCCGATAGCGTGCCTCGATGCCGAGTCTCGCCAGCGCCTGCACATAGGGGCCGAAGACCCGCTCACCGCCGCCGCCATCGAGATATTCGATGGTAAACGCCTCACCCTTGGCGTTGCGCAGCGCGCCGTCGCGATACGTCCAGCCTGCCGCCTCCAACAGCGCCTTCGCCCGGCGCAAATTCTCGCGCAAGCCGCCGGGCGCCGCGGTCGAGGGCGGCAGCGGCACCGGTTGATCAAAAATCTCCGACGGCAGCTTGCCGCGCAGCGGCTCCAACACCGCGAGCTCCTCCGCACCGGGCAGACCCTTGGCTTCGAAATCGCTGTTTACAAAAAATCCGCGCACGCGCGTATACGAGTTATAAAACATCTGGCGGTTCATCCACTCGTAATCGAACGCGAGGCCCAGCGCTTCGCGCACGCGTTTATCCTTGAATTTTTCACGCCGCGTGTTGATCAGCCAACCCTGAAAATCGCCGGCGTTCTTGCTTTTCAAATGGGCGCGCTTAAGTTCGCCGCTGTCAAACTTCTTGCCGGTCATGGTGCGCGCCCATTCGCGCGCGGAGAAAATCTCGATGTAGTCGAACTCGCCAGCCTTAAAGGCCTCGGTGCGCGCGGTCGAATCCTTGTAAATCTTGTAGGTGATGCGATCGAAATTGAAGGTGCCGCGCCGCACATTCAGATCGCGCGCCCAGTAATTCGGGTCGCGTTCATAGCTGATATCGCGGCCGAAATTCATGCGGCCGATTTTGTAGGGGCCGCTGGCGATCGGCCGATCCATGACCACTTCGTTAAACGGTTTGCCCGCGCCCCACGCCCGGCTGAACACCGGCAGGCTCCCCACCAGCAGCGGCAACTGCGCACTGGCGTGTTTGAAGTCAAAGCGCACGGTGAGCGGGCCGCTCACCACCGCTTGCTTCACGTCCCCAAAAATCACACGGTATTGCGGCGCCGCCTGCTTGCTCATGAGCGTGTCGAAGCTGTGTTTGACGTCTGCGGCAGTCACCGGCGTGCCATCCTGGAAGCGGGCCTTGGGATTTAAGCGAAACGTCACCGATAGACGATCCGCCGCCACCGCCACATCCTGCGCCAATAAGCCGTAAGCGGTATTCGGTTCGTCGTAGGTGCCGGTTAACAACGTCTCGAACACCAGGGTATTGAGTCCCGGCGGCGCGGCGCCTTTTAACGTAAACGGGTTGAATTTGTCGAAATTGGTGAGCCGCGTCGGCGGCACCAGGCGAATTTCACCGCCCTTGCGTGCCTTGGGATTCGCCCATTCGAAATGCGGAAAATCCGCCGGGTATTTGATGTCGCCGAATTGCGCGTAGGCGTGAGCGGCATGCGCGTCACCCGCGAACAGGCTCGCGGCCGATAACACGCTGAGCACGCCAAGGAGCAAAGCGCGCTTCATGCGGTGGCCGAGCCGGCCAACGCCCGGCGCGGCATGGCGGCGAGCAACTGCCGGGTATAGGCGTGGCGCGGCCGCGCGTAAATCTCGTCCGCGTAGCCCATTTCCACCACCTCGCCGTCTTTCATCACCATGACTTCGTCCGACATGTATTTCACCACCGCCAGGTCGTGCGAAATAAAAATGTAGCTCATGCCGAACTCGTCTTGCAAATCCTGCAAAAGGTTCAGCAACTGCGCCTGCACCGATAGGTCGAGCGCGGACACCGCTTCATCGCAAATCAGCACCTCGGGTTTTAACGTCAAGCAGCGCGCGATCGCGATGCGTTGACGCTGCCCGCCCGAGAACTCGTGAGGATACTTGAAGAAGGCCGAATGCGGCAGCCCTACTTTGTAGAGCAGCTCCCGCACCAAGCCGACGCGCGCAGTTTCGTCGGTGGCTATGCCGTGGATACGCATGGGCTCCAGCAAAATCTCGCCGGCGGTAAAGCGCGGGTTCAACGACGCATACGGGTTTTGAAAAACAATTTGGATGCGCCGCTTGTAGCGCAACGCTTCATCGGGTGAAAGTTGCAGCAAGTCGCGGCCGTCGAACAACACCATGCCGCCGCTCGCCGGCGTCAACCGCATCAGCGTTAACGCCATGGTGGTCTTGCCCGACCCCGACTCGCCGACTACGCCTAGCGTTTTACCCTTGGCGAGTTTGAACGACGCGCCGCCCAAGGCTTTGAAGTCGCGTTTACGCAGCAGGCCCTCACGAAACTGAAAGTGTTTAGAGAGCGCATCGACTTGCAGAACCATTGCTTCGTCGCCACGCAAACCGCGTTCACGCACGGACGCATGCACATCGCGATTCGCATTCGCACCATTCAAAAAATCGTCGACCACCGGTAAGTAGCGCGGCCGTCTATCCATAGACGGCCGGCACGCCAACAACGCGCGCGTATACGCGTCCTGCGGCGCGGAGAAAATCTGCTTCACCGCGCCCCGCTCGCGCACCACGCCGTCGCGCATCACCACCACTTGATCGGCGACTTCTGCTACCAAACCGAGATCGTGGGTGATAAACAGCATCGCCATCTGGCGCCGTTGCTTTAATTCGGACAATAACATAAGTATTTGATTTTGAATAGAAATATCTAAGGCGGTGGTAGGTTCGTCGGCGATCAACAAACGCGGCTCGCAGGCAATCGCCATCGCAATCATCACGCGCTGCTGCTGGCCGCCGGAGAGCTGATGCGGATAGGCGTCGACGCGTATCCGCGGATCGGGGATGCCGACTTCGTCGAGCAATTCAATCGCACGCGCACGCGCGCGGCGTTTGGTTAAGCCCAAATGTTTGCGCAGCACTTCGCCCAATTGAAAGCCGACGCTGAACACCGGATTCAACGAACTCATCGGCTCCTGAAACACCATGGAGATTTCCGCGCCGCGCAGCGCGGTCAACTCACGCGGCGTCAGGCCGTGCAGATCACGGCCGCGATAGGTGATGGTGCTGCCCGGCAACACGCGCGCATTGGCTGCGGGCAGTAGGCCCAAGATCGCCAGCGCCGTCACCGATTTGCCGCTGCCCGATTCGCCCACTAGCGTCACGGTTTGATTCGCCGGCACGTCGAAGCTCACGCCGTTCACCGCGTGCAACACGGCGCCGTCTTCCAATCGAAAATCGACCTTGAGATTACGCACGCTCAACAACAGGTCGCCGTTCGCGATCATTATTTCAACCTCGGATCCAGCGCATCGCGCAGCGCATCGGTAAACAAACTAAACGCGGTGACCAGCACCGCCATTGCCAGCGTCGCCGCGGTGAGTTGCCACCATTTGCCGAGGATCAGTTCCGCTTGCGATTCGGCGAGCATGCTGCCCCACGACACGGTATCGACGCCGACGCCGAAACCCAAAAAGCTCAAAATCACTTCCGACTTGATAAACAGCACCACGTGCAGCGACAACTGCACCAGCACCACGTGGCTCACGTTGGGGAAAATGTGCACGAACATGCGCCGCGCGTGACTGGTGCCGATGGCGTCTGCCGCCAGCACGTATTCGCGCGTGCGGTGCTTGAGATATTCCGCGCGCACCAAGCGAAAAATCCCGGTCCAGCCGGTCAAACCCAAAATCAAAATCACGGTAAGCAAGCCTTTTTGATTGAGCACCGCCGCGATCGCCAGTACCAGCAGCAAATACGGGATCGACGTAATCACGCTATAGAGCCAATTCAAAAAGTCATCGGTGCGCCCGCCGTAATAGCCGGCGTAGGCGCCGAGCGTGGTGCCGATCAGCACCGCCAACAACGCGGCCACCAGCCCGACGATCAGCGAGGTCTCGGTGCCTTTGATCACTTTCTTGAGCACGTCGCGGCCCCATTTATCGCCGCCGAAAGGCAGCGTAGCCGCGCGCGGTTCGTGCGTGGGCTGGGCGGCGAGGTTTTTGCGCAACTCGGCGAGCACGCCCGCCAGCGGGTCGACAATGCCGGGCTCACTCACCGGCGGCGCTTCGCGCGACACGCGCTTTGTGGCTTGCGGCGCGGAATCGTCAGCCCCGACAAACCCCGGCGGCGCGTAATTCACCCCCGCCTCGCGCGGCCAGTCCGAGGCGATCCACCCCAGCATGGCCGCAATCACCACCGCGAGATAAACACCTACCACCGCCGCCGACACCATGCCCACGCGATCGCGGCGTAAACGCCGCCACGCCAAGGCCCACAACCCGGGTGACGCGCCGTTGGCGAGCGCCGCGCTCATTTCAGTTGCACCCGCGGATCGACGGCTTTATACAAAATATCCGCCAGCAAATTAACCACCAGGGTAGCCATTGCCACGTACACTGTCACCGCCTTGATCACCGGAAAATCGCTACGCTCCACCGCCAGCAGCACTTCGCGGCCGATACCGGGAATCGAAAAAAAGCGCTCGATCAAAAACGCGCCGGCGAGCAGCGCCGGCAACTGAATCATCACGTGGGTGACGATGGGGATCGCCGCGTTGCGCAGCACATGCACACCCATCACGCGCGGCTCGCTCATGCCCTTGGCGCGCGCGGTGCGTACATAGTCCTGGTTGATTTCGTCGAGGAAAAACGTGCGGTATAGCCGCGTGTCGGGCGCCAGCGATACCGCGACGCCCACCACGATCGGCAATGCGCTGAATTTGACGAGGTTGGTGACAAAATCCTGCCCCCAACCCTGCACCGGAAACCAGCCCAGTTGATAGGCGAACACGTACTGAAACACGATGATGTAGACCAGGATGCTGATCGATTGCCCCACGGTACAGCCAATCATGATCACGCGGTCGGTCAAGGTGCCGCGCCAATACGCCACCATTAGCGCCAAGCCCATCGCCAGCAGCGTGCCAAGGATCAGCATCGGCACCAGCACGGTCAACGACGGGATCAAGCGCGTGGCAAATATCGTGGAAACTTTTTCATTGGTGGCCCAGCTCACGCCAAAGTCGCCGGTCGCCACTTGCACGATAAAAATCCACAACTGCACGTAGTACGGCTGATCGACGCCGAGCTGTTTGCGGATGTTTTCGATTTGCTCCGGATTGGACATTTTGCCGGCAAGCAAATACGCCGGATCGCCGCCGATCCAGTTGAACAAAACAAACACCAGCAACACCACGCCCAACAACGTCGGCACGAATTGCAGCACGCGGCGCACGATATAGCCCGCCATCAGCGCAGCTCTAAATCGATGTAGAGCCACTCGTTGGACAACACCGGGTGTTTTTTGTAGCCCACCACATAGGGCTGCAGCAACACGTTGCGATAACGGCTGTCTGTCACGAGCCATGCGGTGTCGGCTTCCATTTGACGCGTCATTTCGCGATACAGTTGATTGCGTGCCGGGCCATCGGCCATGCGCCGCGATTTTTCGTATCGCTCGTCGTACGCCGGCGAGCGGTAACACGCCGCATTGGTTTGCCCGGTGTTCGGGCCATAGAGCAACTGCATGAAGTTGTCACCATCGGGATAATCGGCGATCCACGCCGAATGTTTCATCATCAAGCGGCATTGATTACCCAGTTTGATGAGTTCGGCGAAGCGGCCCTTGTGAATCTCCACCTTCAAACCGATGCGCTCCATGGAGCGCTTCATCAATTCGTCGAACTGGCGGTCGCGTTCCGACGGCGTAGAAAAGTACTTTAAAATCAATAACTTACCATCAGTCATTCGGCGATAACCATCAGCCCCGCGGACATAGCCGAATTTATCCAGGAGCGCGTTAGCCAAGCGCGGATCGTAGTCTATGCTGTTGCGGTACTGCGGCTCGTGCCCCGCCACGCCAGGTGGAATCGGGTAGTGCGCGCGTATCGCCTGGCCCTTGCGAATGATGTTGATTTGATCCTCGACGTTATAGGCCATGGCGATCGCGCGGCGCAGCGCGATTTTTTCCGGCGTGAAGCCGCCGAGCGGATTGTCTTCGTTGCCGATTTTTTCCCGGGTGTTGAAAAACAAATAAATCACCTCGGGATCGACGCTGCGCGCCAGGCGTATGCCTAAATTGGCGTATTCGGCCTTAAGCTTACCTTCAGGCGTCATGAACTTCGGCGCGAGCTCCTCCAACTGATACTCAATATCGGTTTCGCGCCGCTGGAACGCCAGCCAGCGGCTTTGCGCCTCATCCATGATACTGATCTCCAAACGGTCGATCAGCGGCAGACGTTTACCTTTCATGCGCGCGGCGATGGCCTGATCCTCGGCGTTGGCGCCCGGTTTGGCGTTCCACCGCATTTCGCGAAACACCGGGTTTTTGTCGAGCACCATTTTCGATGAACGCAGGTAATGCGTGAGCACATAAGGCCCCGTGCCCACCGGACGCGCGTTGGTATCTTCGCCATACGCCTCGATCGCCTCGCGCGCCACCGCGCCTACCATCGAGAACGCCAGCACATGCGAAAAATTTAAATCGCCCTGCTTCAGCCGGATGCGCAGCGTATGACGATCGGGCGTCTCCAGGCCGGCGATCGCGGCATCGTAGTCGAAACGTCCGGATTTTTTGGCCTGAGCGGCGAGCTCGTCAAGCCCGACGATCTTACCCTCGAACAAAAACGCGTAGGGAGAGCGGTTTTTAGGATCGAGAAACCGCTTGATCGAATACGCGTAATCGGCCGCGGTAAGTTCGCGCGGCTGGCCCTTGAACGCGGCATCCGGCGCGAAATACACGCCGGGCTTTAACCGCAATGTGTAGGTCTTACCGGCGTCGCTCACGTGCGGCAGCGCGATCGTGACATTGGGTACCAACTTGGCCGGCCGCGCGAGGTAATCGTAGGTGAGCAACGGGTCGAATATCGCGCTAATCACCACCCCGGAGTAATAGTCGGACACCTTAACCGGGTCGAAGCCCGTCTCGGCGGCTTGAAACGTGAAGCGCAACACCTTACGCGCGCTGCCACCATCGCTGCCGGATACCGGCGGCGTCGATGCGCATTCGCCGCACGCATTACACGCCGCAGCCAGCACCAGCACACTGAGCAACCGGACCATCGCTGTCATCATCTCGCGTCAGTGTAGCCGAAACGTGTGCGGTGCGTCACTTGGTATAATCGCGCACTACCGAGACGACGACGCGAAGGAACGGACATGGCGCTCTTACAAGGCAAAAAGATTTTAGTGACCGGCGTGCTCTCCAACCGCTCCATCGCCTACGGCATCGCACGCGCGGCATACCGTGAAGGCGCCTCGCTCGCCTTCACCTATCAAACTGAAGACTTGAAGGCGCGCGTGATCGATCTTGCCAAGGATTTCGGTTCGTCGCCGATACTCCCCTGCGATGTGTCGGACGACGCGCAAATCGCCAAACTCTTCGACGATCTGCGCGCACAATGGGGCGGGCTCGACGGTCTGGTGCACTCAATCGCCTTCGCCCCGCGCGAGGCGCTCAAGGGTGATCTGCTCGACGGTTTGTCGCGTGAAGCGTTTCGCATTGCGCATGATGTTTCTTCCTATAGCCTCGCCGCGCTGGCCAAGGCAGCACTGCCGCTGATGGAAAATCGCAACGCCGCAGTGTTGACGCTAACCTACCTCGGCGCGGTGCGCACGGTGCCCAACTACAACGTAATGGGCTTGGCCAAGGCGAGTCTCGAAGCCAATGTGCGCTATCTCGCGCAACACTTGGGGCCTAAGGGCATACGGGTAAACGGCATTTCGGCAGGGCCGATCAAAACGCTGGCCGCCGCCGGTATCGGCGGCTTTGGCAAGATTTTGAAGTTCGTCGAGGAAAACGCGCCGCTACGGCGCAATGTGACCATCGACGATGTGGGCAATGCCGCGGCGTTTTTGCTGTCCGATCTGGCCGGCGGCATCACCGGCGAGATCACCTATGTCGACGCCGGCTTCAGCACCGTGGTGGGCGGCATCAGTTCGGCTGGCGGCTAATCGACGGCCTCGAATGGGCCAGTCTCGCTGGCGCGCACGCGCGCCGGCAAGCGCACACCGCAATGCCATGGGGCACGGCTAGCGGTCTTTCCTGTCGTTTAGCTGATCCTTGCGAATATTGATTTTCGCATTTTGCTTGAGGCTCGCGAGAAACGCGGCGTTTTGCTCCTGGCCCTGCGCCTGCGCCAGCATTTGCGCCAAACCTTTTTCTTTTTCCACGTCGATTTTTTCCGGCTCGACGGTGCGCGTGATGCGAATCAGGGTATAGCCTGCCGGCGTCTCGACACCACTATAGGCCGGCAATTTGCTCACGTCGACGCGCAATATCTGTTTTTTGACATCTTCACTTAACCCTTTGATTTGACTTGTAAAGCTGATCATCTGCGGGCCGCCCCACTGCAGCTGCGCGTCCTTGCCCTGCCGCAAACTTTCGAGCATTGCACGGCCTTCCTGCGCCGCCAATTGTGCCGCACGCTGCCGCGTCAAACGCACGGCCACCGCGCTTTGCACGTCCTCGAATGGTCGCAACGCCGCGGGCTTGTGCTCCAGCACGCGCGCCGCCACCAGCACGCCAGGAGCGACCTCCACCGCCTCGGTATTGCGCTTGTTTTTTAACACATCCTCCGAAAAAATCGCCTGCAACAGCTTCGGGTTGCCTAGCAACGGCGTATCGCCACCGGCGCGGCTGACAAAGCCGCTTTTCTCGATTGGCGCCTTGATCAGTTCGGCCGCGGGCTTTAACGAATCAGGTTGGGTAAACACGATTTCGTTGAATTGATCCGCCTTGGCAGCAAAATCCTTGCGCGCGGCATTGCGCTTTAACTCGTTTTCGATTTGCGCGCGCTGCGCCTCGAACGCTGGCGCCTTGGCGGGATTGATCGCGGTCAATCGGATGATGTGGATCCCAAACTCGGATTCCACCAGGCCGCTGATCTCACCGACTTTCATGCCGAATGCCGCGTCGGCAAACGGCTTGGTCATATCGCCACGCTTAAATAAACCCAGATCGCCGCCGTTCACCGCCGAGCCGGGATCCTGCGAATGGGCTTTGGCGAGATCCGCGAATATGGCGGGCTTGGCTTGAACCTGTTTGAGCAAGTCCGCCGCTTTGGCCCTGGCCGCTTGTTTGTCCGCCGCGGGCGCCTGGGCATCCACCGCCACCAGAATGTGACTGGCTTGCCGCGTCTCCTGCAACGTCATGCGCCTGACTTGATCGTCGTAAACGCGCTTCACGTCTTCCGGATTCACCGTGACGGCCGGCAACATGGCATCCAGCGACAACACCACGTACTCGACACGTACCTGCTCGGGAATACGGAATTCGTCCGGGTGGCTGTCGTAGAATTTTTTGGCGGCGTCCGGCTCCAACGTCACCTTCGACTCGAATCGTTCCGGGGCCAGCGTAACAATACTTGCTTCGCGCTGCGTCTCGGTGAGCCTTGCCAAACGCTGCACCACGGTGCGCGGCAAGAAGTTCGCCGGGCCGTACGGGTCGTACGCTTGCTGCAGCATCAGATCCCGCCGAATGTCGGTTTCAAATGCCACCTCCGTCCTGCCGCGCGCGCGCAAGAACTGTTCGTAGCGATCCTTGGAAAACTTACCGTCTTCCTGAAACTGCGGCGCTTGGCTCAAAATTGTCTGCAATTGCTGATCGGGCACCGTCAAACGCGCGCGCGAGGCGTGTTGCAGCAGCAACGTCCGGTTCACCAGCGACTCGGCCACGCTCAACCGCACTTCGGGGTTATCGAGCATCGCGGCGTCAGCCTTGCCGCCGGCCATGTTCTGCAGCACTTCTTGGCGTTCACGCAGCTCTAGATTAAATTCGTGTTGCGCGATATGCAAGCCGTTGACGCTGGCCACCGGCGGACTGGAGTCACCGCCGCGCAAATAAGTGTCGACGCCAAAAAACGCAAACGGCGGAATAATCAGCAACGCCAGTATCAACTGGAGTACCCGCTTATTGCGATCGATAAAATCAAACATGTTCTCGACCCTTCACTAACTTCAAACAAAAAAGGCGAACCACGGTAAGCCCGCGGTTCGCCTTCCTATTACCTTTGGCGGAGTGGACGGGACTCGAACCCGCGACCCCCGGCGTGACAGGCCGGTATTCTAACCAACTGAACTACCACTCCTTACAACTCTAAAAGCTCCAAACGACACCGAACAATGACCGGCACCCCATGGACTTGGTGGGCGCTGACGGGCTCGAACCGCCGACACTCGCCTTGTAAGGGCGACGCTCTACCAACTGAGCTAAGCGCCCTTCAGGAACCCGCGTTTTTCCGGGCGCCCAAAGTTACAAAGGCGCGCATTCTAGCGTATTTTCCGGAAATTAGCCACGCGCAGCTAACGTTAAAACCGGCCGCGCAAGGCGACAAAACGTTAGTGCGCAGGTTGATGCGTACCGGTAGCGGCGGCGGGCGGCGGTGTTACCGGCGCGGCTTGCGGCGGTTGCTCCGGTAACGGTTCAGGCTTGCGTTCCAATGCGAACTCCAGCACGGTATCAATCCACTTCACCGGCTGAATATCGAGCCGGTTTTTGATGTTGTCCGGAATATCCGCGAGATCCTTCACATTTTCTTCCGGGATCAACACCGTTTTGATGCCGCCGCGATGCGCGGCGAGCAGTTTCTCTTTCAAGCCACCGATCGGCAGCACCTCGCCGCGCAGCGTGATCTCGCCGGTCATCGCGACATCCGCCCGCACCGGTATGCCAGTCAGCATCGACACCATCGCGGTGCAGATGCCGATGCCGGCACTGGGGCCATCCTTGGGCGTGGCGCCCTCGGGCAAGTGGATGTGAATATCACTTTTTTCGTTAAACCCTGGCGCAATGCCTAGGCGGTCGGAACGGCTGCGCACCACCGACATCGCCGCCTGCACCGACTCTTGCATCACCTCGCCAAGCTTACCGGTGGTGGTGAGCTTGCCTTTACCCGGCATTTTGATTGCCTCGATCGACAGCAATTCACCGCCAACCTCGGTCCACGCCAAGCCGTTGACCTGGCCCACCTGATTGTTCTTTTCGGCAATGCCGTAGCTGTAACGCCGCACCCCGCAGAACTTATCCAGATTGCGCGCGGATACCGTGATTTTTCGGCCCGCTTTGTCACCACTTGCGCCGGCCTTCACCAGATCGCGCACCACCTTGCGGCAAACCTTGGATAGTTCGCGCTCCAGCGCGCGTACGCCCGCTTCGCGCGTGTAGTAGCGCACGATGTCTCGGATCGCGCTTTCCGACACCACCATTTCGTCTTTTTTCAAGCCATGATTTTTTTCCAGCTTGGGCAGCAAATGGTTTTGCGCGATTTTGACTTTTTCGTCCTCGGTGTAACCCGACAGGCGAATCACCTCCATCCGGTCTAAAAGCGCCGGCGGAATGTTCAGCGTATTCGCCGTCGCCACGAACATCACGTCCGACAAATCGTATTCGACTTCGACGTAGTGATCGACGAAAGTGTGGTTTTGCTCGGGATCGAGCACTTCCAGCAGCGCGCTCGACGGGTCGCCGCGGAAATCCTGGCCGAGCTTGTCGACTTCGTCGAGCAGGAACAGCGGATTGCGCACGCCCACTTTAGACATGTTTTGCAAAATCTTGCCGGGCATGGAGCCGATGTAGGTGCGGCGATGCCCGCGAATTTCCGCCTCGTCACGCACCCCGCCCAGCGCCATCCGCACGAACTTGCGATTGGTGGCGCGCGCGATCGACTGGCCGAGCGAGGTCTTGCCCACGCCGGGCGCACCCACCAGGCACAGTATCGGCGCCTTCACTTTGTCCACGCGCTGCTGCACGGCAAGGTACTCGATGATGCGTTCCTTGACCTTCTCCAGGCCATCGTGATCCTGGTCGAGCACTTTTTCGGCGGCGACGAGATCGGTGCTAATCTTGCTCTTTTTCTTCCACGGCAGCGAGACGATGGCGTCAATGAAATTACGTACCACCGTCGCTTCCGCTGACATCGGCGACATCAGCTTTAATTTCTTAAGCTCGGCCTCGGCTTTTTTGCGCGCATCCTTGGGCATGCGCGCGGCCTTGATGCGCTTGGCGATTTCGTCGTGATCGGCACCCTCTTCGCCCTCGCCGAGCTCCTTTTGAATCGCCTTTACCTGCTCGTTCAAATAGTACTCTCGCTGCGATTTTTCCATCTGGCGCTTGACGCGGCCACGGATGCGCTTTTCAACCTGCAGGATGTCGAGCTCGCCATCGACCACCTTCAACAGATGATCGAGCCGCGCCTTGACCTCGAACATTTCCAGCACTTCCTGCTTTTGCTCGAGCTTTAACGGCAGGTGCGCGGCGATCTGGTCGGCCAGGCGGCTGGCGTCATCGATGCCTGCGATCGAGGTCAAAATCTCCGGCGGAATTTTTTTGTTCAGCTTCACGTACTGATCGAACTGCTGCACCATGGTGCGGCGCATGGCTTCGACTTCGCGGTCGGCTTGCGCGGCAACGGCGATCGGCGTGACGCTCGCCATGAAATGCGTTTTGACGTCGGTGACTTCGCCCATGCGCGCGCGCTGGCTGCCTTCCACCAGCACTTTCACCGTGCCGTCGGGAAGCTTCAACATCTGCAAGATAGTGGCGATGGCGCCGATCGCGTACAAATCCTCAGGACTCGGATCATCCTTGGCCGCCGAGCGCTGCGCCACTAGCATGATGTGCTTGCCCGATTCCATCGCCGCTTCCAGCGCCTTGATCGATTTGGGGCGGCCGACGAACAGTGGTATCACCATGTGTGGGAATACCACAACATCGCGCAAAGGCAGCAGCGGCATCTGCAGCGGTAAGTTGGAAGTCGTTGCCGGATCGTTCATGGTGGAGTACCTATTTACCTTAGGGCTATTTCGCGGACACTATAGCCTGATACGTGTCGCGCGGGCGCTTGGATCACTAAATCACATACCGGGAAGATATGGGGGGCAAATATCCACATTCAACCCAAAAACAAAAAGTTCAATAAAATCAACAACTTATCTATTTCGTTGTTCCTGACGCAACCTTCGGCGGATCGGAGTAAATCAGAAGCGGGGAAGCGTCACTGAGAATAGTGCCCTCATCCACCACCACCTTGGTGACATTTTCCAGCGACGGCAAATCAAACATGGTGTTAAGCAAGGTGTTTTCCAGAATGGAGCGCAACCCGCGCGCGCCAGTTTTGCGCTCCAGCGCCCGCTTGGCGACGGCTCTTAACGCGCTTTCGCGAATTTCGAGTTCAGCGCCTTCCATGCTGAACATCTTTTGATACTGCTTGATCAGCGCGTTTTTCGGCTGCGTCAAGATTTGAATCAGCGCGGCTTCATCGAGCTCCTCGAGTGTAGCCACCACCGGCAAACGCCCGACGAATTCCGGTATCAAACCGAACTTGATCAAGTCTTCCGGTTGCACGTCTCGCAACACCTTGGTGACGCTTTTGCGATCGTCCCTGCTGCGCACTTCGGCGCCGAACCCGATGCCGCCTTTTTCTGAGCGCGCGCGGATCACTTTTTCCAAGCCATCGAACGCGCCGCCGACGATAAACAAAATGTTGGTGGTGTCGACTTGCACGAACTCCTGATTGGGGTGCTTGCGGCCACCTTGCGGCGGCACCGACGCGGTGGTGCCTTCGATCAGCTTCAGCAGCGCCTGCTGCACCCCCTCGCCCGACACGTCGCGGGTGATCGAGGGGTTGTCCGACTTGCGCGAAATCTTGTCGATTTCGTCGATGTAGACGATGCCGCGCTGCGCTTTTTCGACATCGTAGTCGCACTTTTGCAAAAGCTTCTGGATGATGTTCTCGACATCTTCACCGACGTAGCCCGCTTCGGTCAGCGTGGTGGCGTCCGCCATCACAAACGGCACGTTGAGTAGCCGCGCCAGCGTTTGCGCGAGCAGCGTTTTGCCGGAGCCGGTCGGGCCCACCAGCAAGATGTTCGATTTGGCGAGTTCGATGTCGTCTTTTTTGCCAGCTTCTTTTAGACGCTTGTAGTGGTTGTACACCGCCACCGCCAGAATTTTCTTGGCGACATCCTGGCCGATCACGTATTGATCGAGTATCGAGCGGATTTCATGCGGCACCGGCAAATCGGACTTGGCGCCCTTGCCGCCTTTATCGCCCTGAATCTCTTCACGAATAATATCGTTGCAAAGCTCAATGCACTCGTCGCAAATAAAAACCGACGGGCCCGCGATCAGTTTGCGCACTTCGTGCTGGCTCTTGCCACAGAAGGAGCAATACAAAAGTTTTTCGCTGCTCGCTTTTTCTGACATTGTTGTGATCCAGTACCCTGACGTTTAATTAACCCGTGATTAACGTGTCTAGGCCGTTTGCACGTCGGTGCGCGAGGCCAACACGCGATCCACCAAGCCGTAGGCCACCGCCTGATCCGCGCTCAAAAAGTTGTCGCGGTCGGTGTCTTTACTGATGGTATCGACGACCTGGCCGGTGTGCTTGGCGAGAATTTCGTTCAAGCGCTGCTTCAAAAACAGGATTTCCCGCGCGTGAATTTCGATGTCCGAGGCCTGGCCGCGGAAGCCGCCCAGCGGTTGATGGATCATCACGCGCGAGTTGGGCAGCGTAAAACGCTTGCCCTTGGCGCCCGCCGCCAGCAACAGCGCACCCATGCTCGCCGCCTGCCCCACGCACAGCGTGCTGACATCGGGCTTGATGAACTGCATGGTGTCGTAAATCGCGAGCCCCGCCGACACCGAACCGCCCGGGGAATTGATGTAAAACGAAATGTCCTTGTCCGGGTTCTCGGATTCCAAAAACAGCAGTTGCGCCACGATCAGGTTGGCCGTCACCTCGTTGACTTCACCCACCAGAAACACCACGCGCTCTTTTAAGAGGCGCGAGTATATGTCGTAGGCGCGTTCGCCGCGCCCGCTTTGCTCGACCACCATTGGCACCAGGCCCAAGCCTTGGGGGTCGGTGTGATCCACATACGGCTTACCAAACTGCATCATTTGTTGTATCCCATCAACTCGTCGAACGTGATCGCTTTATCCTGCGATTTAGCCACCGACAACGCCCATTCAACCACGTTTTCTTCCATTACAACAGCTTCTATATCACGGAGCCGCTCGGTTTGTTGGTAATACCATTTAACGACTTCTTCGGGCTTTTCGTAACTTTGCGCTTGCAGGTCCACCGCCGCGCGCACTTGCTCGGGTTTTGCGTGCAAGTTGTGGGTGCGCACCACTTCACCCAGAATCAGCCCCAGTGACACACGGCGCTCGGCTTGCGCTTGAAACACTTCATTGGGCAATGGCACGTCTTCCTTGACGGGAATGCCGCGCATCGCCAGATTTTGCCGCGCCTGGTCACGCAGAGCATCAATTTCCATTTGAATCAAAGACTTGGGGACGTTTATGGGCGTTGCCTCGAGCAACGCCTGCATCACTTGGTCTTTGGTTTTGGACTTCAGGCGTACGCCGACTTCGCGCTCCAGGTTAAGTTTGACATCGGCGCGCATCTTGGCCACATCGCCATCGGCAACCCCCAACGATTTGGCAAATTCCGCGTCAATTTCCGGCAATTGGGGCGCCGCCACCTCACCTACCGACACTTCAAAGCGGGCCGTCTTACCTGCCACATCCTTGCCGTGATAATCGTCAGGGAATTTCACGTCAAACGCCGTATGGTCACCGGCCTTCATGCCGATAAGGTTTTTCTCGAAATCCGGCAACAAGCGGCCCTCGCCCAACACCATTTGCTGATCATGCGCGGTGCCGCCGTCAAACGCCACGCCATCGATGGTGCCTTGGTAGCTCATTTGCACGCGATCTTCGTTTTGCGCGGCGCGATCAACCTTGTCGTAGCTAGCGCGCTGCTTGCGCATGATGCTTAGCGTTTTGTCGACTTCCGCATCACCCACCTCGAGCTTCACCCGATCCACGGTCTTGCTGGAAATATCTCCTAGCTTGACCTCTGGATAAACTTCAAACGTGGCACTGTATTTGAAATCGCTGGCGCCCTCGGCCGGCGCCGCCGGTTCAAACTTGGGATAACCCGCCACGCGCAGATTCTGCTCGCGCACCGCGTCGCCAAAGCTTTTTTCCACCGTTGCGCCGATTACTTCCTGGCGCACTTGCGTGCCGTATTGCTGCTGCACCACCTTGAACGGCACCTTGCCCGGCCGAAACCCCGGCATTTTGGCGGTGCGGCCGATGTGCTTCAGGCGCGATTGAACTTCGGTTTCAATCTCGGCCAGCGGCACGGCCACGCTCAAACGCCGCTCCAGACCGCCGAGGGTTTCTAGATTCGCTTGCATGAACTGCTATTCCTTTGTGTTCTCGTTGGGTTGCTGGTGCGAAAGAAGGGACTCGAACCCCCACGCCTTTCGGCGCCAGAACCTAAATCTGGTGCGTCTACCAATTCCGCCACTTTCGCCGGGGTTGCTGGATTCGTTTTGCAACAGGTGGCCCTCAACACAATGCCAAAAAACAGGCCGCAGTCACACGCATCGCAACGCCGGCTATTGTAATATATCCCCCACTTTAACGACACCCCACAGAGCTTGCAATTTTCTTGAAATATCGTTAGCAAGCACCTGTTTCTATTAGATTTTTTTGCAACACGATGGCGGTCGATCATTACGAGAACTTCCCGGTCGCCTCGATCCTGATGCCGGCGCATTTGCGACATCCGGTGTCGCTAATCTACCGCTTTGCGCGCACCGCCGATGATTTCGCCGACGAAGGCGACTTGCCGCCGGCCGAACGCTTGGCGTTGTTGCGAAACTTTGAGCGCGAGCTGGATCGCATCGAGGCAGGCCAAGCGCCAGGCATACCGTGGTTCGCTGACTTGGCGCAGATCATTCGATTGCACCAACTGCCGATGCAACTGTTTCGCGACTTGCTGTCCGCTTTTTCCCAGGATGTCGCCCAATGCCGCTATGCGGACTACGCGAGTGTGCTCGACTACTGTCGGCGTTCGGCCAACCCCATCGGCCGCCTGCTGCTGGTGCTCTACGGCAAAGCCAGCGAACAGAACAACGCTTGGGGTGACGCCATCTGCACCAGCCTGCAACTCATCAATTTCTGGCAGGATGTGGCCATCGACTACCGCAAAAACCGCATCTACTTTCCGCAAGACGACATGGCACGCTACGGTATCACCGAACAACACATCGCTACCCACGATAGCGGCGGCCGTTGGCGTGAATTCATGACGTTTCAAGTCGAGCGTGCGCGTGCGCTGCTGCAGTCCGGGGCGCCGCTGGGCCGGGTGCTGAAAGGCCGGCTGGGTTTGGAAATGCGCTTGATCATCGCCGGCGGCGATCGCATCCTCACCAAAATCGGCAAGGTCGATTATGACGTATTCCGCTGCCGCCCGGTGTTAAAGCCGCATGATTGGCTGCTGATGTTCGCGCGCTCGGCGTTTGCGTAAATCATGACGCCCGACGAGTATTGCCAGCAAAAAGCGGCAGCCAGCGGTTCGAGCTTCTACTACAGCTTTTTGTTCCTGCCGCCCGAACGCCGCCGCGCGATTACCGCGCTTTACGCCTATTGCCGCGAAGTCGATGACGTGGTCGACGAATGCACCGACCCGGGTGTCGCGCGCACCAAGCTCGTGTGGTGGCGCGAGGAAGTCGGGCGTTTATATGCCGACAAACCGCAGCACCCGGTCACCCAGGCGTTGGTGTGCGCGATAAACACTTACGGTATTCAGCAACAGCACATGCTTGAGCTGATCGACGGCATGGCGATGGATCTGGAATACAATCGCTATCCCGATTTCGACACCCTGAAACTTTATTGCCACCGCGTTGCCGGCGTGGTGGGCCTGATGTCCGCCAGCATTTTTGGTTATACCGACAAGCAAACCCTCGACTACGCGCCGGAGCTCGGGCTCGCCTTTCAACTCACCAACATCATTCGCGACGTGGGCGAAGACGCGCGCCGCAACCGTATTTATTTGCCGCTGGATGAACTCGAACGCTTCGGCGTTGCCGAAGGCGACATACAAGCCGCGCGCGAAACCGAGAACTTCCAAAAACTCATGGGCTTTCAAATTGACCGCGCGCTCACGCACTACGAAGGCGCCTTCGCCAAACTACCCGCGGCCGACCGCAAGCCGCAGATTCCCGGGGTGATCATGGCGGCGATCTATCGCACGTTGCTGGAAGAAATCCGCGACGACGGCTGCCACGTGTTAAAGCAGCGCACCTCGTTAACACCCGTGCGCAAACTGTGGATCGCCTCCAAAACGTGGTTCAAGGGCTGACACCATGTTATTGACTCGCATCTTGCCCGCCGCGTTGTTCGCGCTCGCATTAGTCACGCTCAGTTCATCGGCGCAAACGCCGATACCCCCCGTAGATCCCGGCGCGCAGGCGCTAAATCAGCCGGTGGCCCCCGCCACCTCCGAAAGCGCGCGCGACGTGCTGGCGCGCGTGCGGCCGGCGGTGATCCAAATCAAGGGGTTTTTCGGCTCGAACACCGCGCAGGCGTTTCACGGCACGGGCTTTGCCGTCGCCGAAGACGGCGTGTTCATGACCAACTACCATGTCGTGGCGGAACAAGTGCAATACCCCGACAAGTATCGCCTGGAGTACCGCACCGCCGACGGTAAAACCGGCAACGTCACCGTGCTCGCCGTCGATGTGCGCCACGACTTGGCGGTGGTGCGCGCGGCCGGTTTTACGCCGGAGCCGTTGAAGTTGGAACCAGTGGTGCCGTCAAAGGGCGAGCGCGCCTTTTCCATCGGTTTCCCGCTTGACGTCGGACTGACCATTACCGAAGGCGTCTCCAACGGCAAGGTCGAGGACTCTTTCGACCCGCGCATCCACTACTCCGGCGCCCTCAATGCCGGCATGTCCGGCGGCCCGGCGTTAAACACCAACGGCGGCGTGATCGGCATCAACGTGTCCGGTTATCGATTCGAGCAACTGGTGAGTTTTCTGGTGCCCGCCGAACACGCGCAAGCCCTGCTTGCGCGTTCGCTCAAGGAAAAACCCGATGCCAACCGCTTAAGGCGCGACACCGCCACGCAGTTGCGGCAACATGCCCATACGCTGCTCGGCGCGTTGAGCGGCAAAATGCTCACGCAGCCGATAGCCGGTTACCAGTTGCCGGCGAAGATCGCGCCGTTTATCGATTGCAACGCCGCCGGCGACCCCGCGTCCAACCAGCCGGTGCAAATGGTCAACGTCAACTGCTCCGCCAAGGCCGGCCTTTATGTGCAGTCCCGGTTGTTTACCGGCGACTTGCGTTACTCGCATTACGTGCGCACCACCGACAAGCTCGACGCGTGGCGCTTCGCCAACAAACTCTCCGAACTCGCGGGCGCTACCGGCGCCTTCGGCTCGCGTCGCCATGTGGGGCCATTCGCCTGCGAAAACCGCGTGGTCGCGTTAAAGGGCTTTGACGCAAGCCTCATGGTCTGCACGCGTGCCTATCGCCGTATCGAAGGCCTTTACGATTTCACCGTGCGCGTGAGCAGTTTGAATCATCCCAAGCGCGGCTTTGCCAGCCATCTGGACATGTACGGCCTGGAATTCGAGGCTGGCATGCAATTCATCAGGCGCTACGTCGAGGCGATGGAGTGGCAACCGTGAATCACGAAATCGTATTGGTCGAAATTCTCGACAGCCATGGCCGCGTCAGCCTGCGCGAACGACTGACACTTTCGCAAGAGCGGCCGCGCTTCACGGTGGGCCGTTCGGTCAGCGCCGAGATCACGCTGGATGATCCGCACGTCGCCGCCATGCACGCCGAAATCGAACTGAGCCCCGAGGGCAAGCTCACCGTAAGCGACCTCGATACGCTAAACGGCGTGACACTCGCGGGCAAACGCCTGCGCGGCGCAAAAAATGCCGAGATCGCCGATGGTCTGCTGCAAGTGGGCCGTACGCGGCTTCGCATCCGCACCTTGCGCGAAACACTCGCCGCGGAAAAGCCCGACCAATTGCGCCCTGCCTCGATCCTGCGCGATCCGGCGTGGCTTGCGGGCATCGCCGGGCTCGCGGGTGTCTTGCAATTGATTTATGGCGAATGGCTTAACGCACCGCGCGATTTGCTCACCGTGGTGGTGACCGCGCTGATCTCCGGTGTCGTGGGTTCGGGGGTGTGGATCTCGTTTTGGGCGCTGTTATCACGCATGCTGCGCGGCGAATGGCGCTGGCTGCGGCACGCGGCGATTTTTCTCGGCATGGCCGCGGTTTTCTTCGCGATCAACGGCGTGCTGGAACTGTTGTGGTTCATGTTTTCGCTGCCGCAGTGGACGCATCGCACGGCGTGGCTGGCGGCATTGGCCTTTGGCTGTTTGTTGTATCTGCATCTGGTCAACGCCTCCAACATTGCGCCCAAACGCGCGGCGATC
>VGIF01000022.1 GCA_016868015.1 Betaproteobacteria bacterium
GCCGCGCGCAGCGGCGGTGGCTGAGCCCCTCGCGGCGCGCCGCGTGAACGCGCGCCCGTCGATCGACGGCGACATCGCGGCGCGCTTTCGCGGGCACGCGCTGAAGTTATCCAGCACGCTGGCCGAAGTCGCGCACATGCAAGACGTGCCGGCGGCGACCGCGGCGTATTTGCGCGAGCGCGCGTTACCGATGCAAGCCGTGTGCTGGCCGGCGCTCGCCGCGCTGGATTGGGCGCGCCACGGCGTCGCCATCGAAGCGCGGCCCGCGCGCGAATCGGACAAGGTCGGCATCACCGAAGTGTTTTGTGCTATCGCCGAGACCGGTACGCTGATGACGCTCTCCGGTGAGCACTCGCCGCCGGCGGCGAGCTTGCTGCCGGAGACGCACATCGCGGTGTTGCGCACGTCGCAAATCGTGCCGGCGATGGAAGAAGCGTGGCAGCGCTTACGAAATACTTACGGCGTGGTAGACGGCATGCCGCGCGCGGTGAATTTTATTTCGGGGCCTTCGCGCACCGCCGATATCGAGCAGACCTTGACCTTTGGCGCGCATGGGCCGTATCGCGTGCACGTGCTGCTGGTGATCGATCCTGCTTAAATCGTAAGCAATTGATTTTATTGAAAAAGTGACATTGACCCGCGCACGCACAACCTTGAAACTGCGCTAACACGCTAACATGACGCCATCGCGCACAACCATCGCTGACACGCTCGGATGCCGTTCATGCTATTCATGCCGTGCGTGCCGGCCGCAGCGAAGCGAGCTTCGCAGTGCAGGCAGCGCAGTTGCTTGCGCGATCATCGCCAACACACCGATTGCGTGATCCGATATTCACGCAGCACGCGTTATCCTGATTTTCTTGATTTAAGCCTATGCCGGGTATAGCATTGGGCCTTGATTCGACGCTTGGAACGCATAAAAAATATAAATAAAATCAAATAGTAACAGCTTTACAATTGTATCCTGATTGGAATTCAAAACTCGCATCAAGACGGCGTCACGCCCCCGAATTTTGCAATCCAGCTGTTAACCGTTATGTGATTTTTCATCGCCTTTCATAGGAGGAACCATGTTAAAGAAGCCAAGCGCGAGCCTAGCGCAAGTCACACCCACCGCTCAGCCGGCAATCGTCACAACCGCGCGCCGTAAATTTTTAGGCAAGGCGGCTGCCGCCACCGGCGCCGTGCTCGCCACGCCGATGATGGCCAAGGCGCAAGCGCCCGCCGTCGGCAGCGGCCCGATTAACCTGCGCTGGCAAAGCACTTGGCCGGCCAAAGACATCTTTCACGAGTACGCGCTCGACTACGCGAAAAAAGTCAACGAGATGTCGGGCGGCAGGCTGCGCATCGAAGTGTTGCCGGCCGGCGCGGTGGTGAAAGCCTTCGACTTGATCGACGCGGTATCCAAGGGCACGCTCGATGGCGGTCACGGCGTGACCGCCTACTGGTACGGCAAAAACGCGGCGATGGCGCTATGGGGGTCCGGCCCGGCGTTCGGCATGGACGCCAACATGCTGCTGGCATGGCATTATTACGGCGGCGGCAAGGCGCTGCTCGAGGAAATCTACAAGGGCCTGAATCTTGATGTGGTGTCCTTCCTCTACGGCCCGATGCCCACGCAACCGCTGGGCTGGTTCAAAAAGCCGATCACGCAGCCGGGCGACTTCAAGGGCTTGAAATACCGCACCGTCGGCTTGTCGGTGGATATTTTCAACGGCATGGGCGCGGCGGTGAATGCGCTGCCCGGCGGAGAGATCGTGCCGGCGATGGACCGCGGGCTGCTTGACGCGGCGGAGTTTAACAACGCGACTTCCGATCGAATTCTCGGCTTCCCCGACGTGTCCAAGGTGTGCATGCTGCAAAGCTATCACCAGTCGGCCGAGCAGTTCGAGATCCTGTTCAACAAAAAGCGCTACGACTCGCTGCCGGGCGAACTAAAATCGATCCTGCAATACGCGGTGGAAGCGGCTTCCGCCGACATGTCATGGAAAGCGGTGCACCGCTATTCGCAGGATTACATCGAACTGCAAACCAAGCACAACGTGCGGTTTTTTAAAACGCCGGATACCGTGCTGCAAACCCAGTTGAAGGTGTGGGACGGCGTCGCCGACAAGAAATCCGCCGAAAATCCGTTGTTCAAGCGCATCAACGACTCGCAGCGCGTGTTCGCCCAGCGCGCCGTGCGTTGGCAGCAAGACACCATGATCGATTCGCGCATGGCGTTTAACCACTTCTTCGGCGGCAAGAAGGGTTAACCAAACGGCGTCACTTTGAAAGCCATCCGGGGGCGCCCGGATGGCTTTTTTGTTCCTGGAGTGCGGGCATGCAAAAGCTTTTGTTGTGGATCGATCGATTCAGCACCTGGGTGGGCCAGGCGTTTTCGTGGCTTATTATCGCGTTAACCCTGTTGGTGTCGTTTGAAGTGGTGTCGCGGCGGCTGTTCGACAGCCCCAACGCGTTTACGTTTGACGCCATGATCATGCTCTACGGCACGCTGTTCATGATGGCGGGCGCCTACACGCTCTCTAAAAATGGCCATGTGCGCGGTGACGTGCTCTACGGTTTTTTCAAGCCGCGCGTGCAGGCCGGGCTCGATCTTGCCCTGTATCTGATTTTTTTCATTCCCGGCGTGATCGCGCTGGTGTGGGCGGGTTATCACTTTGCCGCGGAATCATGGGCGATTGGTGAACGTTCCTCGATCACCGCCGATGGGCCGCCGATTTATCACTTCAAAACCGTGATCCCGATCGCCGGCGCGCTGATCCTACTGCAAGGGCTGGTGGAAATCGTGCGCTGCGTGGTTTGCTTAAAGCAAGGGGCGTGGCCCTCGCGCCAGCAGGATGTCGAGGAAGTCGATGTCGGTAAGTTAAAGGAGATGGTGCACGTCAAGGACGAGGACATCCAAAAGCTCGATGCGCTGGTGGCGGCGCAAGAGCGCGGGGGCGCCAAATGAACAAGGGTGTCTGGTTCGGCTTGACCCTGATGGCGCTGGTGGTAGCGGCGACCATACTGCTGTTACCGCCCTTTGCGCAGATGACCGGCGGGCACTTGGGCTTGTTGATGCTCGCGCTCATCGTGGTGGCGATCATGCTGGGTTTTCCCACCGCATTCACGCTGATGGGCATGGGCATGATGTTCGCGTGGTTCGCCTACGACTTTGACACTACCAAAACGCTCGATCTGATGGTGCAGCGCACCTACGGCGTGATGGCGAACGATGTGTTGATTTCGATCCCGTTGTTCGTGTTCATGGGCTACCTCGTCGAGCGCGCCAATCTGATTGAAAAACTTTTCAAAAGCCTGCACCTCGCCACCGCGCGCGTGCCGGGCTCGCTGGCGGTGGCCACCATCATCACCTGCGCGATTTTTGCCACCGCCACCGGCATCGTCGGCGCGGTGGTGACGCTGATGGGGTTGCTCGCGTTGCCGGCAATGCTGCGCGCGGGCTACAACGTCAGACTGGCAACGGGGGCGATCACCGCGGGCGGGTGCCTGGGGATTTTGATTCCGCCATCGGTGATGTTGATCGTCTACGGCGCGACCGCCGGCGTGTCGGTGGTGCAACTTTACGCGGGCGCGTTTTTTCCCGGCATCATGCTGGCCTTTTTGTATCTCGGTTATGTGATTGTGCTGGCGAAATTAAAACCGGCCCATGCGCCGTCGCTGCCGGCCGAGGAGCGGCAGGTGCCGCTGCCGGGGGCCGCGCAAGCCTTGTCGCCGGATGGGACGCGCAATGCGCTGAGCGGATTTGCCGCGGCGTTAAGCGGCAACATCGCCGGCTCCTCGCCGCGCGCGGCGCTCGCCAATCTGCTGGTTGCGTCATTGCCATTCATGACGGTGGCGGCGATTTTGGGCGCAACCTGGCATCTTGCCACGGCGCCCGCGGCGCAGTATTCAACCGAGGGTTTGGTGGAAATGGGCGGTGCGATGGGCACGACGGATAGCCGCCCGCCGCCCGACGTCGGTGGCTTGCAGGAGCCGCCCAGCGACGCCGGCGGTTTGCAAGAGCCGCCAACCAACCCGGGCGGCACTGTCGTGCCACCAACCAACACCGGCGGCACTGTCGTGCCGCCGCGGTCCTCATCGACGTCCGCGGGCGAGGGGGCGACCGCGGCGGCGCAGCAGCGTACGCCCACGCCGGGGTGGTTTTGGTGGATTATGGCGGGCTGTGGCGCGGCGCTGGCGCTGTTTTATGCGCTGTTGGATCTTACGCGCCTGCAAATTTTTAAATTGCTGCTGGGCTCGTTTTTCCCGTTGGCGGTGCTGATTCTGGCGGTGCTCGGCGCCATCATCTTCGGTTGGGCCACGCCCACCGAGGCGGCGGCGATCGGCGCGCTGGGCGGCTTTTTGCTGGCGCTGGCCTACCGGTTTCACGCCAAGTGGCAAGCGCTCGGCGCGGGCAGCGCGAATCGTTTTGGCGCCGCCGCGGCGGGCGCGGGGCGCGAGGTGGGGCCGATCTTGAAGGAGTCGTCCTTTCTCACCGCCAAGACCAGCGCCATGGTGTGTTGGCTGTTCGTGGGCTCGTCGATATTTTCGGCGGCGTTCGCGCTGCTGGGCGGGCAAGACCTCATCGAGAAGTGGGTGCTGTCGCTCGACTTGTCGCCGCTGCAGTTCATGGTGCTTTCGCAGGTGATCATTTTCCTGCTCGGCTGGCCGCTCGAGTGGACCGAGATCATCGTGATATTTATGCCGATTTTTATTCCGTTGCTGCCGCATTTTCAGATCGACCCGTTGTTCTTCGGCTTGCTGGTGGCGTTGAATCTGCAGACCGCGTTCCTGTCGCCGCCGGTGGCGATGGCGGCGTTTTATTTGAAGGGCGTATCGCCGCCGCACGTGACCTTGAATCAGATCTTTCTCGGCATGTTGCCGTTCATGCTGATTCAAGTGATCGCGGTGGTGCTGCTCTACACCTTCCCGGCGATCGGCATGTGGTTGCCGCAGACGCTTTACCGCTAGCTTCACGTTTCACCGTTCGCGTTTCACGTCGCCATGACGCGCTGGCTGATTTTCGCCCTCGGCGGCGCGGCATTTTGGCTCGCGTTCGTTCACCGCGTCGCACCGGTTGCGATTGCCGATGAATTGACGCTTGCGTTCGCCGTCAACAGCGCGGCGCTGGGTGCGCTGGCGGCGACGTATTTTTATGTTTACACCGTGATGCAGATCCCCACCGGGGTGCTGGTCGACACCCTTGGCCCCAAGCGCGTGCTGACCGCGGGCGGCGTGGTGGCGGGCATCGGCTCGATCTGGTTTGGTTTGGCCGAGACGTTTTGGGGCGCGGTGCTGGGGCGCGCGCTGGCCGGGCTGGGGGTGTCGGTGGCGTTCGTGGCGCTGCTTAAGATCTGCGCGCAATGGTACGCGCAACGGCATTTCGCCACCATGGCGAGCGCGGTGAATTTTATCGGCCTGCTCGGCGCGTTATCGGCGACGGTGCCGCTGGCGTGGCTGGTGACGGTGGTGTCATGGCGCGACGTGTTTGTCGCTATCGGTATCGCCTCGCTCGGGGTGGCGGTGCTGACCGGGTGGCTCGCCGAAGATCACGCGGCAAGCTCGCCGCAAGGCCACGCTGGCACGCATCGCTGGCGCGCGGATCTCGCGGCGGTGATTAAAAACCGCGCCACCTGGGCGCCCTTCTGGGTGAATTTCGGCTTGTCCGGCAGCTATATGTGTTTTATCGGGCTGTGGCTCGCGCCGTTATTGACGCAGGCTTACGGCAAGTCGCCGGTGCTGGCAAGCCAGCATGCGAGTGTGATCATTATCGCGCTGGCGTTGTCGGCGGTGGCGATGGCGCGCGTGTCCGATCGGATCGGTAAACGTAAACCCGTGCTGCTTGTCGTGGCGGCGCTCTACTTGCTGATGTGGGTGTTGTGGCTGGTGGGTGTTCCCGGCGGCTGGACCTTGGTGTTGTGTGCGCTGATGGGCGCCGCCGCGCCGGGCTTCACCTTTGCCTGGACGCTTGCCAAGGAGGTCAATCCGCCGCGTCACGCCGGCATGGCGATCAGCGTGGCCAACACCGGCGGCTTTCTTGCCGCGGGTATTTTGCAGCCGCTGGCGGGCGCGCTGCTCGATTGGAGCAAGGCCGGCCGCGCGTTGGGCACGCAGGATGATTTTCGCATTGCGATGGCGTCGATTGCGTTACTTGCCCTGGTGGGTTTCATCGGTGCGTGCTTTGTGCGCGAGACGCGTTGTCGTAACATCTGGGCTCAGGAAATCGCCGAAACCCCGAAATGAAACCCAAAATCACCATCACCCGCGAAGTTTTCGACGACACCATCGATTATTTGAAGCAACATTGCGAAGTCGACGCCAACCAAGCCGATCAAGCGTACTCGCCGGAGGCGCTGGCGGCGCGGCTCGCCGGCCAGGACGGCTTGATGTGCGCGCTCACCGATAAGGTGGATAGCACGCTGCTCGCGCGCTGCCCAACACTTAAAGCCGTGGCGAATATCGCCGTCGGTTACAACAACATCGACGTGCCGGCGTGCACTGCGCGCGGCATCCAGGTCACCAACACCCCGGGGGTGCTCGATGACAGCACCGCCGATCTGGCGTGGGCGTTGATGCTCGCCACCGCGCGGCGCGTCACCGAGGTGGAAGCGTACATCCGCAAGGGCGAGTGGACCGGCTGGAAGTTAAAGCAGTGGCTGGGCGTTGACGTGCATCACGCCACACTCGGCATCATCGGCATGGGGCGCATTGGCCAGGCGATTGCGCGTCGCGCGTTCGGTTTTGACATGAAGGTGATTTATTACAATCGTAAGCGCGTCGCCGCCGACATCGAGCAGCGCGTGAACGCGCGTTATGTGAATTTCGACGAGTTGCTCGCGCAATCGGACTTTATCGTGCTGCAAGTGCCGTACTCGTCCGCAACGCATCATCTGATCGGCGCCAGGGAACTCGCCAAAATGAAACCGAGCGCGGTTCTCATCAACTCCACGCGCGGCGGCGTGGTGGACGATGCGGCGCTCATCACCGCACTCAAAGCGGGCACCATCCGCGCGGCGGGGCTTGATGTGTACGAAAACGAACCGAAGTTAAACCCTGGCTTTCTCGCGCTCAACAACGTTGTCTTGGTGCCTCACATCGGCAGCTCCACCGAGGCCACGCGCCGCGCGATGGCGATGACGGCAGCTAAAAATCTGGTGGCGGCGTTAACCGGCGCGGTGCCGCCGAATCTGGTTAGGGTGTAACTAAGGGTATTTCAGTGGTTGTTCGTAAGTATCTGATTTAAAATGATATTTTTTGATCTTCTGAAGCGCGGGGCGTGACGATCTTCCTCGACGTTTGCGATACGAGTTGATCATAATCGCGGCGTCTATCGAGGTGCTCACATGGATATCCGCCAAGCCCAATTTAACGTTGTTCCGCAGGCGCACGAAATCGCGCCGCTTGCCGCTATCGAACCGCATTTGGTGATCGTGTTTGGATCGGTGGTATTGCTCACCGACCCCGCGTTGCCGGCGCTGTTGCGCACGCAGTTTGGTTCCGCGCATCACGTCGGTTGCACCACCTCCGGTGAAATCACCAGTGATGGTGTTTCGGACGGCAAGCTGGTGATTACCGCAGTGCGTTTTAAGCAACCGGATTTTCGTGTGGCCAGTGTTGAAACCGGCGGCATGGACGATTCCGAAGGCGCCGGTAAGCGGCTGGCCACGGCGTTGGCGGGTGAAGGCTTGGATGCTGTCTTGGTGCTAGGCCAAGGCGTTAACATCAACGGCAGCGCGTTGATCGACGGCATCACCCAAATAGCCGGGCGCAAGGTGACATTGACCGGCGGCCTTGCCGGCGATGGTGGAAAGTTTGTTCGCACTTGGACGTTGTGCGATGGCGCGGTGAGTGATCGGCATATCGTGGGTGTTGGTTTCTATGGGGCCACCATTCAGCTTTCGCATGGCTCGTTCGGCGGCTGGCAGCCGTTTGGCGCCGCGCGCTTGGTGACCCGTGCCAAGGCCAATGTGCTATATGAACTAGACGGCGAGCCGGCACTTTCGATTTACAAGCGCTACCTTGGCGAATACGCACGCGATTTGCCCGGGTCGGGCTTGTTGTTTCCATTCGCCATGCTTGGCAAGGACCATAGCGAAACCGGTTTGATCCGCACTATTTTAGGTATCGACGAGACGGCGGGCAGCCTCACGCTCGCCGGGGACATCGCCGAAGGCGGTTATCTGCGTTTGATGACGGCGAGCACCGATGCGCTGGTCGATGGCGCCGAAGCCGCGGCCGAGGCCGCGCAAAACATGTTTAAACGAGGCGAGCCGTGCCTTGCGCTCTTGGTGAGTTGTGTCGGCCGCAAGCTGGTGATGGGCGGGCGCGTTGATGAGGAGGTTGAGGCGGTAGGTGACGTATTCGGCAAAAACGCCGTGTTGACAGGCTTTTATTCCAATGGCGAGATTAGCCCCTATGTGGCCTCGCCTGAGTGCAAACTGCACAATCAGACCATGACCATCACTTGCTTGAGTGATGCGTAGTTGCCGTTAATACAAGCAAACGATGCATAAACTTCTGGGCAGACAGGTTCGGCGCAAGGCGAGTATCGCCAGCGAAGAGGCGTTTGCTAAAGCCGTTCGTGATATCGAGACACTGGCTGCAACCGGCGGATTAAGTAGCGAGGCGGCGCAGTTGGCCGCAGGGTTGTCGGCGTTGATCGTCGAGATCGACAAATCGTACGAACAATTCGACCGCGATATCGAATTAAGACGCCGTAGCCTCGAAATCAGTTCCAAGGAGTTGCTGGACGTCAACGAGCGCTTGCGTGCCGATGCCGCCAGCCGTGGGCGTGCATACGATTCGTTGCTGGATGCCGCAAACCGCTTGCTGGCCGAAGCGAATTTGCCGGTGATCGCGCGCGGCGACGCCGATATCAGCGCTTGTCCGAACGCATGGCAACCTTGGTGCGCGAGCGCGAGGCGGCACAGCGCGAAATCAAGCGCGGCGAGGAGCGCTTGCTGCTCGCGTTGTCCGCCACCGGCGACGTGATTTGGGATTGGGACATCCCCTCGAATCGCATCGTGATCACCACCGCGAGCGATTCGTTTTTGGGGTATTCCACTGATTTTTTCCAGCGCGATGCGACGAACCTGTGGAATATCATCGAACCATCGGACGCGCCGGAGTATCGTGCGCGCACCATTGCCCATTTGCAGGGCGACACGGCGGAATTCGAAATAGAGGCATGGATGCGCAGTGTGGAGGGTGAGCGGCGCTTTGTGCAAGTGCGCGGCAAGGTGATCGAGCGTGATGGCGAAGGCCGAGCGCTGCGCATGGTGGGGGTGGCTTACGATTTGACCCCACGCAAGCAACTGGAAGAGGATCTGCGCACCGCGCGTGATCAGGCCGAAGCCGCGAACCTCGCCAAGTCGCAGTTTTTGGCCAATATGAGCCATGAAATTCGCACGCCCATGCATGGTGTACTGGGCATGGCGGAGCTCATACTGTCCACCAAGCTTGATACCAAGCAGCGCCACTTCGCGCAGACCATACGCCGATCCGGCGACGCGCTGCTTCATGTGATCAACGATATTCTGGATTTTTCCAAGATCGAAGCCGGTAAGCTCGAGCTCGATCTTGCCGATTTCGATTTGCGTGAAACCCTGGAGGACGTGGCGCAGTTGCTTGCGGAAGTGGCCGCGGCGAAAAAACTGGAACTGTTGTGCCACATCGCGCCCGAGGTGCCGGCGATGGTGCATGGCGACCCGATGCGTATACGCCAAATCGTTACTAACCTCATGGGCAACGCGATCAAGTTTACGGAAAAAGGCGAGGTGGCGCTCACCGTGCGCCCCGCAGCGCCCGGCACGCTGCGTTTTGAAGTACGCGACACGGGCATCGGTATTCCGGTGGAAGCGCAGGCCCGCGTGTTTAATCCGTTTAGCCAGGCGGATGGCTCGACCACGCGGCGTTATGGCGGCACCGGGCTGGGCTTGACGATTTCCAAGGAGCTGGTCGAGTTGATGGGCGGCTCGATCGGCTTGGAAAGCCAGGTCGGTGTCGGAACCACGTTCTGGTTTACCGTGTGTTTTGCGCCGGCTTCATCTGCGTCCACCGTGGACGAATGGGATAACGATGTATCGCAGCTTGCCGGTTGCCGCTTGCTGGTGGTGGATGACAACGCCACCAATCGCGATGTGTTGCGTGAGCAAGCGGTAGCGGCTTTCGGCATGCGCTGCAGCGTGGCCGAGGACGGCACGCAGGGGTTGACGCTGATGCGCGAAGCCGCGCGCCGCGGCGAACCGATCGACGTGGCGCTGATCGATTCAGGCATGCCGGGGCTCGATGGTCTTGCCGTGGGCAAGGCGGTGCGCGCGGAGCCGGCACTCGCGGACACGCCGATGATTTTGTTTACGTCGATGAACCTTAGTGGCGAAACCGAGCGCGCACGCGAGGTGGGGTTTTTTACGACGCTGCATAAGCCGGTACGCCAATCGATGCTGCTGCGCGCCTTGCGCGCGGCGCTTAATCGCAGTCCGACTTTCCGCATGAAAGCGCGAGAAATTCGCGATCAATCGGCGTCCGGTGTAGCGTTCAAAGGCCGCGTGTTGGTGGCCGAAGACAATATCGTCAACCAGGAGGTGGCGCGCGCGGTTCTCGGCAATTTTGGTTGCGAGGTCAGAATTGCAAACAATGGCCGCGAGGCGGTGCAAGCGGTACAGGAGGACGTTTTCGATCTGGTGCTGATGGATTGTCAGATGCCGGAAATGGACGGCTACGCGGCGACGCGTGCGTTGCGCGCGCTGCAAGACCAGGGCATGATCCGGCCGCTGCCGATCGTGGCGCTGACGGCGCATGCCACCGAGGCGGACCGCCAGTCGTGCCTGGAGGCGGGGATGGACAGCTTTTTATCCAAGCCGTATACGCAAGCATCGTTGCGCAAGGAACTCGCGCGTTGGTTACAATCGGCGGATACCCCAAAGATGACTGAAATCCAAATGCCGGAACAGCACAACACCCAGGCGCAGGGCCTGAATCAAGCGGCGCTCGATGAGCTGCGCTCGATCGATCCGGACGGCAGCGCGGGCATCCTGAACCAGATCATCGAGTCCTATCTGCGCGATACGCCGCAACAAATCGAACAAGTACGCACCCACCTCGGAGGGCGGGACATTGCGGCCATGACGCGCGCGGCGCACTCGATGAAATCGACCAGCTTGAGCGTGGGCGCGGACGCCGTGGCCGAATTGGCGAAACAAATCGAGACCGCGGGACGCGGCAACAACGTCGGCGATTGCGCGCAACTGTTGGCGGCGCTGGAGCAGGAATACGCCGACGCGGAAAAGCTGCTTAAAGCGTGCATGACCTAGCAGCCTGTCACGCGGCACCCGCGCGCTTAACCATCAGAGGGACCAATGAAACTGGGATTCATCGGCTTGGGAGCCATGGGGCGCCCGATGGCCTTGCATTTAATGAAACGCGGGCACGAAATGGGCGTGTATGCGCGCCGCGCCGAATCCGCCGCGCCGTTGCTGGCGGCGGGCGCCCGGCGTTACGACACGCCGGCGGCGCTGGCCGCGCAGTGCGAAGTGATTTTCACGATGGTCACCCACTCGCACGATGTCGAGCAAGTGGTGTTGGGCGAACAGGGCATCGTTCACGGCGCGCGCGCGGGCAGCGTGCTAGTCGACATGGAAACCATTTCACCGACGGTGGCGCGCCACGTCGCCGCGGCGCTGGCGAATAAAGGCGTGGACATGCTCGATGCGCCGGTGTCGGGCGGGCCCGCGGGCGCGGAGCAGGCGACGCTTGCCATCATGGCCGGCGGCAAGCCCGAGGTATTCGAGCGCGTGAAGCCCTTGTTCGCGTGCATGGGCAAAACCATCATTCGCGTGGGCGAGAGCGGTGCGGGACAAATCACCAAGGCGTGTAATCAATTGCTGTTGCTGGTCACCGCGCAAGGCGCGGCGGAAGCGTTGGCCTTGGCCAAACGTTGCGGCGTCGATCCGGCCACGGTGCGCGAGGTGCTGATGGGTGGCATTGCGTCGAGCCGCGTGCTCGAGGTGTTCGGCAAGCGCATGGTCGAGCGCAATTTTGCCGACGGCATTGACACGCGGCTGTATCACAAGGATCTGGCGATCGCACTGGGCCTGGCCCATGAACTGGGCGCCGCCGCGCCCGCCGCGTCGGTGACCCTGCAGCATATCAACGCGGCGATGGGGCGTGGCGAAGGCGCGAGCGATTTGGCGGTGCTAATCGAGGTGCTGGAGGGCTTGAGCCGCAAATAGCGGCCTCGGCAAAAATTTGTAAGTCTTTGATTTAATTGAATATTTTTTTATTAACGGAAGGCTTGTTGACACGCCCGTTGCGGTGTCACCGATCGCCCTGTGGCCGCTACGCGCTGGCGCGCAACGCGCCGCCGATAAAACCGCGCCGGCGCCGCATCAATATTGTTTTCAGCGCGCAAACCGGCATACACTGATGTTGCTCCAAGTGCGGGCCCGTTGACACCGTGGAGGCGACGATGAAAACCGTGCGGCAGTTGTTGCAGACCAAGGGTAGCGAGGTGCACGCGATCGCGCCCGAGGCCAGCGTGTTCGAGGCGATCAAGCTGATGGCGGCAAAGGGCATCGGCGCGCTGGTGGTGCTCGACGGCGGCAGGATCGCGGGCATGGTGTCCGAGCGCGATTATGCGCGAAAGGTGATTTTGGTCGGGCGCGCTTCGCAGGGGACCGCGGTGCGCGAGATCATGAGCGAACACGTGGTGACCGTGCACATGGAGCAAACGGCGGAAGACTGCATGGCGCTGATGACCGAAAAACGCATACGCCACCTGCCGGTGGTCGACGGCGCCAGGCTCGCGGGCGTGGTGTCGATCGGCGATTTGGTGAAAGAAGTCATTGCCGACCGCGAAGAGACGATCAAGCAACTGGAAACGTACATACACAGTTGAGCGTTGGGCGTTTAGCGCCGGGCGCTCAACGCCAATCCCGCAGCGCCGAATGCCCAACTCTCAACCTTCAACCCTCAACGGTGTAACATGAAATTCGGCGCCATTATCATCGGCGATGAGATTTTGTCGGGCAAGCGGCAAGACAAGCACATGGCCAAGCTGATCGAAGCGTTGTCCACGCGCGGCCTGGAACTTGCCTGGGGGCAATACATCGGCGACGATCCGGCGCTGATCACGGCGATGATTCAACGCGCGTTAAGCTTGCCCGAAGCGATCTTCAGCTTCGGCGGCATCGGCGCCACGCCGGACGATCACACCCGCCAGTGCGCGGCGCAGGCCGCGGGGGTCGCGCTCAAACTGCATCCGGATGCCGAAGCCGAAATCCGCGCGCGTTTTGCCGGCGACCCGAAAGGCGTCACGCCGCAACGCCTGGCGATGGGCGAGTTTCCCATCGGATCGAACATCATCCCCAACCCCTATAACCGCATCCCCGGCTTTAGCTATAAGAACATCTACTTCGTGCCCGGCTTTCCGCAAATGGCATGGCCGATGATCGAAGGGGTGCTCGACACGCACTACAAACATTTGCACGATGCCGGGCGCATCGGCGAGGCGGCGATCATCGTGCGCGAGGCGGGCGAGAGCCTGTTGATCGATTTAATGAAAGCGGTGCAGGGCAAGTACCCGCCGCTAAAGATTTTCAGCCTGCCGCGCGTGCACCCGGAACGCTTCATCGAGCTCGGCGCGCGCGGCGATCCGGGTTTGGTGGCGGCCGCCATCGCGGAATTGAAGCAAGGGGTGAGCGCGATGAAATTTCCATGGACGGACGCGCCCAAGTTTGGTGCTTGAATGACGGCGCGTGCCGCTGCCCGCGGCAGCGCCGGGTTTGATCCATATCAATAAGCAGCTGCCGCCGCAGTCACTACAATGCCGGATGAGGGCCGCTTCGCGGCCCATGCGCTTTTCGCGAGGCTATCGTGACCAACCGCAATCTGGCCTACATCATCAAAGACCAACACCCGCTGATCATGGCGGGCACGCAGCCGGTGCAACGCGCCTGCCAGCGCATGTTGGAGCGCCGTGTCGGGGCGGTACTTGTCACCGGTGACAAACGCCGGCTCGCGGGCATTTTCACCGGGCGCGATGTGGTGCGCCTGCTCGCGGCCGGCAAAAACGCCGCCGACACGCAATTAGCGGCGGTGATGACGCAAAATCCGCACACCATCGGCCCCGAATCCACGGCGATCGACGCGCTGCGCGTGATGAGCGATGGCGGCTTTCGCCATTTGCCGATCGTCGCGGCCGGCAAAATTCTGGGTATCGTGTCGCGCGGCGATTTCAAAGGCATGGAGCTTGATTTGCTCGAGGGCGAAACGCAGCTGTGGGAGCGCATCGGCTGACAGCCGTTGGCGCCGCAGCCGGTGTTATTGAACGTTGCAAAAATGCCGCGCGGCGCGGGGCATTTCGCGCATCACGGTTTCGTGCCCGCCACCGTCACCCGGTGCCCGTAGCGCTTTTGCGGAAAGTAGTCCCACATCGCCAGATGCATGGTGCAGCGGTTATCCCAGAACGCGATCGAATTCGGCCGCCACTTAAAGCGGCACTTGAAGTCGTCGCGCTCGGCGTGGCGATACAGCATGTCGAGGATGGCATCGCTTTCGAGCCGCGACAGGCCGACGATTTGTTCGGTGAAGTTGCGGTTGACGAATAACGCGCGGCGCCCGGTGACCGGGTGGATGCGCACCACCGGGTGCTCCGAGCGCGGCAGCTCGCCCGCCACGGTCTTCTTTTGCCTCCCGCGCCATACGCGGTCGCCGTCGTGGATCGCGCTCAGGCCATCGATCATTTTGCGCACGGGCTCGGCCAGTGTCTCGTAGGCGCGGTACATGTTGATAAAAAGCGTGTCGCCGCCGCCGTTGTCCGGCGTTTGGTGCAAATAGAGGATCGAGCCCATCGGCGGCGTTGGGCTGGCGGTGACATCGGAGTGCCACACTTCCCCCGCGATGTATTTGGAGTTTTCGTCCGCCTTGATTTCGATGATTTCGGCGTGGCCCGCCATGCGCGAGGTGGGGTGGATGTCAAGCTCACCAAAACGCCGCCCGAACGCCTTGTGTTGCTCGATGGTGAGTTGCTGATCGCGAAAAAAAATCACCAGGTGGCGCATCAGCGCGCTGTGGATTTCGTCAAACTGCAGCGCGCTTAGCGTCTGGCTAAGGTCGACGCCGGAAATTTCGGCGCCGATGGTCGGGGTGAGCGCTTCGACGCGGATGGCTTGGTAATCACGGCGCTCGTCAGGCATGGCTGGGTTTCTCCGGTAGGCGCTTGCACGGCGGTGTGTCCGGCGGCATCGCGCTTCAGTGGGTGAAATTGTAGCGAAGTTCGCGCCGGCGGGCCGGTTTTATCCGCAAACGCTTGGAACCGTGGCCGCGCACGGCCGATAATCAAGCCTTGTTACGTCAAGGAGCGTTGTCATGGATCGAGGGTTGTGGGCCATCTGGTATGAAATCGCCGATGCCAACCGCGAAGAATATCTGGCGTGGTTTCACGGCGTGCATATCCCGGAAAAACTGGCGCGGCCCGGTTACGCGTGGGCTGCGCATTACGTGTTGGCAGGCGGCCACACGCGGGCTTATCTGGCGTTGTTCGGCGCGGCTGGCACGGCGGCGTTTTTAAACCCCAGCCCCGCGCAACTGGCGCTGCGGCAAAGCGCGCAAACGCGGCGCATGATCGGCATGCGCGAGCGCGCACAAAGCTGCATCCTTGCCGAAGAAGCGCGGGTGGATGGGCCGCAGGCGGCGCGGCGCGGCCCCGGGCTCATCGCGGGGGCGGTGGTGCAGTTTGGCTGCTACGCCAGCGCCAACAGCGCAGTGGATGACGATCTGGGTGCGTGGTATGCGCAGGAGCGTTTTCCGCTGTTGGCGGGGTTGCCCGGTTGTATCGGCGCGCGCAAGCTGCTGGTGAGCGTGGGCGCGCAAAAACACGCCATCCTGCACGAGTTTGTGTCGCTGGCGGCGCGCGAGCAGTATTTCGCGCCGCACGAAGCCGACGCGCATAAGCCCGATACCTGGATGGGCCGCGTGCGCCCGCAACTGACGCACGCGCCGGGCTCGCCCATGGTGGGGCAGCGTCTGTGGCCGGCGCCGGCGCAGGATTAAGCGCGTTTAGGCACGGGGCGTGGCGCGCCAGGCACAAAAAAAACCAAGCCCCGCGGCACGCGCCACGGGGCCTGCTGAACGGCTGAAAAAACTTACTTCTTCGCTTTTTTCGCAACCACCGGCGCCGCGCGCTTGGCGGCGGCTTCGAGGTTCGATTTCGCGGTGTCGTTGAATTGCTTCGCCGCTTTGGACAGGTTTTCGTACGCCGAGTTACCGGTGACGATCGCGGTCTTTAACGCGGAGATGCCCACTTCCGAACCCGCCGGCGCGGATTCCGCCAGTTTGTCCAGCGCGACCACGAATTGCTTGTTAAAACCCGCGACTTGTTGCTCGATCAGCTTGCCGAATTCGGCTTGGGTTTCGCTGGCGATTTCGTAGACGCTTTTTACGTAGTCCGCGGCCTTTTCAAACGCGGGTTGCGCGACGGTGTCCTTAACCTCGGCCAATTGCTGCAGGTCTTTGACTTCTGCCAAGGTCTTGGCGCTGTCGATGCCGTCAGCGAGCGCGGTTTTGGCGGCCTTCAACTGTACGTCCAGCAGACGCTCGGCGCTAAGCAGCGCAACGTTGGCAAAGCGGGTGGCGGCTTCGAGATTTGCCTTGTTCAATGCCGCAAACTGTTCCTGTGCTTGATACATGAAATAATCTCCTTTTAAATCATATAGTTAAATAAAAATACTACGATAATTCTCGGCGTTAAGAGTTATTTTGTTGCAACGCACAAATACTATTATAGGGGTGAAATTTGCACTGTCAAGCGTTTGCCGGAAAATTTTTGTGCGGTGCAACGTAGGCGCCTAATAGGGCATTTTGACTTCACTAGGGGGTGTCGATAGCATCGGCACACCGCTACCCTGTGAGCGCCGCACGGCTGTAGGACCAGGCCGTCGCGCCAGCCGTTTCAGCAAATTAACGTGGCAACATGGCCTCTTCCCCATTCGCGCCTGTGGCGCCGCCCGCGCTCACTTTAGAGCGCGCGTCCGACGGCAGGCCCGCGGTGAAGCTGACCGGCACCTGGAGCCTGCGCTCTATGCAGCCGGTGGCGCAGTCGCTGCGCCAGCAACTTGCGGCACATGCGCGGCAAACGCGCGATGCGCACTGGGATTTGTCCGGTGTCACGCGTATGGATCACGCCGGCGCGATGATGCTGTGGCAAGCGTGGGGCCGCCAACGCGCGGCGAATGTGAACCTGCGCGCCGAGCACGAAGGTTTGTTCGAGCACCTGCAAGCCGCGCCGATGCAGGAACCGCCGGCGGAAAAATTTCATTGGCTGACACCCGGCCTGGCGCTCACGCGGCCGCTGATGGTGCTGGGCCGGCACATCATTGAAGTGGTGGTGTTGCTGGGCCGCGTGAGTCTCGCCTTTCTACAATGTTTGGCGCACCCGTCGCGCATGCCGTGGAAAGAGATTTCCGCCAACGTTTATCGCACCGGCGCCCAAGCACTGGGCATTACCGCGCTGGTCGGGTTTTTGATCGGCGTGGTGTTGTCGTATTTGTCGGCACAGCAGTTAAAGGCGTACGGTGCGGGGATATTCATCGTCAACCTGCTCGGCATCGCGGTGATCCGCGAACTGGGGCCGGTGCTGGCGGCGATTTTGGTGGCGGGGCGTTCGGGCTCGGCGATGACCGCGCAAATCGGCGTGATGCGTGTCACCGACGAAATCGACGCGATGGCGGTGATGGGCATCCCCTATACCGTGCGCCTGGTGCTGCCGCGCATCATCGCGCTGGCGATTTCGCTGCCGTTGATCGTGCTGTGGACCAACGCCATCGCGCTGTTTGGCGGCATGGTGGCGGCGCATTACAAACTGGATATCAGCATCGGTTACTTTATCTCGGCCCTGCCCGAGGCGGTGCCGGTGGCGAATTTGTGGTTGGGGCTTTCCAAGAGTATCGTGTTCGGCATATTGATCGCGCTGCTTGCCTGCCACTTCGGTTTGCGCATCGAACCGAACACCGAAAGCCTGGGCATCGGCACCACCAACTCGGTGGTGGCGGCAATTACCATTGTGATTCTGGTGGATGCGATATTCGCGGTGTTGTTCTCCGACGTAGGCGTGCCATGAGCGGCAACGAACACGACGATTGCGTCATCGATGTGCGCAACGTGTGGACGCAGTTCGGCACCCACGTGGTGCACCGCGATCTGAATCTGTGCGTGCGCCAGGGCGAGGTGATGTCGCTGGTGGGCGGCTCGGGCAGCGGCAAGAGCACGCTGCTGCGTGAAATTCTGGGGCTCGAGCAACCCACGCGCGGCGAGATTCGCGTGCTGGGCGTGTCGTTGCAACACGGCGTGGCGGAGGAAATTCAGGCGCTGCGCAACCGCTGGGGCATGTTGTTTCAGGAAGGGGCGATGTTCTCCGCGCTTAGCGTGTTTGAAAACGTCGCGCTGCCGCTGCGCGAAATGAAAACGCTGGACGAAGATTTGATTCACGACCTGGTGATGCTCAAGCTCAAAATGGTCGATATCGAGCCGCGGCATGCGAGCAAAATGCCCTCGTCGCTTTCCGGCGGCATGGTGAAACGCGTGGCGCTCGCGCGCGCGTTGTCGCTGGAGCCCGAGCTGCTTTTTTTGGATGAGCCGACGGCGGGGTTGGACCCGGAGCGCAGTGAAAGTTTTTGTAAACTCATCGCCTATTTAAAACGCGAGCTTGAGTTGACGGTGGTGATGGTGACGCACGATCTGGATACCATCGTGTCGATTTCGGATCGCGTGGCAGTACTGGCCGATCAAAAAATCGCCGCGCTTGGCACCGTGGCCGAGGTGGCGCAACATCCGCACCCGTTTATCGTCGAATATTTTCAGGGCGAGCGCGGCCGGCGCGCGCTGACCGGCTTGACGGCATAACGGCAATAAGACGTACCAAAAGGAGAACCCACACATGGAAAGCCGCGCACACGCGATCATCGCCGGGTTGTTCACCGTGCTGCTCGGCGCGGGCGTGATACTAGCCGCAGTGTGGTTTAGCCGCGACGATTTCGCCAACGTGACCTACGTGCTGCAATCCCGGTACGATGTGCAAGGGCTCAATCCGCAGGCGCCGGTAAAGCTGCGCGGCGTGCAAATCGGCAAGGTGCAAAGCATCGATTTCGACAGCGAAGACCCCAGCCTCATTTTGGTGACGATCTCGGTGCGCGGCGGCTCGCGCATCACCCGCGGCACCACCGCGCAATTGGGCGCGCTGGGCATTACCGGCACGTCGTATGTGAATCTCGAAGACGACGGCAAACTGCCGGCGTTCTTGCCGCCGTCCACCGACAAGTCCGATCGCATCATGGTGAGGCGCTCGCTGCTTGACGAATTCGCCGTGTCCGGGCAGGAGATTTTGTTCGAGGCGACCAAGGCGTTGCGGCAGATGCAGGCGCTGTTAAGCGATGCCAGCCAAAAACAGTTTGTCGACATGTTCGCCTCGGTGCAAAACGCCGCCCAGCGTGTGAACCAAATGGCGAGCGCCGTCGAGCCCGGAGCGAAAAGCCTGCCGGCGGTGGCCAACGATGCGCGCAAACTGTTGGCGGGCGCCGACGCCGCGCTGCGCGATGTCGGCCCGGTGTTGCAGGATGCGAAAACCGCGCTCGCCGGCATCGACAAACTCGCGCGCGAGTACGCGCAGCGCGCCGATGTGCTCGACCGCGTCGCCAAAAGCGCGGAGCAATTGGGTGGCGCTACGCAGGGGCTTGCGGGCACCGCCAACGCGTTTGCGGGCGATGTGGCGCCGCGCATGAATCTGCTGTTGGACGATCTCGCACGCACCTCGCGCAATCTCGACCGCTTGTTGGCCGAGTTGAGCGAACGCCCTCAAGGCTTGGTGTTTGGCCGGCCTTCCGGCAGACCGGGGCCGGGCGAGGCGGGTTTTGTGGAGCCGTCGAAAAAATAGTTGGGCGAATCACGAACGATAACGAGGCTCATACCGATGAAAATATGTAAGTATTTGATTTTATTGTATATTTTTTGGGTGGGTTTAATCGCGTGTAGCCTAGGCCCGGAAAAACGTGACGCCCCGGCGCTGTTCGACTTGGGGCCGCAGCGCGCTCACAGCGCGAACCCGCATGTCATAGCCGCGACGGTTTTAATTGCGGCGGTCAATGCCAGTGCGTGGCTCGACACCACGGGCATGCAATATCGCTTGGCGTATCAAGACGCGAGCCGCCCCGAAACCTACGCGCAACACCGTTGGGTGGCCACGCCCGCGCAATTGCTGACCGAACGCGTGCGCGCGCGTTTTGCCGCGGCCTCGCGCGGCGTGGTCACGCTGCAAGACGGCGCGAAGGCGGATGTCACCTTGCGCATCGAGCTGGAGGATTTCAGTCAATCGTTCGATAGCGCGCAATCGAGCAAGGCCACCATGCGGCTGCGCGCCACGCTGGTGACGCCGGACACGCGCGCGCTGCTAAGCCAGCGCACGTTTAACGTCGAGCGTCCCGCCGCGCCCAGCGCGTCCGGTGCCGCGCAAGCGTTGGCGAGCGCAAGCGACGCGCTGATCGAGGAACTCTACGCGTGGGCCACGCAGCAGATCAAAAAATGACGGAGTCAGCCATGAGCACGATCTTCACCAAAATTATCAATCGCGAAATTCCCGCCGACATCGTCCACGAGGATGATTGGTGCCTGGCGTTTCGCGATGTCAATCCGCAGGCGCCGACGCACGTGCTGCTGATTCCCAAAAAAGAAATCCCGCGCTTGATGGATGCCAAAGCGCAAGACGCCGCGCTACTCGGTCATTTAATGTTGACCGCAAACAAAATCGCACAGCAACTCGGCGTCGGCGACGCGTTTCGCCTGGCGGTGAATAACGGCGCCGGCGCGGGGCAAAGCGTGTTTCATTTGCACCTGCACATACTCGCCGGGCGCAAATTTAGTTGGCCGCCGGGCTAAAACGTGCGTTCGCCCTCGATGGTAATCCGGTGCATCACGCGCCGATAACCGTAATAATCGTTCACCGGATAATGCAGCGCGCGGCGGTTGTCCCAGATCGCCATCGAGCCCACCGCCCAGCGAAAGCGGCAGGTGAATTCGGGCTTGGTGGCGTGATTGAATAAATACGTCAGCAGCGGCTTGCTTTCTTCTTCGGTCATGCCGGCGATCTGGCGCGTGATGCCGATGTGGCACAGGTATAACGCCTTGCGTCCGGTTTCCGGGTGTTGCCGCACCAGCGGATGCTCGGCAGGCTGCGCATCGACTTCGGGCGCGGTGGGTTTCATCGCGGCGGGGCGTTTTTTCTTTTTGTCGTAAATGCTGATGGTGTGTAAATCGGCGATCAGGTTTTTCATACCCTCGGACAAGGTGTCGTACGCCATGTAGAGGTTGGCGAACAGCGTATCGCCGCCCACCGGCGGCACTTGCTTGGCGTAGAGCAGGGTGTAGCGCGCCGGCGTGGGCGTAAACATTTGATCGGTGTGCCAGTTGGCGCCGAACACCGTGGTGTCGTCTTCTTTTTTGATGATTTCGATAATGCCGGGGTGGTCGGCCAGGCACGGCATGTGCGGATGCAGGTGCACGTTGCCCCAGCGTTTGGCGAAGGCCATTTGCTGCATGGGCGTGATGTTCTGGTTGCGGAAAAAAATTACACCGTAATCGAGCAGCACCTGGTGCGCGGCGCTGAAAGTCTTGTCGTCGAGGCGGGCCAAATCGACACCGTGGATTTCGGCGCCCATGGCGCCGGTTAAGGGCACGACCGCGAGCTGATGACTATCCATAAACCGAACCTCCCTGCAGGTTGCACGATGGTGCGGCTATCATGCGCCCGATTGGCGCCGGGCGCAAATGACTGCGCGGCGCCGCCGGCCGACGTTATTGTGTATATTGGCGCATGCAAGCCGCATGGTGCCGTCGTGTCCATCGCCTCCATCCACGCGGCGGGAAAGGACATTTTATGGGCGCTACCGCCAGCATTGCCGAATTTATTGTCAACACTCAAGCCGCGGATTTTCCGGCCGGCGCCGATGACAAGGCGATCAAGGTCATCGCCGATACCTTTGCGGTGATCCTCGCCGGCGTGGGCTCGGAAGTGGCGGACCCCTTGCGGCGTTATCTCGATACCTCGCGCGAATCAGGCGCCTCACCGATCCTGGGCACCGGGCTTACCGCCACCGCGGAAACCGCGGCGCTGATCAACGGCACCTTCGGCCACGCGCTCGACTACGACGATGTGTTGTCGATGATGCCGGCGCATCCGAGCGCAGTGATATTGTCGGCGCTGCTGGCGAGCATGAACGGCGCGCCGGTCACGGGTAAAGCGTTTATCGAAGCGTACATCGTCGGCGTGGAGGTCGGCGGCAAAATCGGCGTGGGTATGACCAACGAGCATTACCAGCGCGGTTATCACGCCACCGGCACGCTGGCGCTGTTTTCGGGGCTCGCCGCGCTCGCCAAGTTGCACAAGCTCGATGCGCCGACGATCCAACAAGCCTTCGGCATTGCCGGCTCGATGGCAAGCGGCCTTAGGCGCAACTTCGGCACCATGACCAAGCCGCTGCACACCGGATTGGCCGCGCGTAGCGCGTTGAGCGCGTTTCGGCTCGCGCAATCGGGCTTTAGCGCCGCGCCGGACATCATGGAAGCCAGCGCCGGTTTTTATTCGACCTACGGCACGGCCGCGTCCGACCCCGAAGTTACCGTGCGCGGCCTGGGCCAGCCGTTTGTCATCGACAACCCCGGCATCGCGGTGAAGAAATTTCCGTGTTGTTACGCCACGCATCGCGCGATCGACGGCGTGTTGACGCTGCGCGAGCGCTTGGGTTTTGATGCAACGTCGATCGACAAAGTGATTTGCCGCATGCCGCCCGGCGGCATGCACGTGCTGATTTATCCGCGGCCGGTGACCGGGCTAGAAGGCAAGTTCAGTCTGCCGTATTCGATAGCCGCGGCCGTGCTCGACGGCAAGTTCTCGCTGTGGTCGTTTGGCGACGAGGCGGTGCGGCGAGCGCAAATTGCCGCGCTTTACGAGCGCATCGACGCGCATGAAACCGAGTCGAGCCGCGGCGATGATCCGCAGTTTGACAAACGCAGCTCCGGTAGCCGCGGCTTTGTTGAAGTCGAAGTGCGGTTAACGGATGGCCGCCGCGATCAAATCCGCGTCGATGTGCCGCCGGGTTCGCCCTCGCGTGCGCTCACCTGGGCCGAGCTCGAGGAAAAATTCATGGATTGCGCCAAACAGGCGCCGCGGATTTCCACGGCGAGTGCCGCGGCTGCGTTTAATGCCATACGCCAGCTTCGCGACGCCGCGGATGTGCGCGGCATCACCGAAAAACTCTATTAGACTTTCACGCGATAGCCCGCCATGGCCGCCGCTCCCATCACCATGAGTTTCGCTGGTTCCTGGCTGACGACGTTTGGCCAGATGACCCTCGAACAAAGCGGCAACGGCGTGCGCGGCGTCTACCATTACGGCAACGTCGAGGGGCGCATCGAAGGCACGGTGGACCATAGCCACACACTGCGCTTTCGTTATCAAGAGCCGCAAGAGCAAGGCGAAGGCACGTTTCGCTTGCAGCGCGCGGGGCGTTTTGCCGGCAGCTACACGCCGGCGGGTGATACGCGCGCGCGGGCCTGGGTAGGCGAGCGCGGCTGGGACGGCATTTGGGAAACCGAATTTGGCCGCATGCGCCTGCTGCACGAGGCCGACCGTGTGCACGGTTCGTACGAGGGCGCGGGGCCTTCGCTGATCGAAGGCAGCGTTAAGGGCGGGCGTTTGGAGTTTTGTTATCGCGAACCGCGCGCGCAAGGCGAGGGCTGGTTCGAACAGTACGACGAAGGTTATTTATTCGCCGGCGAATGGCGCGCGCAGGGCGTGGCGCAAGCAAGGTCGTGGCGCGGGCGCCGCGTGCAAGCCGAGCGCGGGATTACCTGGCTGCTGGTGCTCGAGGCGCATTGGCAACGCAGCCTCGCTGAAAGCGAATACGCCTTTGGCCACATGCTGCGCGAAGTGTTCGCGCGGCTGCCGCAGGTGCGCGTGCGCCAGCGTTTTTTTCATGACGCCGACAGTCTCGATCACTGGTGCCGCGAGTTGGCCTATATACCGGAGCCCGCGATTTTGATGGTCGCGAGCCACGGCGTCGCCGAGGGGCTTTCTGTGCATGGCGAGGTGATCGACACCACGCGCGTGTTAAACGCGGTGCGCGATGCGGGCAATTTGAAGTTACTGCATTTTTCGTCGTGTCTGGTGGGGCTGGATGGCCAGCGCGCGCTGAACAAGCAGCCGTTTGCGGTGTCCGGTTACACCACCAGCGTCGATTGGGGCGCAAGCGCGTTGCTTGAATTCACGTATCTGGATCTGTTACTCAATCGTGGATTGGAGCCGGCACAAGCGGCCGCCGCCTTGCCAAAATTGGTGAGCTACTGCGGTGACCTGGTGCACGCTGAATGCCCGTATCCGGCGGCAGGCTTTCGCTTTTTCTCGGCTGCTAGTGGATAGCCTTAATGAGAGTATTGTAACTATTTGATTTTATTGATATTTTTTAAAGGCCTGTCGGTAGAATTTCTAAACCATTACGCATCAAAAAATAATCCGAACTGGCGCGCGCTACGGCAGTCAGATTTTCCCGTAAGACGATCGAGTTCCTTCTAAAACACGCAGGGCAAAACGCGCAAGGAGATTTTCGATGCAAAAACGTCCCACCATGATCGCGCTGGCGGTTGCCGGCGTTCTCGTTGGCGCAACCGCCGGCATCGCGGCGATCAGCGAAGTCACTTCGGTGCCGCAACCGCCCGCCGCGTTACCGGCGGTGCCCGCTGAAACACAAGCGGCACCACCCACCAACACCGAAACCCAAACCAGCACCGAAACGCAGACGCAAGCCACGGTGACCGAAACACCGGCACCAGCTCGCGCGCCCGAGGTGGTGGCCGCGCCGCGGGCGGCGCCCGCGCCCGTGCGCGTTGCAATGAACGATGACGAAAGAATGGTGCGTATACCGTTCACCAATCGCTATGTGCTGGTAACCAATCCGGTGTTCCCCAGCGCGAAGCACGCGCGCTTGCTGCGGCGCAGCCGCTGCCGGCGGCCGCGTTGAGCAGCGCAGGGACGACAGGTACTGCGCCGCCGCTCGCCATCGCCATCGAGGCGCCCGCCACGCCGGCGCCCTCGACACTGCAGGCAGCGCCCGCGCAGGTCGCCCTGCAAGGCACAACCGGTAACTGACCGGGGAACCGCTCTCCCGAAGGCTGAGACGACAATTCAAACCTCCTCCCCGCGAATTCTCGTCACAGTTCCCAGGGGCGCCGCGGGCCGCAAGGCCCGCGGCGTTTTTTTTGGCTACGACATTACGACAAGCAAGAGGCGCCATCCACGCGCAACACCGCTTGTTGCGCGAAAGCCTTGATGTACGCTGCGCGAATTGCTTCGATCTTTCCGCTGGCCTCGCGTTCGTAGGGGTAGAGCAGAATCAGTAGCTTGGAATTTTCTCGTATCGTGGCGCCGTTGATATCGCGATACTGGCCGCTGCCGCCAAGCAGCGTCAAGCCCCGCGGAAAGCGCGGCGTGATTTCGCTATCGACGAATGATTGAAATTCCCCGGCGCCGAGCGTTGAACCATCGGGCCGCGCCAGCCCGAAAAAGAGTTCCGTGCGCGCGACCGTTTGGCCGCCCCATTCGTTGCAAGTGGTGAAGGCGGGTGGTGCGTGCGCCAGCGGGCGCGGCGCCGGGTTTGCGGCGTGCCGCTGCCCGGCCGCGCTCAAGCCCCAGAGCAGCGCGAAGCCGAGCGCGGTGAGCCGTAACGTCCATTGGGATAAATGTAAGCGCTCCATGATGGATTTGTTCATACAAAGAGAGCAGATCGATTATCGGCGGGCGATGGCAACGCGGTTGGACAGCAGGCCATCCTGGCTACGCGCGCGTCCGCATCAGTAGCCGGCGGTGCTGCCCACGGGGTAGCCGCCAGCCGCCTGGCGCGCAGCGGCCTTGGGCTGCGCTTGCGCGCCGCCGCGGCGAATGACGTGCCACACGCCGCCATCACCGTCGCCGCGGATATCGCCGGGCCGGGCGTCGGCCAGAAAGTAGTAAAGCGGCTTACCGTTCATCGCCCATTGCTTGCTGCCGTCGTCACGCGCGACGATCGAAAAGCCGGTTTTGGCCTGCTCGCCGTCTTTCGCGAAAAACGGCGGCCACGCCGCGGCGCAACCGCCGTAGCAGTTGCTCTTGTTGGCGGTGTCTTTATCGAAGGTGTAAAGCGTGCGGCCGGCGTTGTCGGTCATCACGCCGTTGTTAAAAGCGATCGATTGTGCAAACGAAAGGTTGGCGGCGAATGCGGTGGTCAGTGTTGCGAGCATTAGTTTGTTCATGGTCGTCTCCTGTTTGTTGGGCGGTTACGCGTGATTGCGCGACCTGTGCGGATATACGGAGCGACGTTACAAACTGGAGACGCTTTGTGCGCGGAAAATTTTTGATCGCGCGAACGCGTTGAACGTTAAAAAATGGCGTATCTAAAATATGTAATAAAATCAATTACTTATGATAATTCACTCAAGACGGGATCGCGCTGGCATCACCACAACTTAACGCAATTACCGGTCAGCACATACGTCGAAGGCTGCGCGCCGGTTTGCACGGGCGCGTCTTCAATCGACACGCCCAAACGCGGCACTTTAGAAAGCAGTTTTTCCGAAGTGTCGGCCATTTGAAACGTGCTCTTGCCTTCGGCGGGCACGACGCCCAAAGGAAACGCCGCGCCTTCAGCGGGAATCGCCCACAGTTGCAGCACTTTGCCGGCGGGCACGTCGACCTTGCGCAGCATTTTGATCGACATGGTTTTGCCGTGGCGCGTGGAACTCGCCAGCACCACCGGGTTGTTGTTGGCGTCGGTTAACAGGCCGACATAACTTTCGGGTAGTGTACTGCGCGACTGCACGATCTTGTCGATCGGAATCACCGCGTCGGGAAAGAGGCGCACCACGCCCAGCGTGGCGAGCACGCCAAACGCCACGCCGAGCGCAGGCTTGATCAATCCTAAGAACGAGCCCGACGATTTTTCCGCTGTGCGCGCCGCGCCACCGGTTCTGCGCTCGATGGCATCCCACGTTGCCGCGCGCGGTTTGACCGCCGGCACCGCGCGCGCGAGCGGCGTCAAGCGCTGTTCCCAATCCTGCACCGCACGTTGCGTGGCCAGCGACGTGCGCAGAATTTTTTGAAAACGCCGGCGCACGCGCGCACTCATGGTGCCGAGCACGTATTCGGCGGCGAGCTTGTCGATGAGTTCGGGCTTGTTGTAATTCATGCCAATCGATCGAGGCAGCGTTTCAGTTTGTCGAGTGCGCGCCGGATCCAGCCTTTGACGCTGCCAATCGGCGAGCCGATATGCGCGGCCACTTCGGCGTGGCTAAGCCCCTGGTAAAACGCCAGCGCCAGGCACTGCCGCTGCGGGCCTTCGATTTCATCGAGGCAATCGCGGATGGCGAGCGCGTCGCCCGCTTGTTCGAGCAGCGCTTGCGGGCCGGGGCTCGCGTCTTCGATGTCATGCGTGGTGCCTGTCTCTTCATCCGCCAACGACTCGGCGGCGTGGCGCGCGCTACTGCGCAGCTCGTCCAGCGCGCGGTTACGCACAATGGCGGTCAAACAGGTCATCGGCTGGCTTAACGCTGCTTGATAACCCGACGCCCGATTCCAGATGTTGACGAATGCATCTTGCAACACGTCCTCCGCCCGCTCGCGTTGCCGCAATATACGTAGCGCGACGCCCAATAGAGACGGCGCCGTGGCCTCGTACAGGCGACGGAACGCCACGCGGTGAGCGCGACGCGGGCAAGCAACTGCTGCAGTTCGGCGGTTTCGGCCATTGATGGGGCGTTGCTTCTTGTGGATGGAATGTTAACAGAGTGTGCGCTCGCGCGTGCTGTCGCGGGTTTCCTCTCAGCGTGGTCTCCGCCTGGTTCGCTATGCGCGCGTCACGGCCCACATCGGTCGCATGGCCTAGGCCGTCGGCGGCCGCCCCAGTGCTGTAACCGATTTGCGCGCGGCGCCGTATATCGCGAGGACGGCGCAAAGCCGTGCCGTCGCGATGCTTCATCAACACTAATCAGGAGGCCATTATGCAACGCTCGTTACGATGTTTAAGCGCGCTCGCCCTGTTGTGCGGGGCAACCCTTACCCTGCCGGCGCACGCCAGCCCGATAGTCTTTTCCGGATCGGGGGTGGCGGCGACCACGCAATTCAACGCCTTTCGCGCCGCGGTGGGCGGCGGCTCGCGCATTGCGTGGGACGGCGTCAGACTTGACGGCACCGATGTCAATCCGGCTACCCGCGTGATCGATCCGGGTAAAACCGTGGAGATTCCGGTGGACCGCTTTCGCGGGGTGGGCGCGATATACGCCGCGCCGTATGCGGTGAGCGGTGACGGTTTTAGCAGCGTCAACCCCGGCAGCGCGGGTGAGTTCCCCGCGTTCTCGCCGGCCAATACGTTTGCCATGTTCGACACCCGGCCGGGGCAGTTTGACGACCGTTTCATCGGCCAAAGTTTTGTGCTGCCGGGCACCAACACCGTGGCCGGCACGCGCGGCTTTGGCGCGATCTTCGCCGATGTCGAGCTGGCGGGCACGAGCGCGATCGAGTACTTCGGGCAAACCGCCAACGGCGGGCGCATCAGCCTGGGCAAATTCGATGTGCCCATCGGCCAAAGCGGCGAGCATCAGTTTCTGGGCGTGTTGTTCGATCAGGCGATCGTCGCCGAGGTGTTGTTGACCGTGGGCACTCATGCGTTGTTCAGCCTGAGCGGCAACACGATTCAATCGTTCGGCGCGGAGGATCTGGGACGCGGCATCGATCTTGCGGTCACCGACGATTTTGTGTTCGCAACACCAACGGCGCTGCGCACCGTGCCGATCCCCTCGACTTTGTGGTTGGCGGCGTTGCCGGCATTGTTCCTGCTGCGGCACGCGCGGCGTCAGGATAGGCCGCGCGGTGATGCCGGCGGCGCTGGCTGAGCGCGGTATCCGGCCGCGGCGCGGGTTGGTGCATTTACAGCCGCGGGCCGTGTTGTTAGAGTTCCCGCCATGGATAAAATAAACGGATGGGGACTCATTGGCACCGGGCGCATCGCGCAAGATCGCGTGCTGCCCGGCATCAATTCATACGCGGGCAACCGCTTGATCGGCGTGGTGAGCCGCTCGCAGGAACGCGCCGACGACTTCGCCCGGCGCTTTAACGCCAAGCACGCCTACACCCACTACGACGATCTCCTCAAAAACCCCGAAGTCACCGTGGTAGCGATCCACACCCCTAACGCGCAGCACGCCGAGCAGGCGATCGCCGCGGCGCGCGCGGGCAAGCATGTGTTTTGCGACAAACCCATGGCCACCAGCGCACTTGATGCTGAGCGTATCGTGCGCGAATGCGAAAAAGCGGGGGTCACGCTGGGTGTGAATTTCCACAACCGCCAGATGCCGTGCTTCATCGAAGCGCGGCGCGTGGTGCAAAGCGGCGAAATCGGCAACGTGATCATGGTGCAGTTGGAAGCGAGCGCCGGCGTCGGCGCGGCCAGCGTTGCCGCCACCTGGCGCCAGGATCCGGCGCAAGCGGGCCTGGGCACCAGCATGAACGTCGGCACGCATGTCTACGACATTCTGCGTTTTATTTTGAATTCGGAAATCGTCATGGTGTCGGCGATGTTCGAAACCCCACCGGGCGTGATGGAAACCACCTCGTTAACGACTTTCAAATTCGCTAACGGCACGCTGGCGCAGTTAAACGTCAACCAATCCACGCCCAACCCACACAACGACTTTGTGATCTACGGGGCCAAAGGTCGCATCACCGGCCGCGCGCTGACGAGAAGCCGCGCCGGCGGCGAAATGGAAGTCGCGCTAAACGACGGTACGACGCGTAAACAAACCTACCCCGCGATCAACGCGCACGAAGCCTGCGTGGTCGATTTCAGCAAATCGCTGCTCGAAGGGCGTGCGCCTGCGGCTACCGGCATCGATGGGCTACGCAGTGTGCAACTGACGGATGCGATGAAGAAATCGGGGTGGGAGGGGGTGCATGTGCGGGTGGCGGGGTAGTTTTTAATATGCACGAGCTATTGGATGAGACGAAGGCGCTGCAGAACCTGCTCGTTTCTTCGGCTACCGGTGGCACTAAGGATGAAGCTAAGGATACGCTGATCAAGTAGGTAAAAGGTGCGCCCGAGGAAAGCGATGATGCCGATTATGCGAAATGAATGCTGATTTCATCAGGCCGAAGGCGCTTTCG